>JAFTIJ010000026.1 GCA_017456965.1 Clostridia bacterium
CATCCTCGAACGAAACGAAGTGGAGTGAAGGATCTTGCGCAAGCGCCAACCGCCCGACCTGATGTATATCTTTTTTTGAAAAGTTACTTTTGCATAACGAAAATCAGATTTATAACTCCACCGTGCGCATTTGTTTAAAATTTCACGAAATTGTAAACAAATTGTAAACAATCGCAAAACAGCGACGAAAAAGACGTGTCCCAATCGTGTATATCAATAGAGACCGCGGCAAACGCCGAAAATGCATACCCAAAGTATCGCCCGAGACGGGACGCATCGAAAGGAGGATGTTCATTGCTTTGCTTCTCTGTGGATGAGACGGAGACCGAGCGCGCATGCCTTGCGCGCTTATACGACCGATATCATCGTGACATATATAAACGGATCCTGAACATTCTCGGAAATGAGGAGGACACCAAGGACGTCATGCAGGAGACGTGGACGGCGGTTGCGCTCCACGTCGGGAAATTTCTCGGCAGAGAGGACGAGTCTGTCCGCGCGTATCTCCTGCGCGTCGCACGCAATCAGGCGATCACGTTTTTACGCGCCAGAAAGCGGGAGCGCACGATGACCTGCACGCTGGAGGACGTTGAGATCTCCGACGACGGCGCGCTGATGGCGATCTGTGAGTCGGGCGGGGTCTCTGAGGTATTGATGTGCTTTGAGATGCTGAATGAAGCACAAAGAGACGTTTTGAATCTGTATTATCTGCACCGGCACTCATTGCGGGAGATTGCGGTGCTACTGGGTTTATCCGAGCAGGCGGTGGCCTCTCGTTTTACCAGGGGGCGAAAAAAATTGATCGAATTGCTGAAAAGGAGAGGATATCATGAGTGAGCATGGCATGACGGGACGCGAGGTCCTGATGGAGGCAATGCGGCAGTATGACCGCACGTACTGCGAGCAGTATCCTCCGATCACGGGGGAGAAGGCGCGGCGTCTGCATCGGGAGCGCACGCCGCTTACGGGATATATGGCGCGCTTTGGCAAGCGTGCGGCGATGCTTGTGTGCGCTCTCGGTATCCTGTTTGGGTGTATGATGTCGAGACCGACGACTGCCGTGGGCGGATGCGCGACGGTATACCCCTTTAAAACGGAGAACGTTCTCATTGACAATATTGAGTGTAGCAACCGTTCGGAGTACACGGAGGACACGGTGTACGTCCATACCTTCATCCGCTCCATGCGCGGCGCGGATACCGTGACGCTGGAGACCCGCGCGTGTGTTTCCGTAACCTATACGACGGGCGAGACCGTGCAGAGCCACGTCGCGACGGCGGAGAAAACGGTCAGCGAGAGCCATGACGGTACCTATGCCTCCGTGCAGTTTGATTACGACCCCACGAAGGCGGTCTCGCATTTCTCCGTTTACTATTGGTATTACGTTGACGGTATTTACCTTTTTGCGAGCAACTACACCAGCGCATACGGTATCGACAATTACTGATGCGACCGAACCCTGAATATAAGGAGTCAACATGAAACGGATTCTTTTTTTATTGATTGCAATGCTTTTTTTCATTACCTCGTGTACGGGATACGTGCCGCCTGCTGTCGAACCGTACGGTGTCGGTGACGCCGACGCGTCGTATCCGATCACCTCACCCTTCACGGATGCGAAAACGAGGCTTTTATACGTCAGCTCGGGGGTGATGATGTATTACAATAAGCTGACGGAGGAGATCTATCCCTTCTGCTTTGATACGCTTTGCTCACACGGAGATTACGCGTGTCTCTCTCATCGCTTCAGCCAGGCGGACACCGGGGCGCAGAGCGTGCGCTACTGTGCGTACGACAACCGCTTTTACGCCCTTCGCGGGGAACAGCTTTGCTCCTTTGCCTTTGATGGGAGTGATCTTCGTGTAGAGTGCTCCTTCGGTGAGGAGGGGGATCTTGAGACGGATGTGATCGCATATCTTTTCGGCGGTCTGCTTTACTTACAGATCAGAGAACGCTACGTATACTTCCTTGCGCGGGACAGTGTGAGCGGCAAGCGTGTGCTCACGCGCTTTGATGTGGAAACGAACCGACTTGACCGTCTGTTTCACGATCCCGATACGACGGTGAACGGATATCTCCTTTGCGAAAACGGTATCTATCTCAACCTCGTTGGGGCATACGCGGGCCTCTACTGTCTGCCGTACGACGGCGGCACGCCGACGCAGATCTCCGAGGAGCTGTATACCGATTTTCACGAGGGGATCTTCGACGGAGAAGAGATCTGGTTTGTCAAGGTCCAAAGCAGCTACGACGAGGAGAAGCACACGCCCCGATACGTTTATGAGAGCATCGTTTCGTATCATCCGACCGCCGATACCTTCCGTGAGATCGCGGTGCTGGATTCCTTGCAGAAGCATAAGC
Source organism: Clostridia bacterium (assembly GCA_017456965.1). GTDB lineage: Bacteria > Bacillota > Clostridia > Oscillospirales > CAG-272 > QALR01. The sequence goes on from JAFTIJ010000026.1 coordinate 2,362, forward strand.
TGCTTGCGGTGACACCCGAGTATATTTATTATACGGTAAACGATCCCGTTTCCGTCGGATTTTACGAGCACGATCTTGGCGGTGAGCAGATCCGCAGAGAGGTATTCAATTATTACGGCAAGATCCTTCGGCTTGACAAGGCAAGCGGCGAGACGCTCGTCGTGCTGGAGGACCTCAGGTGTGAGCCCTCGTCGCTCTTTTTCTATGAGGACCGTGTCTTTTTGTGCGGGCACGTCTGCACCGTCAGCGATACCGCCGCATGGCGCACGATGGGGAGCTGTACGGCAAACGTGGATGCGTCCGGGCTTTTTACGGGTCTTACGGTGTTGGAATAAACACGATGCGAGGGGAGGTGCTGTATGAAAAGAGCGATCTGTCTGATGCTCGGGTGCTTATGCCTGATGACGTCCTGTGCGCAGACGCCTGCGGATGCTACGTCGTCTCAGGTTTTATCCACGATACCGGATGTGATCCCGTATGAGGATACGTTTGAGGAATTTATGATGTTCCCTCAGGGAAGAGGGTATTTTTATGGGAAAAAGAAATTGGAGAAAAGGGAAGTCGAGGGGATGCCCTTCGTGCTTTTCCGCGTGATGGGGATCGCGGACGTGGAGGCGGAATCCATCATTTATACGGTACGGATCGAGCAGATCTACGGGGTCGAGCATTACGACAGGACGCGTCTGTATCACATGGTATGGCGCGGCTTGCCTGAGATTCAGCTATACGGCAGACCGCCACTGGAGATCGGGGCACTTTACGGGCGTTTTCTCGGTGTGACGGAGGAGAGCCTTGAGAGTATGGCACTGTGGCAGGCGGGGCTTGTCTTTCGTGCGGAATTGTCGCCGTCGGGGTGCTACGAGCTTTACGGCTACGGTGTGGATATCTCGGCGCTCGATTGCAGGCTGGAGATCACCGACCCCGAGGAGAATGCCGTTTACAAGGCGGGGCGGCACGATAAGGCGATCGCCGCGCTGACCGCACTCGGCCAGCCGCTCCCCGTCTTTGAGTATAAGGCGGAGGCAGAGGCGTTTTACCGCGAGATCAGCGGCTGACGCCTCGACGAACAAGATAAATCAAGCGACGGCATAAAGCATGACGTCGCAGGCATGACGGAGGTTTTATGCGAAAACTGATCGGATACGATTTAAAAAAACTGACGTATCAAAAAATATTTCTCGTCTTTTTTGCGGTGCTTCTCGTGTGCAACGGTATTTTCGTATACCGCGAGATCAGCGAAAAGCAGATCACAGAGGAGCGGGAGCTGACCGCCTTCATCGAGGAGTATCGCAAGGATCCCGAGGCGATGGAGGCGTATATGGCGGACTATCAGGCGCTTTTTGCGCTATACCGGGAGGCGTCGTCTCGCGGAGAGCAAGCGGAGCGCCCGAGGGATGTCTACAGTAGCTACGACGGTGCGCTGTTCAGCGAGTTTGCCGCGCTTCGCGACCTGAATGAGAGCTATGACGCCCTGCTGAAAAAAGCAAAAAAGGCATCGGAGGGGATGCTCAAGGAGTACGCCTATCTCGGCTACGACGAGGGAAGCTTTGAGGTCGTGTATCAGACCTCCGTGCTTCTCTCCTACGGGCCGCTGGAGGGACTGCGCTTTCCGCTTGAGAATCTCGTGGGCTACGATATCTTTTTTGAGTATAACGGGTTTTGCGTCTTTTTGCTTCTCGGGGTGGCGTTGCTCGGTATCCAGATCGTGACCGAGGAGCGGAGCGCGAGTATGCTTGAGATCTTACGTACGGCGAAGCGGGGGCGCTATGAGACCATGGTCTCGAAGCTGGTCGTCGGCTTTACCGTCACGCTTTTTGCCTGCGTGCTCTTCAATCTCAGCACGCTTATCGTGATCGCCATGCGCGTCGGGCTTCACGGCGCGGGGCTTCCGATCCAGATGGTGACGTCGATGCAGCTTTGTCCGTATGCCCTGACGGTTGCGGAGGGGATCTTGATGTCCTTAATGATCCAGATCTTCACGTCGTTTGCTTTTTTGGTATGCGTGATGCTCATTGCGGTCATACTGCAGCATCCGCTTGCGGTGTTTGCGTCTGTGGTCGCGCTGATCGGCACAAATTTTGCCATTGCCAATTATCAGTTTTTAGACCACTATTCCTTTCTCAAAAACATCAATCTTTTCTGGTGTTTAGACGGCGCACGTATTCTCTCGGTCTATCGGGGCGTGAAGATATGGGGGCGTTGCGTGGCGATGTTTCCCGCATGGCTGTTTTTGTATCTGTTTCTGTCGATCGGTGTCGGCGTGATGACGATCCTTTTGTTTGCGAACAGGAGGGGAACGGGCAGACGGCGTGCGCGCCGTCGCGTAGCGCTCCGTATCCCCGTCGGGCGACGTATATCGTATCCGTTCGGGCTTTATCGCTTTGAGGTAAAAAAGGTCTGTACGCTGCTGACCGCCGTGGTGCTCCTCGTCTCTCTTGCTCTTATGATACGTGTGTCGGACGGTGCGTACCGTAAGCAGAGAACCTATGATATGAATCTGTACTCGGAATATATGACGCGTCTTGAGGGCGCATGGACACAGGAGAAGCACGCCGCGGTCGAGGAAGATTACCTCCTGAATCTTGCGATTATCGGACAAAGTGAGAGGATGCGCGCGGGCTATGAGAATGGGACGGTCACGCGCGAGGAATACAATCGGTATCTTGCAGACTACTTCGACGCCGAGATCAGGCAACCAACCCTGACGCGTATCTACGAGCGCAGCTTGTATCTTCGTGAGCTGAATGCCGCGGGGCGACGGGCAGACTTCTATGACGACACAGGCTGGCGCCTTTTGAGCGAGACGAATCTTGCGTGGGTCATGAGCCTTGCGACGGTCATCGTTTGCGCCGATATCTTCTCTTTGGAGTACCGTAGCGGCTTTGAGAAGATCCGACGAGTGACCAAGCGCGGCGGCAGACCGACGGTGATCTCCAAGCTTGCGACGGCGGCGAGCGTCGGCGCCGTGTTGGGTGCACTCTCGGAACTTTGTCAGCTTCTTTTTGTTGTCTTCCTTTACGGTATATCGGGCGTGGGGTGCTCTGCCATGAGTATGGAGCTTGCGTCCTCACTTTCCGTCGGCGGGTATTTTCTGATGATGGCGATCAGGAATGTGGCGCTGTACGTCGTACTGGCGCTTCTTACGGCGGGGATATCGCGTGTGACGAAGCGCCTCATCCCCACGCTTGCCGTGATGACGGTGCTTGTCTTTGCGCCGATGGTTTTTTCTTACTTTGGTATCACGTTGTTTGAGCCGCTTTCGTTTTTGAATTTGTTTGCGAGGTAATCTATGGAATTAAAATTGCAGAATATATCCAAATCTTATGGGAAAAATAAAGCGCTCTCCGATTTTTCCATGACGTTTACCCCCGGAATATACGCGCTCCTCGGACCGAACGGGAGCGGGAAGAGCACGCTGATGAATATTATTACGGACAATCTGAGAGCGGATACGGGCGAGATCCTATATAACGGCGAGCCCGTCAGAAAACTTGGCGTTCACTTCCGTGAGAAGATCGGCTTTATGCCGCAGTACCCGGGCTTTTACACCAATTTCAGCGCGCGGGATTTCCTTTGTTATATCGCGTGTCTCAAGGATATTCCGCGCAAGGAGATCCGTGCGGCTGTGGAGGACGTGCTTTGTGCGGTAGAGCTCTCCGACGTTGCCGGTCAGCGCATCGGTACCTTCTCGGGCGGTATGAAGCAGAGATTGGCTCTGGCGCAGGCAACTCTCGGTGACCCCGAGATCATCATTCTCGACGAGCCGACTGCGGGACTGGATCCGAAGCAACGCATTGCCGTGAGAAATTACATTTCCTCGATCGCGCTCAAAAAGATCGTCATGATCGCCACGCACGTGGTTTCCGACGTTGAGTTTATTGCCAAGGAGGTGATCATGCTGAAAAAGGGCGTGATCACAGATCAGGCGCCGCCCTGCGAGCTGATCGCCAATATGGCGGGTAAGGTGTGGGGGCTACGCTGCAAGGAGTCGGAGATCCCGTTTTACGAGCAGCGTTTTCAGGTGGTTGGCATCTCCAAGGCGGGCGAGGACACGGTGGAGCTTCGCGTGATCTCCGATACGGGGGAGGGAATGACCGCACTTTCTCCGACCTTGGAGGACTACTATCTCTACGTTTTCGGCGGTCAGTGCCAACCCGCGGGGAGCGCCCTGCGATGACGCGGTATCCCCTGCGGGCTTACAAAAATAAAGACAGAGAAACGTTCAATTTCTCTGTCTTTTTTTCGGTGCGCTCGGCATGCGCTATTACTTGGCGGTGAAAGTCCGCTACAGACTTGGCAGTAGGAACTGTTAGCCAAGGGCAAGGGTGTCCATCGTGAGGTGGAATCTGAAGGAAGCCCACGGCAAAGCCTCGGTCTGACGAACA
>JAFTIJ010000027.1 GCA_017456965.1 Clostridia bacterium
CATGCACGCGCTCTCCCTCACCCGACCTCCGTCGGGAGCTCCCTCCCGGAGGGAGCCTAACAGCAACCTTCGCTTTTGTTATCAATCACATTGCGCCATGCACTCCCTGTGTTTCGTTCAAGGATGATAGCACAGAGGAGGTATCTGCAAAAGTAAAGTTTTAAATGTTACAAGATAGCAGGGGCGATCTGCGATCGCCCGAAAAGCTTGTATTTACGCGGTTTTTAGCGGGCGAACACAGTTCGCCCCTACGGGTACGGTAATCAATCATCGTTTCCCCGGGAGGTATGGAGCCTGACGGCGTTTCCGCTTTGCCCAAGACACCGCTGAATTGGAATTTATCTGAAAAAAGTAAATGCTGTTGCCCTGCTTGTTTTTATGGAAATATTGACACGAGTGTGAAAAAATGCTATAATGTTAGACACCTAACAAATCATCTTGCTTTGACATTCCGACGAAAAAAAGGGGGGTACGCATGAACCGCGAAATGCGACTGGGCTTCGTGATCCGAACGCTCTCGATCCTCATCAAGCGTGAGATCGACAACATGGAGGAGAGGACCTACGGTGAGACCATCACGGGAACGAACCGCTTCATTCTCCTGCATCTCGCCCACAACCGTGATCGCGACATCTTTCAGAGAGATCTGGAGGAGGTCTTTTCCGTGCGACGCTCCACCATGTCCTCGATCCTGCAAAGGATGGAGGACAAAGGGCTGCTGACCCGCTCGCCCGTTACGTACGACGCCCGTCTCAAAAAGATCGAGCTGACACAAAAGGGCATCACGCTTCATCAGCAGATGGAGGACTCCGTCGATCGCATGGAGGAGCGGCTCATCCGCGGGCTCTCCGCCGAGGAGAGCGACACGCTGCTCGCACTTCTTCGTAAGGTTCGTCTCAATATAGAGCAAGAGGATCCCGAAATCCAAGAGAAAGGACCCATTTCCTGATAATGGGCATGGTAAAAGCTATCTATGATCCAACTGATCAAGCGGCTTGCGGGCTGTATCCGTGAGTACAAGAAGCAGACCGCGCTTTCACCGATCTTTATCGCGCTCGAAGTTATCATCGAGTGTATCATCCCGTTCGTGACGGCAGAGCTCGTCAACGAGATCCAGGCGGGCTGCGGCATGGACGTCATCACCCGCTACGGTCTGATCCTCGTCGCGCTGGCGCTGGCGTCGCTCTCCTGCGGCGTGCTCTCGGGCTGGTTCTGTGCGACCGCCTCCTGCGGCTTTGCCAAGAATCTGCGCCGCGACCTCTTCCACAAGGTGCAGGACTACTCCTTTGCCAACATTGACAAGTTCTCCACCTCCAGCCTCGTGACCCGTCTGACCACCGACGTCACCAACGTCCAGCAGGCGTTCATGATACTGATCCGCATCGCGATCCGCGCGCCCTTCATGCTGATCTTCGCGCTCGTCATGGCGTTCGCCCTCGGCGGCTGGCTCGCCGTCGTGTATCTGGCGCTCGTGCCCTTCCTCGGCTTTGCGCTCTTTACCATCGCACGCACGGTCATGCCCATCTTCAAGGGTGCGTTCCGCAAATACGATAAGCTCAACGAGTCCGTTCAGGAAAATATCGCGGGCATCCGCGTCGTCAAATCCTTCGTTCGCGAGGATTTTGAAACGGAGAAATTCAAGAGCGCATCGGGCGACCTTGCCAACGACTTCACCCGTGCGGAAAAGATCCTCGCCTTCAATAACCCGATCATGCAGATCGCCATCAACCTCTCCATGGTTTTAGTCTGCTACTTCTCCGCTCAGATCAGCATCTCCTGCGGCGGCGACGGCTTTGGCGTGGGTAACTTCTCCTGTCTTCTGACCTACGGCATCCAGATCCTCTCCAACTGCATGATGCTCTCCATGGTATTCGTCACGCTCACCATGTCGATGGAGTCCGCGCGCCGTATCGTCGCCGTGCTCGACGAGGAGAGCACGATCAAGAATCCCGCCGCCCCCGTCATGACCGTGGCGGACGGCAGCATTGACTTCAACCGCGTCAGCTTCAAATACTCCGAGACCGCAGAGAAAAACGCGCTCTCGGATATCGACCTTCACATCCGCTCGGGTGAGACCATCGGTATCATCGGCGGCACGGGCAGCTCCAAGTCCTCGCTCGTGCAGATGATCCCCCGTCTCTACGACGCGACGGAGGGCGTAGTCAAGGTCGGCGGTGTGGACGTACGCAAGTACGATCTGAATACCCTGCGCGACGAGGTCTCCATGGTCCTGCAGAAAAACGTTCTTTTCTCGGGCACGATCAAGGAGAACCTGCGCTGGGGCGACCCGAACGCCACCGACGAGGAGCTCGTGCGCATCTGTAAGCTTGCCTGTGCGGACGAGTTCGTCTCCGCCTTCCCCGACGGCTACGACACGCGCATCGAGCGCGGCGGCACCAACGTCTCGGGCGGTCAGAAGCAACGTCTCTGCATTGCCCGCGCACTGCTCAAAAAGCCGAAGATCCTCATCCTCGACGACTCCACCTCTGCCGTCGATACCAAAACGGACGCCATGATCCGCAAGGCGTTCCGCGAGGAGATCCCCGGCACGACCAAGATCATCATCGCACAGCGTATCTCCTCCGTAGAGGATGCTGACCGCATCATCGTCCTCGACGGCGGCAAGATCGACGGCATCGGCACGCACGCCGAGCTCCTGCAGACAAACGCGATCTATCGCGAGGTCTACGAATCTCAGGTAAAAGGAGGCGACGACAAATGACAAGAAAACAACCGATGGGCGGACGCCCTAAGGCGAAAAAGGGAACGCTCGGCAGAGTGCTCCGCTTCGTAACGAGATACTACCGTCCCGCGCTGATCGTCGTCATCGTATGCCTCGTCATCAGCGCCATCGTCAACTCCGTCGGCGGTCTCTTCACCAACCGCATCACCGAGCTGATCGAGGAGGGTCTCGGCGTTTACTACGTCTACGGACCCAATACCGCGCTTGCGCAGATCATGCCGCAGGTATTGAAGACCGTCCTCACCCTCGCCGCCGTATACCTCACGGGTCTGATCTGCAACTTCACGTGGACGCGCATCATGGCGAGCGTTACACAGGGCACGCTCCGCAACATGAGAAACACCATGTTTGAAAAGATGCAGACGCTCCCCATCAAATATTTCGACACCCATCCCCACGGCGACACGATGAGCCACTACACCAACGACATCGAGACGCTGAGACAGCTCATCTCCCAGAGCATTCCCAGCCTGATCTCCTCGGGTATGATCCTCATCTCGCTCGTCTTCATCATGCTCTATTTCAGCGTATGGCTTGCGCTCGTCGTCTTTGCGGGTGCGTGCCTCATGCTCTTCGTCACCAAGACCATCGGCGGACGAAGCGCGCGCTATTTCATCCGCCAGCAGAGATCCCTCGGTCACGAGGAGGGCTACGTAGAGGAAATGATGACGGGTCAGAAGGTCGTCAAGGTCTTCTGCCACGAGGACGCCTGCAAAAAGGAGTTTGACGAGATCAACGAGCAGCTCTTCCGCGACGCGGAGAGCGCGAACCGCTTCGCCAACATCCTCATGCCCATTCTCGGCAATATCGGTAATCTCCTTTACGTTCTCGTCGTCTTCATCGGCGGTGCGCTGGTCATCGGCGCGGATATCCCCAACCTCTCCCTCTCGGGCAAGGCGCTCGACATCGCCGTCCTGATCCCCTTCATGGGCATGACGCGTCAGTTCTGCATGAACATCAATCAGGCATCCCAGCACGTCAACTCCATCGCCATGGCGCTGGCGGGTGCATCCCGTATCTTCGACCTGCTCGACGAGGAGCCCGAGGCTGACGAGGGCTACGTCACGCTCGTCAACGCCGCCTACAACAAAAAAGGCGAGCTCGTCGAGTCCGACAAGCACACCTCGACGTGGGCGTGGAAGCATCCTCACGAGGACGGCACCGTCACCTATACGCTCTTGCAGGGTGACGTACGCTTCACAGACGTCGATTTCGGCTACGTTCCCGAGAAGACCGTACTGCATAATATCTCGCTCTATGCAGAGCCGGGTCAGAAGGTCGCATTCGTCGGCTCGACGGGTGCGGGCAAGACGACCATCACCAATCTGATCAACCGCTTCTACGACATTGCCGACGGCAAGGTCCGCTACGACGGCATCAACATCAACAAGATCAAAAAGGCAGATCTGCGCCGCTCTCTCGGCGTGATCCTGCAGGAGACCAATCTCTTCACGGGTACGGTCATGGAAAATATCCGTTACGGCAGACTCGACGCATCGGACGAGGAGGTCTACGCGGCGGCACAGCTCGCAAACGCGCACGACTTCATCACCCGACTGCCCGACGGCTATAACACGATGCTCACGGGCAACGGCGCGAACCTCTCTCAGGGTCAACGTCAGCTCATCTCCATCGCCCGCGCCGCCGTTGCCGACCCGCCCGTCATGATCATGGACGAGGCGACCTCCTCCATCGACACCCGTACCGAGGCGCTCGTACAGCAGGGCATGGACGGTCTGATGTGCGGCAGAACCGTTTTCGTCATCGCACACCGTCTCTCCACGGTACGCAACTCCGACGTCATCATGGTTCTCGAACACGGTCGCATCATCGAGCGCGGCTCTCACGACGACCTGATCGCAAAACACGGAAAATATTATCAGCTCTACACCGGTGCCTTCGAGCTCGATTGACCGAGCAGAGCACCCAAGCGCCGTCGCCCTGAGGGCGACGGCGCTTGCGTTTGCCCTCGGGGGAGCGCAAGCACTTCTTTTCTTGGGCACCCAAGAAAAGAAGCAAAAGAAAGTGCAAGCGCCCGGCGCTTGACCAGTAGAATGGGAGCAGGAATTTTTTTGCGCACCCGTTTTTGCGGGATCGGCGGTAAAAGGTATACGGTAGAGGTCGGCGCCCTCGACGACCCGTTATCGCAAGCATCGCGCCCCGACAACCCGCAACACGTAGGGACCGGCGTCCCCGACGGTCCAAAAAGCGGAAACCTCCCCTGCGCTGTCATCCTCGAACGAAGCGTAGCGCAGTGAAGGATCTGCGCACGCGGGGAGTCCCCGATCTGATGTGCGTTCTTTTCAAAAAATATCGTACGCAAACAGAAAATCGCAATTTTAACTCTGCCATGCGCAGAGTCTTCGCCTCACGCCTTTGGCGTTCCGCTTGCGGATGACGGCGCAGAGAGCCGTCATCTTAGTTTATAAACTTTTACATGTTACAACGTACTACGATGGCAATTTGATTGAATCATCGGTTCCACTGGAGGCTCCCACTGCGGGGGAGCAG
>JAFTIJ010000028.1 GCA_017456965.1 Clostridia bacterium
GCGTGTCGCCCCTGATTCCTTCGCACGGAAGCCGCCGTGCGAAGGAATTTTATATTCACAGAGAAAATAATGAGAAAAAGCGAGGCCATCTTGTTGACACATCAACAAGTTTGTGATACAATGTAGAATATAATAAATTTGGAATAGAATGATGAAATGGAGATCCCTATGACTACATCCAAAAAAATCGTGGTTCTGATCCTCTCGCTTTTCCTCTGCTTTATGTTCGTCGTCTCCTACGTAGACACGGGGGACACCGTACAGAAAACGAACCTTGATCAGGATCGCATCATAACCCACATTGAGAAGCTCTCCGAAAACGGTCCCCGCTCGATCGCGCACCCGGAGGCAAACAAAAAAGCCATTGAATACATCGTATCCGAGCTCGACTCCTACGGCGCGGTACAGGGCGACGTCATGACGGCACCCGCGTACGTTGTCCAGGATTTCATCACGCGGGACGAGCGCTATCAGAACTGGTATCTGCAGAACGTGATCCTTCACATCCCCGCAAACGCGGAAACGAAGAGCGGCGACGCGATCCTTTTCATGGGGCATTTGGACTCCGTACCGATGGGTCAGGGCTCCTCCGACGACGGCGTTGCCTGCGCGACCATGCTGGAGGCCGCCCGTTATTATCTTGACAAAATGGCAAACGGATATACGATCGAAAACGATCTCGTATTCGCCTTCGTCAACGGCGAGGAATACGGCATGTACGGCTCCAAGGCGTTCCGCTACGAATTCACAGGCTTTGAGAACGTGATCGACCGCATCCGCTTCATCACCAATCTGGAATCCCGCGGCACGAGCGGCACGGTCATTATGTTCGAGACCGCCGCCGATAACTACAACACCGTCAAGCTTTTCACCGAGGTCAACAAGAGCCTCTTCACCTGCTCCATTGCGACGCTCGTGTACGACACCATGCCCAATTACACGGACTTCACGACCTTCAAGGATTCCTATCAGGGTCTGAATATGGCAAACATCAACGGCGGTGAAAACTATCACACGCAAAACGACAGCCCCGAAAACGTCGGTCGCGTCTATCTCTCTCAGCAGGCACAGATCACGGACGCACTCATTGAGAAGCTCGGTAGCTACGATCTCGACCTTCTCTACGACGCCAAGGAGTCTGCGATCTTCTTCTCCTATCTGAATATCACGACGGTGCTCTACAACCACACGGCAGTGATCCTGCTTGCCATTCTCTGCATTGCTCTGCTCGCAGGCAACGTCGTATGCTCTGCACTCATCCGCAAGCAACGCAATCTGAAGCGAACCGCCAAGGCGTTTCTCGCTATCGTCGTCTGCTTTGCTCTCTGCGCGGGCGTTACCTATCTCTGTTACTTCGTATTTCAAGGCATCGCGGCGCTGGCGGGCACGATCGACGTTAAGATGATCGGCACCGTGACCTATCCCAACACGGCGATCACGATCGGTATCGCTCTGCTCTCGCTCTCGCTCATCGTGATCACGGCGCACTTTGCGTGCAAGCTCATGGACATCAGCGGACGCGACATGACACGCGCCTTTGCATACCTGCACGCCGTGCTCGGCATCGCGCTCTCCTTTGCGATCCCCGATGCCAGCTATCTCTTTATTTTCAGCGGCATTCTCTTGATGGTAAACGAGCTCATGATCACCTGCATCCGCAAGACGGACGTCAGCGGCTATCATTTCGAGCTGCTCGTTACTGCGCTCTACTTCCCCGTCGTGATCCCCGTGATCGCGCTTGCGATCTCCGCACTCGGTCTGAAGATGGCATACGTTTACGGCATCGTCTTTGCGCTGGCGCTCTTTGATGCGGGTGTCTGCCTCACCGCCGTCTGCCGCTATTTCAGCGTCCGCGTCTTCTTTAAGAAGGCAAAGACGACGGCTCCCGAGGGCGCACTCCACATTACCGCAATCGCTCTGCTTCTGTTTTTAAGCGCAAGTTTTGTCAACCTCAACGCAAGCGTCAACCTCCAGGGCAAGCAGAACATCGCCCGTCTCCCCTCGGATGACGCGCTGGTCTACGTTCTGAATGAAAACGGCGAGCACGAGTACCGCGTCTACGACCTCAACGCCTACGGCGCGCTGAAGCAATACGCGCCCGACATGACCTACGTAAACGACGAATACTACGCGGCAAGCGGTGAGAAGCGCGACGTCGCACTCTCCGTGCTCTCCACGCTGGGCGGCAACACCCTCACCGTAAAGAGAGCCGCCGCAAACTCCCTGATCTACCTCAGCATCACGCCAAACGGCGCGACCTCCTTTACCGTCGACGACGGCACGACGGCACAGGTCTATGAGCTGACCGAGGGCACCGTCTACGAGCTGAGCCAGATCCACACCGATTGCACCGTGACCGTAAACGGCGGCGCAGACATCGCGTACAAGGAGCTGATCATCGACCACGCGCCCCTCATCCCCGAGGACTACGCAAACGATGATACCGCCCTGCACTTCAATCTCTGGCTCATGGCCGACTTCACTGTCGCCGACTAACTTCGCTTTTCCTTCCTCCTCATTTTGTAAACCATAAAGAGAACAGCCCGATCACCGCTCTGCGGCGATCGGGCTGTTCTCTTGCGGGAATGTCAAATTTTCCATACTCGCCGTTAAATCCCCATTTGTCGGAGAGTTTGTTTTGCAGAGCGCCCTCTGCGCCGTCATCCTCGAACGGAGCATACGCGAAGTGAACGATCTGCGCAAGAGTCAACTGCCCGACCTGATATATATTTCAAAAAAGTTGCTTTTGCATAACGAGCATCAAATTTTTCACTCCTACCGTGCGCAGATCCTTCACTCCGTGCAGAGCACTCCGTTCGAGGATGACAGGCGCAGGGAACGTACGGCTAAATGATCGGCGAGCTATACAGCAAAAGCGAAGGTTACCCAAAGCCTTCTCCGGCGAGAGAAGGCTTTGGAACGTTCCCGCTCAACCAATCCCCCGCAAAAAGTAGGCAGGAGCTTTTGCTCCTGCCTACTTGATTGAAAATTATACCATCTCTTTGTGCTTGATACGCTTTTTCATCTCGCGGACGTCGTGCATCATGCGCATGGCATCCTTGACGAGATTGACGGTTGACTCGCGGTGATTGATGATACGCACGGGCATCTCGGCAACCGTACAGCCGAGCTTTTTGCCGATCATCAGAACCTCAAGGTCAAAGGCAAATCGGTCTACCTCGCAGTTGCGGAAGATCTTTTTCGCCGCATCACGGCGAAAGCCCTTGATGCCGCACTGGGAGTCGGAGAGCTTGAAGCCCGCCATGACCCCGATCAGCTTCAGATAGGTCTTGGACGCAAGCTTGCGGATAAAGGTGTAGCCCGCATAGCCGTCCTTCGTCAGATTACGGGAGCCGACGACGATATCCGCGCCGCTCTCCTCCAGCGTGGCAAACAGTCTGCCGACTGCCTGCTCACCGTATGCGTTGTCGCAGTCCGTGAAGGCGATGAGATCACCCTCCGCCGCCGCCACACCCGCGCGTACGGCGTAGCCCTTACCGCGGTTCGGCTGATAAGAGACCAGACGGATACGCGCGTCCTTTTCGTGTGCCGCAAGCACCGCCGCGCCGCAATCGTCCGTGGAGCCGTCATCCACGAAGATCAGCTCAAAATCCTCAAACGAGGAGACCATGTACTCCGAGAAGGTCTTGACCGCGTCAGATACGATCAGGCTCTCGTTATACATCGGTATGATCAGAGAAACTTTCATATTTTTTATCCTCCGGTTTGGTACCGTTTCTTTTTTCCGTCCGTTATTTTATGACGTTGTAGATATTCAGCTTATTGTAGTATCTGAGATCCAGAGGCTCGATCGCAGTATTCTGCTTGTAGCTTTCCAGCAGAGTAAAGTAACGCGTGTAGTGCGGGGTCAGATAATCCGAGCCGACGTAGGAGTAATTGTAGATCGCCTCTGCGATGCTGTCGTCCGAGCAGATATATTCCCGGTCGAAGCCGAGGCGCTGATAGATCGCAAAATACGCGAGTCTGTCGCTCTCGTCACCGCTGATGATGTCGCTGAATTCGTTCTCGTCCAGTGCCTTGATCGCGTTGACGACGACGGTGCCGAGCTCGTCGCCCGATGCGGAGCCGACGATACTGCCGTAGGAGTCAAAATAGATCTCGCTGAGATAATCGGCACTGCCGTATTGCTTGATCACGTCGTCGATCTTTGCGCCCTCGCTCAGCGCGGTGTAAGCGTCGTCGATTGCACGGCGCGCTTCTGCCTCTGCCGCGGCGTCACCCTTGGTGTATACGACGATGACCTGCTTGTAGTGGAAATAACTCTGAGAGAGATAGTCGTCAAGATCACCGCCGATCTCAGCCTTCAGACGCTGCTTCAACAGTGCGTGATAGTGTGAGAACTCGTAATACTCGGGGGTCGTGCCCGCAAGCTTCATGGCGTTCTCGTAGATCGTTTGGGCGTACTCCTCCTTGGTACCGTCGAAATCAAAGCTCTCGTCGTCGATCTCATCGACGTACTGCTGCAGCTGCTGACGGTACTTGGCGTCAAACGCCGCGCGATCCTCGTCCGTGATGGCGATGCCGTACTGCTTGCCAAGTGCAACCAGACTGTAAAACTCCATCAGAATGTTCTCCGCAACCTCCTTGATCGCGGCGTTCTGCTCATCCTCGGTCGCAAGGCTCGCATTGCCCTCGCTGTCCTGGATGACGTTTGAGACGTTCTGTGCCAAATAGCGGAATACCGTGCGATAGAGTTCAAAGGAGACCGTGTAGGTCTCGACGCCGTTACCGCCGTCTACTCTGATATGGAAAATATTTTCCGGTGCTTTATTACATCCCGTCAAAGGGAGTACCAGCATCGTCAATGCGACGAGCAGACAAACCGCTCTTCTGAGTACAGAAAAGACGGGGCTCGTGCCCTTTTTCATTTTCTTCATTTTTATTAACCAAGCCTTTCATAGAATACATATTATTGTACCACATAATCTCGCGTTTTGCAATCCATAATTGAAGATTTTACATATTGTTCGCAAATATTTCCGAGAGGATCGCGTTTTTAACCCGATCTGCCTCGGAGAAATCCATGTGCGCGGTGTAGATTTCCTCCAGATGCGCGTGTTCTTCCCCTGCCCGCGACAGCGCCGTGAGTGCGCCGTCGGTCATCGCACTCACGCCCTTTGCCGCAAAGCGCGCACGTGCGCGGCAGGCGGCAAGCCCCTCACGGGAGAAGAAGCGCGCAGTATTGACGATCTTATCCGCCTTCTCTGCGTGCGCGGCGTCCGTGACGGTAAACAGGAGGCGCTCACCCTCAACGTAGATCTCCTCAATGCGCGTATGCGTAAGCGGCGTCTCGGCAACCGTCATCGTGACCCCCGCCGCAAGGAGCGCCGCGTACAGGCGAGACATAAAAAGATAGCCGAGCCCGCCTTTGTCCGTTACGGCGCACACCCGCTCTGCCCGACGGTGCAGCGTATCCAGACGGACCGCGCCGTGCGTACCGAGCGCGGAAACGTAGCGGCGCGTGACGGGGCCCGTCGAGGCACGGCGCATAGAGGCAATGAGCCGCCGCACCGCAGCCTCCGTCTTTTCCCGAAGCATGGCGGATGCAAGCGCCGCATCCTGCTCCGCCGCCATCTGCTCCGCCGCCGCAAGACAGCGATACGCCGTGCGGTACGCCTCCCGCTTTTCGTTTGTATGACGGACGATCGCCGTTCGGGCGTCGGCGAGCGCCGCACAGTCAAAGCCGCGCCCGAGATCGACGAGCCGCTCGACCGCGCCCGCGTAGGTCGGCTCGAAAACGTGCGGTGCCGTACCGTCCACGACCGCGACGTCCAGGGCAGGAATGCGGATGCCGTCAAGGGACGAGGTATCCGACGAGCAAAGATACCCCTCGACCTCGTAGCCGAATGCCTCACAGGCGACGGCAAGCCGCCGCATCAGCGTCGATTTGCCCGTGCCCGGTCCGCCCTTCAGTACGTAGATCCTGCGATGTGCCTCCGGTGCAAAGCAGCTCGGAAAGAGACTGTAAAAGCCGCGCCCCGTGTTTGCCGCCGCAAAATAACAGATCATGATGTTTTCCTCCGTGTCTTAGAAAGATTCTAACGCAGTTTATGCCGCGGAGGATGCTTTCGTCCGAGGATACGCAAAAATTTTTTTCTTTTTCTTTCAATTTTTTCTCAAAAGATACTTGACAGACGGTATAGGCTTGTAGTATAATAATCGTCGAGAAATTTTATTCTCTTTGCACCTTTTTCATGCGGAGGGAGGGATTAGAATGGCTGAAATTAGAGTGAAAGAAAATGAATCGCTTGACAGCGCTCTTCGCAGATTTAAGAGACAGTGCGCTCGCTCCGGAGTAATTGCCGAAGTTAAGAAGAGAGAGCACTACGAGAAACCGAGTGTTAAGCGTACAAAGAAATCTGAAGCAGCAAGAAAGCGCAAATTCAAGAGCTGATTGCAGCAAAAACACTGGCCCCGCGAGCTTTGCGCTTCGCGGGGTTTTTGTTATCTTCACACACGATCACGATTATTTCCGACCTGTGTCGGACAAACTACAGATATAAAGGAACCGATATGGAAAAAAAAGCTTTTCTTGAAATCGCCAAGATCATCAATACTCACGGCGTACGCGGCGCGGTCAAGCTCGACCCCTGGTGCGACAGCCCCCAGACGCTGAAAAAGATCAAAACGCTCTATCTGGAAAACGGAACCGCCTTTGACGTCTCCGACGTCAAGATCATGGGTGCCTTCGTCGTGCTCTCGCTCTCAGGCGTCACGACGGTAGAGGACGCGGTCCGTCTCAAAAATAAAATTCTCCTTGCCAAGCGCGAGGATATCCCGATCGAAAAGGGCGCGCACTTCATCTGCGACCTGATCGGTATGCCCGTCGTCGATGCCGTTACGGGCAAGCACTACGGCACGCTCGACGAGGTGATGCAGCCCGCCCTGCAGGAGATCTACGTCGTAAAAACGGAGAGCGGCGCGCGCGTCATGCTCCCCAACGTCCCCGCCTTTATCGCGGGCATTGACGACGAGGCGATCCGCATCACGCCCATCGAGGGCTTCTTTGACGGCGAAGCCGCAGAGGTGTAAGATGCGCTTTGACATCATGACGCTTTTCCCCGCGCTTGTGGAAAACGTCCTCTCCGAGAGCATCCTCGGCAGAGCGGAGCGGGCGGGTCTCATCGAGGTGCACGCCTATAATATCCGAGACTACTCCAAGGATAAGCACAGACGCGTGGACGATACGCCCTACGGCGGCGGCAAGGGTATGCTGATGAGCCCCGTACCGATCTACGACTGCTATCTTGACGTCGTCTCTCCCGAAAAAAATCCGTCGGCAAGACGGCGTGTGATCTATATGTCGCCGCAGGGCAGCGTATTTACGCAGGCCAAGGCGCGAGAGCTCGCAGAGAACTACGACGATCTGATCTTCCTTTGCGGACACTACGAGGGCGTGGATCAGCGTATCATCGACGAGATCGTGGACGAGGAGCTCTCCATCGGCGACTACGTCCTGACGGGCGGTGAGATCCCCGCCTGCATCATCGTGGACGCGGTCGCACGTCTGATCCCCGGTGTGCTTGCGGACGCGGAGTGCTATGAGAAGGAGAGCTTCACGGATGAAAATCTCTTAGAGTACCCGCAGTATACGCGCCCCTACGACTTCCGCGGCAGAACGGTGCCCGAGGTCCTGCTCAGCGGCCATCATGCCAATATCGAAAAGTGGCGCGAGGAAAAGGCACTGGAAAAGACGCGTGCCGTACGCCCCGAGCTCTATGAGAAAAAAATGCAGGAGCTCACGCTCCTCGATGCGCAGAAAAAGAAGAAAAAAACAAAAAGAGAGAATCCATGAAACAAGCAACGCATCACCGCGCAGGCGTCACCGTGATCTCCATGGTAGCGCTGACGCTCTGCGCAAAGGCCCTCGGCATGGTCCGTCAGATGATCACGGCATCCGTCTTTGCCGCGAGTGCGGAGGGCATCGCCTTTGCGGCGGCGTCAAGGATCCCGCTCGCCATCTTTGATATGCTTTTCTCGACCGCGATCATCGGCTCCTTTCTGCCGATCTATCGCGGGCATTTATTATCGGACGGGAAGCGGGCAAAAGACTTCTCCTCGTCGTTTCTCACCCTGATCCTCGCCGTCACGGCGGCGGCGGCGCTTATGGGCGTAGCTCTCGCACGCCCCATCCTCGCGCTTGCGGCACCGAGCCTTTCAGCCGAGACGATGGCGCTTGCCGTCACGCTCCTTCGCATCATGTTCCCCTCCGTGATCTTCGCGGGGGCGGCGTATACGCTGATCGGTATCATGCAATCTCACGAGCGGTTTCTTTTGCCCGCCTCCGTCAGCGCGATCTCCAATGCCGTCATGATCGCGTATCTTATCCTTACCCCCTCATTCGATAACGCAAAAACGGCCGTGATCGGTCTCTCCGTTACCTATACGCTCTCGTGGGCGGCACAGTTTCTGACTCTCGCTGTCCCGCTGATCCGCACGCACGATATGCCAAGACTCCAATGCCCGAGAGGGGAGCGTGAGCTCGTCTTGGCAGAAAGGCGCGCACTGCCCGTCATGCTCGGCGCGTGGCTGATCCCCGCCGTGACGCTGACGGCAAACGCGCTTGCCACCCGCGTGGACGCAAGGAGCACCATCGACGCCTCGCTTGCCGAGGACGCCGCTGTGGTCGTGCTCGAAAACGCCTTTTCCGTCTTCTCCATCGCGGGGGGACTGATGACCTACGGCATCTGTAACTATCTCTTTCCCAAGCTTGCCGCGCGTCACGCCTCAAACGACGGTGACGGTTTCCGCCGTGCGCTCGGTGCGGGTCTGCTCGCCTCGCTTACCGTTGCGCTGCCGATCGCGCTTGCGCTCTTCATCCTCGCCGACGACGCGATACGTCTGCTCTACCTCAGAGGCAGCTTTACCGCGGAGCTTGCCGATGCGACGGCTCTTGCCCTGCGCGTGCTTTGCCTTGCCATGCCCGCCTACGGCGTGATCGAGCTCCTCTCCCGCGCCGCCTACTCTTCCGAGCGGGTCATGCGCCCGATGGTCGCGTCCCTTGTCGGTATCGCCACGGCACTCATATTCGCGCTTGTGCTCCACCTTGCGGACGCGTTTACCGTTACGTCCGTGACGCTGACGATCTCTCTTGCGCTGATCGTCGCCGCGTTTTTGCATCTTTATCTCTCGCGCAAGCTGATCGGCGGTCCCGCTTTCCGCGCATGGCTCGTTCCCGTCTCGGGCACGGCGCTCTCCGCCGCCGTCATGGCGCTTTTACGCGCCGTTTTGAAAAAAAATGTGCAAATTGAGGGTGCTTTTCAAAATTTTATGACGATTGCTATTGTCTTTACCCTCGGGTTTGTGGTATATTTAATATGGATCTTTATCTTCCGTAAGATCCTCTTCTTTGAAAAACCATACGGAAAGGAGGACTGCTTCTGATGGACAAAGAGAAAAAAAGAGCTCCCACTTCCCGCTCGCTGATCCTGTCGTCGCTCACAAGATTCTCGGCGTGGATCTATACCGGCGTGCTGTCGGGCTTTTTCAGCATGATCCTCACGTCGTATCAGCGCGTTGAGAAGGGCTTTGAATCATCCTTTCTGCTGACGCACCTGCGTAGATTCCTCCGCAGTCTGAGAGAAAACACGCTCCTGCGCGCCAAGCACGGGGTCGCAAGGCTCTACGAGCAAAGCTTCTTTCTGACGTGGATACGGCGTTTCTTACACAGCTTGCTTGTGATCCATTGCAACAATCTCGGCCTGATCTTCTTCTCCTACGGATTCTGCGTGGTCATCATTCAGCTTTTGAAGCTCTATACCTTCAATATCGAAATGGAGCACCCGCTCAAATCCCTGATCGTCGGCATCGCTACGATGCTGATCGGCATTCTGATGTTCTTCTCCCGAAAGAGCTTGGCAAGGCTTTTATACGAGGGACGGACGTCGCGCTTCATCCTGTTTGACCTGCTCAGGATCTCCATGTACGATATCGCCAAGGCAGCCAAGGAGGAGCCGCGTCGCAGCTTTAACCTCTCGCTGATCTTCGGTATGCTCCTCGGTGCGCTCACCATCTTCATCGAGCCGATCCGCATCCCTGCCTTCTTCGTCTTTCTTCTGGTGCTGCTGCTCGTGATGAATTCGCCGGAGTCCGCGATCGTCATGGTCTTTATGCTTCTGCCGTTTTTGACGACGATGCATCTGGTCTTCACGATGTGTCTGATCTACTTCTCCTTTACGGTCAAGCTGATCTGCGGCAGACGCGTGTTCCGCCTGCAGCTCGTGGATTACGCGGCGATTGCCTTTATGGTGTTCGTTTTCTTCGGCGGTGTCAGCTCCGTGGATGGATCGAGCTTCAATAAGATGCTGGTCTTCTTATGCTTCATGTGCGGCTACTTCGTCGTAAAAAACACCCTGCGCTCTCAGGCGCTTGTGCGCCGTTGCATCTTCGCGCTCATCACTGCGAGCGTTGTGGAATCCTTGATCGGTCTGTATCAGAATTTCTTTGCCGAGGCGATCACGACGTGGCAGGATACCGGTGTCTTTTCGGATATCCGCGGACGCGTGGTATCGACGCTCGATAACCCCAACGTCCTCGGCGAGTTTATCATCCTCGTCTTCCCGATGATCCTTGCCATGATGGGCTCGGTCAAGCGGAATAACGAGCGATTTGCATTGCTTGTCGCGGCCGCGATCAACTGCGCCTGCCTCGTTTTCACGTGGTCCCGCGGTGCGTGGCTCGGCTTCCTCGTGGCTCTCATCGTATTCTTCCTCTTCTCGGGAAGAAATGCGCTGACTGCGATGATCCTCGCGCTACCGCCTCTTGCGACGGGCATCTACTTCGCTATGGATACGGCGATCCTGCACCGCTTTACCAATCTCTCCGACAGCTCCTCCTCCTACCGCTTTAATATCTGGAGAGGCGTCCTCCGTATGCTCGACGATATCGGGCTTGACGGCATCGGAATCGGTGAGGAGGCGTTCCGCTCCGTTTACCCCGCCTACGCCCTCTCGGGCATCGAGGCAGCCCCCCATTCGCATAACCTTTTCCTGCAGATCACCGTAGAGACGGGCATCATGTCTCTCATTGCCTTTATCGTGTTCCTTTTCTTCTATACGCAATGCTCTCTCGGCTTCTGCAAGAATGCCTACGCGCGCTCCCACAGAGCCATCTGTATCGGTATCTTTACGGGTATCCTTGCCTTCCTCGTGCAGGGCATGACGGATTACGTCTGGTACAATTACCGCGTCTTTCTGCTTTTCTGGCTGATCCTCGGTCTCGGACAGGCGCATATCCAGACCGCGCTTGACACCGAGGAGGAGTCCGTACCGATCACCTGATCCCGCGGCGTTTGCCGCAAACCAACGATTTCGGCGGAGATCGAAAAAAATATTACTCTGTCCGCCGGGAAACGAGCGTATCATGAATACACAGAACAAAAAAATCAAATTCAACCTGATCGATCTGATCATCACCCTGATCATCGTCCTCATCCTTGCCGCGGCGGCGTTTCTGATCGTAAGCAGCAGACAAAGCAAGATGGAGACGCGCCACAAGGGCAATATGTCCTTCACCGTACGCATTTCGTCGGTGGACGAGAGTGCGCTCCCCTTCATCGAGCAGGGGCACACCGTCAAGGACTCCGTTTCGGGAGCCGTCATCGGTGAGATCGTCGCTGTTCGTCAGGAAAAAACAAAATACTACGGCACCGTTGCCAAGCAGACGGAGGACGGCTACGAGCTCCCCGTCTCGACCTATGAGGATAAGTACGACGTCTACGTCACCATCGTGGCGACGGCGGGTGTTGACGATCGCGGCATCCACTACGTCGGTGATACCAGGATCCTCATCGGCTCTACCGTTTACTTCAAGGTGCCCTCCTTTACCTCGGTCTCTCACGTGATCGACTTTATCCCCATGGTTGTGGAATGATCTCAACGTCCCATACGAAAGGAATGCTCTTATGTCAAAAAACAATCAATCGCGCTCAGGCGCACGCTTTAATCTCTTTGACGTGATCCTGATCCTCGCTCTTATCGCCTGCATCGGCGGTATCGTTGCGCACGTCTATTTCATCTCAGACTTGAATGAACAGCAGAGCGACAGAGCAACGATCGCCTTCTCGGTATCGGGCGTCTCGGAGAGAACGGCAGAGACCTTCTGCGTCACCGACTGCGCAATCTACTCCTCGGAGAACGATCATCTGCTCGGCTCGCTCGTGACTGCCACTTATACGAATCAGGCGCTCTCCATCGAGACACCCGACGGCTCGCTCGTCACCGTTACCCACCCGGATAAGATGGATATCACGGGCGATATGTCCCTGACGGGAACGTGGTCGGAGGATGGCTTCCTCATCGATGGCATCACGCTCGCCACCGTAGGTAAAACGATCAGTGTCTACACCAACGGCGCGGTATGTACCGTCACCATCACGGGCGTATATCCTCAGCTCCAAAAAAAATGAAAAACTCTTTACTTTTTTGTAAAAAAACTATTGATTTTATATATAAAGATTGATATAATATATATTAATCATAGTCCAAACATCCCCCGCCCGGATGTTATATCGAAACAGGAGAGCTAAAGCAAAATGATTTCCAGAAATATAACCATCAAAAACAGCCTCGGTCTTTATGCAAGACCCGCAACCTACTTTATCCAGAAGGCAAACACCTATAAGAGCTCTATTTGGATGATCAAGGATGACAGACGCATCAACGCCAAGAGCCTTCTCGGTGTCCTCTCTCTCGCTATCGCCAGCGGTTCCACCGTTACGCTGACCGCAGACGGTCCCGACGAAGCAGAAGCCATCAGCGGACTTGAGCTTCTCGTCAGCAGCGAATTCTGATCCAAACATATTCAAACGGCAGAGTGACGCCGGCAAATGCCGACGAACCCTGCCGTTTTTTCCGTACTCGGCGGACCGTGCCCGGCGGGCCGTGCCCGCACCCTGGTGCTCGGCGGGCTGTGCCCGCACCCAGGTGCTCGGCGGGCCGTGCCCGCACCCTGGTGCTCGCCTATCGCC
>JAFTIJ010000029.1 GCA_017456965.1 Clostridia bacterium
ACGGCTGAATTTATGGGATGCGTATATACGATAGGCACGGTTCCCCGAAATAATATTCAGCCCGCAAGATATCATGCACGCGCTCTCCCTCACCCGACCTCCGTCGGGAGCTCCCTCCCAGAGGGAGCCTAACGGCAACACTCGCTTTTGTTATCAATCGCATTGTGCCGTGCACCCCCTGTGCTTCATTCGAGGATGACAGCACAGAGGAGGTATCTGCAAAAGTGAAGTTTTAAATGTTACAAGATACTACTATTTAATTATCAGTTCCCCGGCAGTCGGGCACCGCCCGCCGGGAACTATCCGCTACGTGAGATCGTCGGAGGTACCCGACACAGGGAGCTCGGGGATCCCCGTCTCCGCCTCCATCTCCGTCTCGATCGAGGGGTCGTCTCCGTCCTCCTCGGTCGGCTCAAAGAGCGTCTCCGAGGTATCCGTATAGCCGCCGAGACGGCGGTGACGCTCTCGCTTATGCTGTCGCTCCTCATAGAGCTCCTTGCCCGCCTCGGTCTCGTAGTACGCACCCGAGTCCGTGGGCAGACCGCGGCGGCTGAGCCTGCGGTTGATGCCCGAGTGCAGGAAGGCGTACAGCACGGCAAACACGGGCACGCCGATGATCAGACCCCAGAAGCCGACGAGCCCCGTGGTCACGATCAGCGCCGTCAGCATAAAGACAGAGGAGGCATCCGCACCCGTGCGGACGACCTTGGGCTTGATCATATGCTTATTGACCATATGCAATCCGATCATATAGAGTGCAAACCAAAGTGCGTCAAGCGGGTCTGCAAGCAGGATAATGCCCGCGCCGATGATCGCACCGATGATCATGCCGAAAAGCGGAATGAACGCTGACAAGCCGACGATCACGCTCACGAGAGGGTAATACGGGACGCCGATGATCAAAAGGCACACGTAGGTCAGCGAGCCGACGATCAGCGCGTCGACGAGCTGCCCCTTTAAAAAGCCGCCGAACTTATCGTTCGTCATCCGTACGCTCCGACAGAAGGCACCGAATTTACGACGGCCGAGAAGCGCTCGCGCCGCCTTTTTGAACTGCGCCAAAACCAGATCCTTGGCAAACAGGAAGTAGATCGACAAAATCACGCCGAGCACCACGTCGCCGAGAATGCTGACCAGCGTACCGACGACCGCGGTAATATCGGGTGTGAAGATATCAAAGATACCGTAGACGCTGTCAAGCAGCCCCACGATATACTCGATCACCTTATCAAAGTAACCGCCAAGCGCGTGCGTGTCGCCGAGAGAGAAGCCGCGAAGCCAGCCCTTGAGCGTCTCAAGATACAGCTCGGACATATCCGCAAGGTCCGCGTAGCCGCGAAGCACCGAGGGGATCAGATTCATCACGAGCAACACCATCAGCGAGATCACGATCAGATACGTCGCAAGAACGGCAAGTGCGCGGCTGAGACGGTAATTCGGCTTGCCGCTACGCTTACAAAAGACCTTTGTCTCAAAGAGGGTGACGAGCGGCGAAAATGCGTAGGCAAGCATCGCGCCGATCAGTATGGGGGAGAGAACCGAGACCAGCCACCGCAAAAGCGACCAGACGCGGTCAAGATTCAGAATCAAAAAGACGAAGAAGATGCACGCCATCAGTACAAGAGCGCTGTAAACGGCGATCGTCATATAACGCTTGTTGTGGTGCTCCTGTTTCACGCGGCATCCCCCCTTTGTGTAAAATATACGCTAAAACACATCACTTTATATGATACACAAAAGTTCGCCCTTCGTCAAGCGAAAATGCAATTTTCATAAAAAATTAAAAATTTACTGAATGTCAGACGTCCTTTGCGGCGCGCATGGCGGCACGCTTCTTTTTTACCGTCATATGGTAGACGGAGTAGGTAAGGATCAATACCGCAGAGACGGAGACCACGACCCAGAAGCCTGAGGTCAGAGAGCCGACGCTGACGGAGATCCACAGGATATCGAGCTGACGGTTCGTCTCGTCGGAGAGGTTGACGAACATCTCCGTATTTTCCAGAAGCGCCGCGCTCGGATACGCGATCTCGTTTGAGGTCATTTCCTCATCCATCATGGTTTTCGCCGCGGAGATGGGCGTGGAGTAGCCGATCATGCCGCAGTTCTCTGCGGAGACGGCGGGCTCACACATAAAGTTGATGAAAAGCTCGGCGGCCTCGCGGTTGACACAGCCCTTGGGCACGCACATGGCATCGACAAAGCTGTTGGTGCCCTCCTTGGGGAAGGCAAACGCCAGCGCCTCGTTATCCTCCGCCATGGTCAGATAGTCGCCCGCGTAATAGGGCGCGATCCAGGCATTCTCCTCGACCATCTTGTCGAAGATCTGGTCCATGACGTATGCCTGCACGAGAGGCTTCTGCTGTTTGAGAAGCTCCGCCGCCTCGGTGATCTCCTCGGCGTCCTCGGTGTTGAGAGAGTAGCCGAGATATTTTAAGGCGATGGCAAACGCGTCGCGGGAGTTATCGAACATCAAGATCTTGCCCTTATACTCCTCCTCCCACAAAGCGCTCCAACTATCAACGGATTCGATATATTTCGTGTTATAAATAATGCCAACCGTTCCCCATGTGTAAGGCACGCTGTACTCCTGCGCCTCGTCGTAGTCGGGATTGCGGAAGGACTCGTCCACGTACCTTGCAAAGTTCGGGATATTGTCGAAATTCAGTTTTTCGAGCATTCCCTGCTGTGCAAGGCGCGAAACCATGTAGTCGGAGGGAATGATCACGTCGTAGTAGGCACTGCCGCTCTGGAGCTTGGAGTAAAGTCCCTCGTTGGTATCGAACGTGGTATACTCCACGTCGATGCCCGTCAGCTCCTCAAACCACGCGATCACGTCGCGCGAGCCGTCCGCGCCGTCGGCGATATACTCGCCCCAGTTATAGACGTAAAGCTTGAGATTCTGCCCTTTGAATTTTGCGTAATATTCCTCGTCGATCGCGTACGCGTCCGCGTCGTCCGCCATGGCGGTCACGGAGAACGCGCAAAGCGCGACCAAAAGGGCAAGGAATACGGAAAGAACTTTTTTCATTTCTTTTGAAGCTTCCTTTCAGATATGAAATCAGATGTGCATCATCTTTTTCTGCTTTGCCGTCTCCGTCTTGATCGAGCGGATATTGGTCACGAGCAAAACGAGCAGAACGACGACGAACATGATGGTGGAGAGCGCGTTGATCTCGGGGCTGACGCGCTTCTTCACCATCGAGTAAATGGTGATGGAGAGCGTCTGTACGTTGCCCGCCGTAAAATAACTGATAACGAAGTCGTCAAGAGAATAGGTGAGCGCCATGAGAAATCCCGTGATGATACCGGGCATGATCTCGGGCAGGACGACCTTGAAAAACGCCTGCACGGGATTACAGCCGAGATCGAGCGCCGCCTCGTACATATTTTTATTGATCTGTCTCAGCTTCGGCAGTACGGAGAAAAAGACCGTAGGCACGCAGAAGGAGATATGCGCGATGATCAGCGGCACGAAGCCCGACATATTCAGAAAGGCGAAAAGGAGCATGAGAGAGATACCCATCACGATCTCGGGCATCACAAGCGGGATATTGGTCACACTGCGGATGACGCTTTTCGCGTATTTATTCTGCATGGAGAAGACGCCGACCGCGGCGCTTGCACCGATGACCGTCGCAAAGACGGATGCAAAGAGCGCGACGATCAGGGTATTTTTCAAGGAGTTCAGGATCAGCTCGTTCGAGAAAAGGTCAACGTACCATTTCAGCGAGAAGCCCGTCCAGGAGTAGCCCTTGGACGAATTGAACGAGAACACGATCAGAACGAAAATGGGAAGGTATAAGAAGAGCATCAGAAGGGCGACGTATACGCCCGAGAGAGCCTTATTTTTTTTCTGCATCATACGAGCGCCTCCTCGGAATCTTCCGTTTCAAATCTACTGAAGATCGCCATCGTGATGAGCACGACGACCATCAGGAGCAAGGACGTTGCGGAGCCTGCATTCAGATCGTAGGAGTTGCCGAGGAACTGAACCTCGATCAAATCACCGATCAGATAGTTACCGGAGCCGCCAAGCATACCGCTGATGACGAAGGTACTGACCGCAGGGACGAACACCATCGTGACACCCGAGACGATACCCGGCAGGCTGAGCGGAAGCACCACGCGACGGAAGGTCGCGAAAAAGCCCGCGCCGAGGTCACTCGATGCCTCTAAAATGCTCTTGTCGATCTTGGTCATGATCGAGTAGAGCGGCAGGATCATAAAGGGGATATAGTTATACACCATACCGAGCACGACCGCGCCCGAGGTATTGATCAAGGTCGCGGGGGGCAGACCGATCGCGGTCAGAAGGGTATTGATCACGCCGTTATCCTCAAGGATCGCCTGCCACGCGTAGGTACGGAGCAGGAAGTTCATCCACATGGGGAGCATGATGAGCATACTCATCATCTTCTGTCTGGAGAAGGAGAGACGGGACATGATAAAGGCAAAGGGATACGCCAGCACAAGGCAGAAGAGTGTCGCCAGGGCGGCAAGATAGATGCTGTTGACAAGCGTCGGGATATAGAGCGCCGACTGCTTTACGTTGTCAAGGGTGAAGGCGCCGGAGCTGTCTGTGAACGCGAAATAAACCACGAGCAGAAGGGGCAGTATCGTAAAAAGCAGCATCCATACGATATAGGGATACGAGGTCCATTTGGCATTCAGTCTGATCACGGCTGTGCACCTCCGTAATTCTTGACGCCGGACGCGTCGGATTTATGCATGATGTGAATATCCTCGGGGGTCAGGCGCAGACCGACGAGAGAGCCGATGGGGGTGAAGTCGGTGGAGTGTACGCGCCACGTCGTGCCGCCGCAATCCACGCGCATCTCGTAATGCACGCCCTTGAAGGTAACGGACGTGACCTTACCGCAAAGATACTCGTCGGAGGCAGCGACGATATCGACGTCCTCGGGACGCACGACGACGTCGACGGGCTCGTCCTTCTCAAAGCCGCCGTCCACGCAGACGAAGTCTCTGCCCGCAAACTCCACGAGGCAGTCGCGGTGCATGATGCCGGGGACGATATTGCTCTCGCCGATAAAGCTTGCCGTAAACGCGTTGATCGGCTCGTTGTAGATATCCTGGGGCGTACCGATCTGATGGATCAGACCGCCGTTCATAACGACCACGGTGTCGCTCATCGTGAGTGCCTCCTCCTGGTCGTGGGTAACGTAGATAAAGGTGATGCCCATTCTCTGCTGGATCTTCTTCAGCTCGTACTGCATCTCCTTGCGCAGCTTCAGGTCAAGCGCGCCGAGCGGCTCGTCGAGCAGAAGGACCTTGGGCTGATTGACAAGCGCTCTCGCGATGGCGACGCGCTGCTGCTGACCGCCCGAGAGCAGGTCCACACGGCGGCTCTCGAAGTCGGAGAGGTTGACGAGCGCCAGCATCTCGCGTACGCGTCTGACGATCTCCTTCTCCGGCGTCTTGACCAGACGCAGACCGAAGGCGACGTTCTCAAACACGTCGAGGTGGGGGAAGAGCGCGTATTTCTGGAAGACCGTATTGACCTTGCGCTTGTAAGGCGGAACGTCGTTGATCCGCTTACCGAGGAAGAGCAGGTCACCCGCGTCGGGCGTCACAAAGCCGCCGATGATACGCAGGGTGGTCGTTTTACCGCAGCCCGAGGGACCGAGCAGGGTCACGAATTCCTTGTCATGGATGTCGAGGTCGATGCTTTTCAGGATCTGTTCACCGTCGAAGCTTTTGGAAATACCTTTGAGTTCAATAATTTTTTTGTTCTGGTCCATTTTTGCCATCTCACTTTTTTCTAAATATTCGTATGCCACCCGCCTCCGACGGCTCGGAAACCGACCGCATACCGGACGCACGGCAAGCGCCGTCCGTCAGTCGCCGTCCCACGTACGCCTCAGACCGCACGCAGGATTAAAAAAATGCACGAAAAGAATCTCCGTGCATTAAAAAGTGCCGTGAACGATATCAAAAAATCATCCTGTAAAGAAAGCCCCCTTGCGGACATTTCTTGTTTAATGGCATTATAGCAAATAAATATATAAAAAGCAATATTTTTTTAGAATTTTCCTTAAAAATTTCACATTTTCCAAAGAAAACCCTCACTCGGACCGAAAAACTGTCGAATTTCTCCGTTTTGTTTGAAAATCCTCAAAATTTTGATTTTCAAGCGGCTCATGCGGACGCCGCATTTTCGCTCCTGACGCGAATCAGCGTGACGGTCATATCGTCCGACGGCGGGCTCGTCGCCACGAAGGCGAGTATTCTCTCCGCCATGCCGTCGAGATCTTGCGTCCATCCGTGCTCGACGACACCCGAGAACCATACGGGGTCGCGCTCCTCACGCGCCTCGATCTCCGACGAGACGCCGTCCGAGCAGAGCAGGATGACGTCGCCGTCGCAGAGCTCAAACTCCGTGACCTCCGCCGACACCTGCGGCAAAATGCCGATGGGGAAGGTGCCCGAGGCGATCTTATAGAGCTTGCCGCCGCGGATCACGTACGAGGGCACCGCGCCGCTTTTCAAAAAGGACGCTACGCCCTGAAACAGGTCGATCTCGACGAGGTCGACCGTGGTAAAGCTCTCCGTCGTACGCGCGGTCAGAAAGTGGTTCAGCATCTCCAGCGTGATCGCCTTCTTATTTCCGCAGGAGAGCATCTTCTCCAGAAAGACACAGCAGAGCTGTGAGGTCAGCGCGGCGTCCTCGCCGCTGCCCATGCCGTCGCAGATAAACGCGTAGTAGAAGCCGTCGTAATTTTTGACGGATGAGGCACTGTCCCCCGAAACGCGCTCCCCGCGCTTGACGATCTGCCGCGTCACACATTCCGCTCTAAAGAGGGGCAGACTCTCCAGCGTCAGTGCGCTCCCTGCCTCCTCGATCATAAACGACGGCTCCCCAAAGCGCACGCGGCAGACCTCCTCGCAGATCCCGCACAGCGCACGGGACGAGAGCGACGTGCGCGTCACCTCCTCGCCCGTGGCGATCACAAATTTCTTGCGGTCGCCGCAGACGACCACGTTCTCCGCGTCAAAGCCCTCGCGCGACAGTGCGCGACGCAGG
The DNA here is from genome assembly GCA_017456965.1 of Clostridia bacterium. GTDB lineage: Bacteria > Bacillota > Clostridia > Oscillospirales > CAG-272 > QALR01. Next base: position 7,046 of record JAFTIJ010000029.1, read on the forward strand.
CGGTCGGAGAGCACGCGGTCGATCGTCAGACGCATATCCCCCTCGGCGGCGGCATCCGCAAACATCTCCGCCATCGCCTCGTACTCCATGGCAAACACGCGCGTCTTGTCCTCGCGGATCGCCTCCTCCAGCATACGCGCCGAGCAGACGCTGATCTCGGCGGCAATGCGATCGAGATCGGGACAGCGCACCTTCGTGATCTCGTAGAGGCGCTCTCTGTCGATCTTGCCCGTTGCCATGAGGCGGGAGGCAAGCTTGTCCGAGACGCGGTCCGTCTCAAGCGCGGGCAGACCGCGACAGGTGCATTGGTTGGGGCATCGCTTGCAATGCGCGCGCCAGATCTCGCGGCACCGCTCACTTAAATCCCGCTTCTCGGGTCGGCGCAATCTCTCCGAGAAGCCGCGCACCGCACCCGAGAGCGCACTCATCGAGCCCGAGATGCCGTTCATACGGCGTGCGCGCTCCGCCTCCCGACGGCGTGCAAGCAGCTCGCCGACGGCGGCGCTCTCCTGCGTCTCCTCTCTCACCGCACTCACGCGCAAGAGCCCGAGCACCGCAAGCAGTGTGATAAAGAGCCCCGACACAATCGTCTCGGGCATGACCGCAAGCGCCCCCGTCCAGCCGTCAAAGTAGAGCGCACCGCAGATCGCGACCAGAACCGCAGACACCCCCGACAGCACCGCATGCACCTCGGAGAAGATCCCCGCCGCAAGCCCCGCCAGCGCCAGCACGGGTGCGTGACTGCCGCCGAGCGCCAGACCGCAGAGCAGTCCCGCCGCAGAGCTCCTCGTCGCAGAGCCCCTCAGCGCAAGCCCAAGCGTCATCGCAAAGGAGACCGCCAGCCCCATCGAGAAGCTCCCGATCGAAAACGGCGCAAGGGAGAGCGCAACCGAGAACATCGTAGCGGCAAGCCCCGCCTCCGACGCGGGGAGCCCGCGGCACTCCCCGTCAAAGAAAAAGCAGTACAAAAGACAAAACGCCGTCGCGCCGAGCGCGAGCACGACGAGCCCCGACGCCGACACCGCGGAAGCGCCGCCTCGGATATTCTCAAAGAGCACCGTGCAGAGTGAGATCGAGACGCAGAGCATGATCCGCGTCCCGACCGTATCGGGCAGACGTCGGGCGCGGAGTAAAAGCCCCCGTCCGTAGACGGCGAGGCAAAGCGCGACGCGGGCGCCGAGGATCAGCGTCGCGCAGACCGCGTAGAGCAAGATACCCTCGCCGAGCACCGCCTCGTAAAGACAACGCATCCAGACGCCGACGAGCGCCAGCGCGGCGTGGCGCGGGAGCGACGCGATCAGCGCACAGCCGAGCGGCGCGACGCCCGACACGAGAGGCGTGCCGCTGAGAAGGAAGCCGAGTGAAAGCGTCGAGAGCAGGGAGGACAGACTCTGCCAGCACCGCATCCACTCGTACGCGGGCGCCTCCGTTTTCCGTTTTTGCACGTGTGGACGCGCGCCGATGCCCGGGATATGGCGCGCCTTGTTTTTTTCTTCTGTCATGTTGATCATCCTTTCCCCGAATGCGGGCAGTTTTTTCACCTTACATCATACAATATAAGTGATGAAAAAACTGTCGCTCCCGCCTGTCGTATCCAAGGAGATTCCGTCCCCATAGGGCGTTATTTCGGAAATACGCGGGAAATGCGGGCCGTGCCCGCCTCCTTGTGCTCGCCTATCGTAGCTTTCCGTACAGACGATCACGGCATAACGGCGAGGTTGATTTCGAGCAATTTCCTATGGTACAAAAAAATGCGGGCCGTGCCCGCCTCCTTGTGCTCGCCTATCGTAGCTTTCCGTACAGACGATCACGGCACAACGGCGAGGTTTATTTTACGGCATTGCCGACAGATAGAAAAAATGGGGGCTGTGCCGCTCCCTTGTGCATTCAAGCGGTGTTTTTCACTAAAGTTACAAAAAAGCGGGCTGTGCCCGCCTCCTTGTGCTCGCCTATCGCAGCTTTCCGTGCCACCAAGCACGGCATAACGGCGAGGTCCATTCTGCGCAATTTCCTATGGTACAAAAAAATATCCCCCGATCGCGTCGCGTGCGATCGGGGGCGCTTTTGCGGTATCCGAGTATTTCCCGCCTACACACCCTTTACGCCCAATAAATCCGTCAAAGGATCACGCGGGCAAGGAGCGCAAGCAACAGCAGGTGGACGGGATAAAAGGCGTAGAAAAAATATTTTACGCTTCTCCCCCTTTCGCCGCCGTAAAAATAGACGAGTGGCAATGCGGCAAGCGAAAACACGGGCAAGGAAAGAATCCCGAAACGGATCAGCGCCATCGCTCCCGCCGCATAGGAGAATACGGGATATCGGCGGAGAAGATACATGATCACGATCGCCGCCACGCCGAAAAGACCGTAGTCCGAGCCCATACGCCACGCGCAAAGCCCCGTCACCGCACAGATCACAGCAAGCATCGCGGCAAACGCAAGCGCACACAAGCCGCGCCGTCCGCCTCTCTCATACCGCCGCCGCACGAGCTGACCCGCCCGTGAGATCCCGATCATGGCGAGCAAGCCGAAAAGGAGAGTGAAAAAGACGTTGCTGTCCCCGAGCACAAACACCCTGCCGCTCACCGCAAGATCGAAGGGAAGCTCCGAGAGCAGAGCAAACACAAAAAGCCGCACGGCGTAGCGCACGCGACTGCGCGTATGCACGAATCCGCGCACCAGAAGATAACAATAAAGCGGAAAGGCGATCCGCCCGACCGCACGTAGAGCGTAATAGAAGATCGCCTCGGCAAAACCGACCTGCGGCAGAGTCTCCAGATAAGGCAGATATACGATCGCACCGACGTGGTCGAGAAACATTGCCGCAAGCGCGATCACCCGCAGATCAAAGGAGGTCAGGCTTTTCTTCATTGCCCGTTCAGCTCCCGCCACGCGTGATCCGTCAGCGCCTTCATCTGACGCATACAGCTCTTGCCGTACGCCGTCAGCTCGTCCGCGCGTCTGTTTCGCGCCGTGAGCTCCGTCTCGATACCGCAAAGACACATATGATATTTCGCCGTCAGCGGGTAGGGAAGACCGCCCTCGGTAAAGCCGACGGTGCCGAGGAGCGATTGCAGGAGCGCCGCGCGCGCGGGCTCGCGCTCGTAGTTGCGGGCAAGCCACGCGTAGAGCGCGGGGTGAAAGTTGCACATGATGCCGCAGTAGCCGTCCGCACCGCCGTGCACGGATTCAAGGAGCGTCTGGCAGTTGGCGTTGAGGAGCTTGAAGCCGCTCCCCTTTAGCTGATCGCACCGCGCCCTCATGACCGACGCGTCACAGCAGGTATCCTTCATGTATGCAAAGCGTCCCGTCGAGATGCACCAATCGAGGATCCTCGGCGTGACGAGGCGCTTATAGGGATAGGGACATTCGTAAAACCCAAGCTTCACGTCCTCGGGCAATGCCGCAAGCAGACGCTCGGCGTTTGCGATAAACACGTCGTCGCCCTCGTTTTTCGGGTCGAGTCGGTTGGTAATGAGGATCAAGGCGTCGGTGCCCGACGCCGCGATCGCGCGAAGCTCCTCGATCTGCCCCTCAATGCTATCGCTGACGTGTCCCGAGGAGACCACGGTGAAGGGGCGGTCGCCCCGACGCTCCAGCTCCTTGGCGCGGGCGTAGACCGCGCGGTTCAGAGCCACGCGCTCCTCAAGCGTCAGATAAAAGATCTCACTCGACTGGCAGACGGCAAAAATACCGTCGATCCCGTTCTCATAATAAAAGTCCACGTATTTCAGCGCCGTTTCCGTATCCACGCTCCCGTCCGCACGGTACGGCGTGATCATCGTCGTAAAAATTTCCATTGTTGCCTCCATAAGCTCCGTCTGCGGTATTGTCGTCAAGAGCGCCGCAGATTGTTTTTAAATTATTCATTTTGATCGGTGTTCATTTTATTTAGTTCGATATTCAATAACAAAATCCGGGGAAATATCGCTACACGATACCGTGTCACTCCGCAGTGGGAAAGTCGGGATGCGTCCCGCTCAGGATCTGCCGCGTTATTTCCTGTATTTGCGCGACCAATGCCGGGAGCTCCGTTTTCAGCCGCTCGACGTACATTGCGGCCTTGTCCGCATCGCCCATAGCCGCGTACAGGATGGCCGCCGTAGCGCTGGCACCCGGTTGCGCGGGGTATCGTTGCGCCGCATTCCATGCGGCCTCCGCCTCCGCATACCGATGGAGCATGGTCAAGCAGGACGCAAGATTCGTATACGCAGATCCCAAGATGATCTCTTCCTTGTCGTTTTCCGACATTTCCAGCAAGCAGTCGATCACAATTTCATAATATTTTTTTGCTTTTTCAAGCTGTGCTGCGGTATGCGCAGCTTTTGCCAATTTCAAGTACGGCAGATAAAAGCGATGGCCGATCTTGCCTGCTTTTTCGTACCACGCAAGCATTTGCGCCTTTGCGCCCGCCATCTCGAAGCATAGGCCGACGAAAAAGGTCCATGCCGCCATATCCTCATCGTAGACGCAAAACGGATGAATTTCCTTCAGGCACTCCATGCCGCGTCGGATCTCCCGTCTGCTGATATGGTTCAGCGCATTGATCAGCATGATCCTCACCTCCGGATTCTCGGTGAATGCCGGCTCCAGAATAGGACCGAACGCTTGCCTGTGTGTCTCCCAGCTATGCTGTAGGGCAAAGCCGGCGCTTTCAAAATCAATGGGGGGATCACTCATCTTATACACCGCCTTTTTCAAATCGTTTTACTCATTATATCACAAAGTCGATCCGTTTGCAAGAAGGCGGGCCGTTCCCGCCGCCCTCGGCTCGCCTATTTTAGCTTTCCGTGCAGACAAGCACGGCAAAACGGCGAGGTTCGTTTTACGCAATTTCCTATAGATTCAAAAACAGGGATGCATTGACAGCCCCTGTCAAGACGGGCGAACACAGTTCGCCCCTACGGTGCACCGACTCGGTTTGTAGGGGCGATCTGCGATCGCCCGTCAGGCTGTCGCCTCCAGCATATTCTCAATAAATATCCCATATCCCCGTGCCGGGTCATTCACCAACACGTGTGTGACCGCTCCGACGAGCTTACCGTTCTGGATAATGGGCGACCCCGACATTCCCTGCACGATGCCGCCCGTTTTGTCGAGGAGGCGCGGGTCGGTGATCTTCACAATAAAATTACGCGCATCGCTCTCCCTCTCCACGCGGGAGATCTCGATCTCGTACATGGCGCGTCCCTCGCCGTCCACGGTGGAGAAGATATACGCCTTGCCCTCCGTCACGTCGTCCTTACTGCCGATGGGGAAGCGCTCCTTTTCAAGCCCCGACGGGACGTCGAGCAGGACGCCGTAGATCCCCGTCGCGAGATTTTTCGTCAGCTTGCCGAGCTTACTGCCGCAGAAGGAGCCGCGAAGCTCCCCCGGCACGCCCGCCTCGCCGACGGTGATGCCCGAGAGCGTGACCTCCTCCGCACTGCCGCCCGCAAGCGGGATCAGCGCCCCGCTCTCCGCGTCGCAGATCCCGTGGCCGAGACCGACGAACTGCATCGTCTCGGGATCAATGAAGGTGATCGTCCCGATCCCCGCGGCGCTGTCCTTGACCCAGACGCCGAGACGGTACTCGCCGCTCTCATCCGTGACGGCTCTGACGTGCGCCGTGCGCGTCTCCTCGCCGCGCCGATACTCCAAAGCGATCTCCTGCCCCAAGGAGCGCTTGACCGCATCCGCGAAGTGCTCGGCCGAGCGGACGCGCTCACCGTTAATGGCAGTGATCACGTCGCCCCGCTTCAGCCCCGCCTCGGCGGCGGGACCGCTGTCGGCGGGGACACCCGCGACGACCACGCCGTCTGTATGAAACCTGACCCCGAATGCCGTCCCCGCCGCGATCAGCGTCCGCTCGCCCGCCGAGACCCTCGCGGTAAGGAGCATGACCACCGCGACGAGCGAGAGCATGACGGCACCCGTTTTCCGTATTGTTTTCATATGGTTCCTTTCTTTTCGTTTTCGTTTTTGATCGCAAATTCGCATTGCGCTCGTTTTTAATTTTCCGCATCCGTATATTTTTATACCAGTCAGAAATACTCTGTTTTGTTATATATACCGCCATCCGACGCGCTTACGTGGGACGACGGGATTTTTTTCGCGTCCGTCTGCCTTATATTTCCGTTTTCTATTGAAAAATTCATTTTTATTTGTTATAATTTAATATATACCCCCGTAATACACGGGCTTTGCCCGAGGAGAAAAATATATACAACCACAAAAGGAGAACCCACTATGCATACGCAGATTCTGGAGGAGATCTCTCTGAACCTCCAAAAAGGAAAAACCAAGATCATCAAGACGCTCGTTCCCAAGGCACTGGAGGAAGGCGTCCCCGCAAAGGAGATCCTGAACGACGGTCTGCTCGCGGGCATGAGCATCGTCGGTGTCAAATTCAAAAACAACGAGATCTTTGTTCCCGAGGTACTCATCGCCGCCAGAGCGATGAAGGCGGGCACCGAGATCCTGAAGCCCTATCTCGTATCCGATGACGTCAAGCCCGTCGGCAAGGTCGTGCTCGGCACGGTACGCGGCGACTTCCACGACATCGGTAAGAACCTCGTCAAGATGATGATGGAGGGCAACGGCCTTGAGGTCATCGACCTCGGCGTTGACGTCGCGCCCGAGACCTTCGTCAGCACCGCCAAGGAGCAGGGCGCGCAGATCATCGCTTGCTCCGCGCTCCTCACCACCACCATGGGCGAGATGAAGAACGTCGTTGATCTCTGCCTCGCCGAGGGCATCCGCGAGAACGTGAAGATCATGATCGGCGGCGCTCCCATTACGGACGAATACTGCGCTGAGATCGGTGCCGACGCCTACACGAGCGACGCCGCCACCGCCGCAGAGACCGCCGTCTCCCTCATCGCCTAAGGTGGGCAGTGCCCACACCCTTGTGCTCGCCTATCTTAGCTTTCCGCTTTGCCGAGGACGGTTTAACGGCGAGGATTGATTGACGGCATCGAGCACGGCATAACGGCGAGGAATCAATGACGGCGATTTCCCATTACACAAATTGACGGCGATTTCCATTTCACAAAAACAAAAAATAAAATAAATATACACGGAGGATTGCACATGAAACTCAAGATCATGACCTACAATATCGCAGGCGGTCGCAGCTTTGAAAAGGGCAAGGACTACCGTCCCATTATCCACGCAGAGCTCCAGTACGCCGAGTACATCAAGACGCTCCAGCCCGACATCTGCGGTCTCAACGAGATCGACTACAAGCTCCCCCGCAGCGGCAGAGTCAAAATGGCTCAGCTGATCGGTGACACCGCAGGCTATGAGAGCGGCTTCGCACCCGCCGTCTCCTTTATCAACAAGTACGGCATCGGCACCTACGGCAACGGCATTCTCTCTAAGCACAAGATCAAGGAGATCGAGGCCTTCCCGATCCCCGATCCCACCGACACGACGGGCGACCCCGCAGATAACTACTACGAGTCCCGCGTGATCCTCCACGCCCTGATCAACATCAAGGGCAAGGATATCGACGTTTTCGTTTCCCACTTCGGTCTCGCTCCCTCTGAGGCGAAGTGCGCGGTCGAGACCATGGTTGCTCTCATCAAGCAGGCAAAGAACCCCGTGATCATCATGGGCGACTTCAACCTCACCCCCGACAACCCCATCCTCGATCCCATCCGCGAGCTCCTGAACGATACCTTCGTTTGCTACCCCAACAAGAACGTCTGGACCTACCCCTCCTCTGAGCTCGTCGGCGCAAAGCCCGAGCACTATCAGAAGATCGACTACATCTTCGTCAGCCCCGAGTTCAAGATCGACTCGGTGGATATCCCCGCGCATCCCCTCTCCGACCACAAGCCCTATATCACCTACCTTGAGCTCCCCGACTGATCGACCGCCACACGGTAACGGATCGGAAAGGAACGGTAAGCGCCAATGGCTGAAAAAATTTATACCATACCGATAAACGAGGCGTTTGATAACGCCGTCTCGGGCGAATCCTACGACTGTCCCTTCTGTCTGCTCCAGGATATGCTGGAGAGAAACGAGCTGGAGATCATCCTCGGTCCGTCCATGATGGAGCCCGATATCCGCATCGAGACAAACAAAAAGGGCTTTTGCAAGCACCATTTCGACAAAATGTACGAGAGAACGGGCAACCGTCTCCAGCTTGCTTTGATCCTTGAGAGCCACATTGCCGAGGTCGAGAAAAAGATCTTCGAGGGCGGCACGCTGCTCGACGGCAAGGGCGAAAAGGAGCAGAAGAAGCTCAAGGACCTCGCAGGAACCTGCTACATCTGCGACCGCATGGAGTACTCCCTCTCCAGAATGTTTGACAACATGGTCTACCTCTGGAAAACGGAGGAGGAATTCCGTCTGAAATTCAAGAACCAGAGATATTTCTGTCTGCGCCACTATGAGGAAATGCTGGAATACGGCAGAAACGGGCTGGATAAGAAGCAGTTCGCGGAATATTTCAGGGTCGCAAGAGAAATTCAGAAAAAATATATTGCAGAGCTCGGAGGCGACGTCTCCTGGTTCTGTAAGAAATACGACTACCGCTACGATTCGGAGCCGTGGTACAACGCGAAGGACTCCATCCCTCGCGCACTCACCTTCTTCTCGGGCGGCAAGAACGTAAAAAGCTGATCACCAAACTACAAAGTAAAGGAAGTGTCACATATGGCAACATTCAGAAAAATCGGCATTCTCACCTCCGGCGGTGACGCGCCCGGCATGAACGCGGCGATTCGCGCCGTCGCAAGAGCGGCACTCTCCCGCGGCATCGAGGTCTACGCGATCCGCGAGGGCTACAAGGGTCTGATCGAGGACGACATGAAGCTCTACAGCTCTCCCAGAGATGTCAGCAACATCATCAACCTCAGCGGTACGGTGCTCTACACCGCACGCTGTGACGAGTTCAAATATCCCGAGGGCATGGCAAAGGCGCTGGAGACCTGCCGCGAGAGAGAGATCGACGGCATCATCGCCATCGGCGGCGATGGCACCTTCCGCGGTGCGACCGACCTCTCCGCACACGGCATTCCCACCATCGGCATTCCCGGCACGATCGACAACGACGTGACCTCCACCGACGTCACCATCGGCTTTGATACCGCAATGAACACCGCGATGAATATGATCGACCACCTGCGCGACACCTGCGAATCCCATGCACGCTGCAACGTCGTCGAGGTCATGGGCCGCTGGGCAGGTCACATCGCGCTGCGCACCGGTATCGCAAGCGGCGCAACGATCGTAGCGATCCCCGAGATCCCCTTCGACGAGGACGCCGCCATCGCCAAGATCATCAAGCAGAAGAACGAGGGCAAGCGCTCCTTCATCGTCGTCGTTTCCGAGGGTCTGGTCGGCTACGCCGAGAAGCTCGCCAAGACCATCCAGGAGAAGACGGGTGTCGAGACCAAATTCGCACGTCTGGCTCACATCCAGCGCGGCGGTAAGCCCACCCTCCAGGACAGACTGCTCGCATCCGAAATGGGCGCCGCAGCCGTTCACTACCTGCTCGAAGGTATGTCCGATATCGTTATCCGCAAGGTAGACGGCAAGATCGGCTATATCAATATCAAGAAGGCACTCACCGTTGACCGTATGTTCAAGGGCAAGCTGACGGATGAGGAGCGCGCGGCTCTCTCCCCCGAGGATAAGGTATGGATGGAGACCCGTTGCAACGCCGTCCTCGGCGATATGAAGCGTCTCTACGCCATCGCAAACGAGATCAGCTGACAAGCGGCGGGCCGTGCCCGCTTCCGTGTGCTCGGCGGGCTGTGCCCGCTTCCATGTGCTCGCCTATCATAGCTTTCCGCTTTGCCAAACACGGCAGAACGGCGAGGAAAGATTGTCGGCATATCACCCACCAAGCGCATATTTCACGTAAAAACCTCCGCGCCACGCGTTTTGCGTGGCGCGGTCTGCGTTCGCCCCTACTATGGCTCGGTTCCCGAAAATAATATTCAGTCCGTAAGATATGATACACGCACTCTCCCTCACCCGACCTCCGTCGGGAGCTCCCTCCCGGAGACCAACTATAAAAAGTCAATAGCAAAAATCGAATTATTCAGTAAAAAAAGAGTTGTTTTTTTCGAGTGAAAAAATGACACGGATAAGCTTCTTTGCGACGTGAGAAGTGGCAACGTTAAAGTGTTTTCCTTCACCTATTTTCTTCTCTAAATAAGCCTCAAAAGTGGAGGAATACCTCGGAACCAGACGAGCTGCCCACATAAGCGCCCATCGGAGATACGGAGATCCGCGTTTAACCATGGACCCGGAGGTTGGAGTGAATTTACCTGATTGATAGATGCTCGGTTCAAGACCCGCAAAAGCCAGAAGCTTGTTGTGGTTGGAAAAACGCTTGATGTTTCCAATTTCGGAAATAATCATAGCACCAATCACTTCACCAATACCGGGAATGGACAGGATCGGAGAGGGATGCTCAACAAAGATCAAATGGATCGCACGTTCTATGCGTTCGATCTGATGTGTGTAAAATGCAATTTCCTCTAAAGTGATTGAAAGAGAAAGTGCATCTGCGGCGGAATATTTGCCGATAGAGCTTTTGGCTATCGCGATGATCTCCTTCGCTTTATCCAAGCCGAATCTGCCTCGTGAGGACGCTTGAAGAAGCTTGGAAAGAGAAGCCGGGCGGCATACAGCAAGGTCTTTGGCAGACGGATATTTTTCCAAAATCGCCATGGAAGTGGTTCCGAACGTGTCTGTAAAGATCTTGCAATATTCCGGAAAAAGCTTGGAAAGCAAGTTTTTTGCAACATTTTTTGCTCCGGAACGGCATTTAACCAAAGAAAATCTTTTCCGAGATAGTGACTTTAGCTCGGAAATGTGGTATAATGTAGGCGCATCGGGTTCGTAGTTACCTCGCGCCAACATTACGGCTAAAAATCTTGCATCAGACTTGTCGGTCTTCGTCTTCCTGAGAGTGGTTGCTGTCAGTTGCTTTTTAACTGATAAAGGATTGAAGGTAGTGACTTCATATTCATTACGCCTCAGAAATTCGGTAAGATTTTCACCGTAGACGCCGGTAGCTTCAAGCCCGATGTTTCTTTTTGCATGGCTTGGAAGAGACGGATGGTTTAAGTAGTAGAGGAGCAATGAAAAACCCGCTTGATCGTTTGAAAACGAAAATTCATAAAGAACACGTTCTTTTTCGTCCAGAACGCAGCAGTTATGCTTTTGAGACGCCACATCGATACCGTAATAGAGATTCATAGACAACGCTCCTTTTAATGTATTACACTGTGTTCCCACGAACCTCAAAGAAAGTAGCCTTGCTCGAAATAAAACATCTGCTTTCGTGTGTTATCCAACTCATTAACTTTTGCTTTTGAGATCGTGGTCGTAGCCTCCGGGAACCGATTTCGCTTGGCGCGTCGTAAGGGAGCCAACCGATCCACAATGTTATCTCTATTATAGCATATTTTATCTATAAAAGGGATTAACTTTATTATACAAGGGAGCCTGACGGCAACACTCGCTTTTGTTATAAAGCATTGCGCCGTGTGCTCTCTGCGCCTGTCATCCTCGAACGGAGTGCGTTAGCACGGAGTGAAGGATCTGCGCACGGTTGGAGTGAAAATTAGATTTTCGTTATGCAAAAGTAACTTTTTGAAAAGTCATATATTGGGGCGGGCGGTTGGTTCTTGCGCAGATCCTTCACTTCACTTCGTTCCGTTCGAGGATGACAGCGCAGAGGGGGTTACGCAAAACATTCATCCCGACGAATCGCGTTCACGGCAAGAAGGAACGCTGTCAGCCTCCCTCCGAGAGGGAG
>JAFTIJ010000030.1 GCA_017456965.1 Clostridia bacterium
GCTCCCTTGTGCAAAGGGAGCTGGCGCGGTAGCGACTGAGGGATTGTTTGTCTGAAAGATTTATGTTATTTACAACCCCTCCGCCGCGTTCCGCGGCACCTCCCCTTACACAGGGGAGGCTTTTTTGTGCAATTTTCGTTAGTGAGACAGCCCCGTTTTCGCCATGTTGTCGCAAGGTATGTCGATATTCCTCAATCCTTCCAGACGAAGTGATAATTGATCGACTCCCCGCCGTCCACGAGGATGCACTGCCCCGTACAGAAGGTATTGACGACGGTCAGAAAATACGCCCACTCGGCGATCTCCTCGGGAGTCGCCCATTTCTTGAGCGGTGTCTCGTCCATGATCTGCGCCCAGAGCGCGGGATCGTTCATGACGCACGCGTTGAGGGGAGTCAGCACGCCGCCGGGGTCGAGGCTGTTGCAGGTCGCACCGTACGGCGCGACGCGCATGGCAACGTTTTTGGTATAGGCAAGGACGCCGCCCTTGCTTGCGCAGTACTCGGGAAACTCTGCGCCCGTGTGTGCGCTCGCCGATCCGATATTTAAGATCGAGCGGATCCCCTCCCGCACACCGTATTTCTCCGTGATACCGATCAATCCCTTCAGATTGATATCAATATCATCCTCATTCTGCGTGCCTGCGTTATTGATCAGGATCTCCACGCCGTCAATTTCGGGCAGATGCGCACGGTCGCGGACGTCGCAAACAACGTGGCGGTAGCTTTCGTGCGAGATGCCCGCCTCCTGTCTGTCAATGCCGATGACACGATGTCCCTCCCGCAGAAACTTCTCCGCAATGGCACGGCCGATGCCCTGCGTCGTACCCGTAATCAGAATCCTCACGTATCCGACCTCCTTCTCATATAATCAAGATATTCCCGACCGACCTCATTCTCCCGCCATGTTACCGTAATACGGTAGCCGATCGGAGAAAAGAGGATCTCCATCATAAGCTCCGCAAGAGCACCCGTCAGCGCACAGGTCGCGCATTGCAGCACCGTCCAGCAGAAGCCGTCCCAGAAGATGGGTGCGAAGAAAACGAAGACGATCACAGAGAAAATAAAGTTGTCGAGAAACTGGCCTATGACGGTGGACACGTAGGTCCGCATCGCATAGGCAAGCTTGCCGTCGGGCTTTTTGTGAAAGCATTTGCCGAGCATAAAATTCAGCATATTATTGATCACCGCGGAGATCAGAAACGCCGCGGTGCTGCCGAGCAGAATAAACCATGTGCCGCCGAAAATACCGTCGAATGCGCTGTAGTCATCCGCGTTGGACGGGATCGCGCTGGCGACGAAAAAGATCAGGCAGGTCAAGAGATTGATCCCCGCGGCAAGCACGGAGATGCGGTTGGACGCACGCGGACCGAAATGCTTGGTGATGATATCCATACACATAAAGGAGAGCCACGAGATCAGGATCCCGCCGTCGATAGCGATCCAGTCGAGCTGGACGAGAGTTTTGTTGGCAAGCAGATTCATGCAGATGACGCTCACGACGAAAAGCGTCACGACCGTCGCGGGGATCGAGCGCATCAGGAGTCTGTACTCCGTCCGCTCCCGTCTGACGCGCATGACAATGCCGTCCCATATCGTTTTTTTCATAAATACTCCGTTTTGGCGGGCATTGCCCGCAGATAGTCACCCGCGCTGCTTGCGCGAGCATCGCCATTATACCACAGATCGGCGCGTTTTGCAACAGGGAGCGCCTCTTTTCTTTTCCGCACATTCAACTTTGCGGTTATTGTCATACCGCGTTTCATGTGTTAAAATGAATATGATATGATCCCTATCGTTGGGATTCTTTGGTAAAATCATGAAGGGAAGTGAAACAACTATGTATCAGCTAAACAAATTCTGCAATATTATTTCCGGATTGCGAAAAAAACGCGGGTGGACGCAGGTGCTCTTGGCAGATAAGCTCGGGATCACGCCGCAGTCCATCTCCAAATGGGAGTGCGGCATCGGCTACCCCGACGTCACGCTATTCCCCGTCATTGCCGACCTCTTCGGCGTGTCGATCGGCGTTCTTTTCGGAGAGACACAGACCGAGAGCGGCGAAACGTCGGACGCGATCCACGAGCGGAACTTCGTATTCGAGCCGCTTAACAAGATCGAGATCCGCGTTGGCAATCCGTGTGACATCGAGGTCACGGACGGCGTACGCGATCACGCCGCGCTGAATATACAGGGCGACGCCACCTTTATGGAGTACCTGCTGGTGGAGAAGGAAAACGGCACACTCCGTCTCAGCGTCAAGAATCCGACGGGCTCGGATGCCCGCTGGGTACCGTACGAGCGGGGCGCCTATCGCGGTCCCAATCGCATCCGCATACAGACGGGTGTCGCCAAGTCCGAATGCACCGTGACGAATTATCTGGATCTCACCGTAGAGGGGTCCTCGCGTGGGGAGGAGACGACCAGATGGATCTGCAAGCGTCCTGACGGATAACGGCATTCTCGCAGGCTTCCGTTTCCGAAAAGACCCTTCCCCTATACATCACGCAAATCGCTATACCGCAAATCGGCAGAGGGAATGATATCATCCCTCTGCCGATTTTTGTCAACAATCTTATGAATAATTCTCGTTATTCGCTTATTTTCTCGAATAGCCGAAGTCGGTTTTGCTCTCGTTATTTTCCGATTCCACCTTCGGCATCGGCACGACGTCCTTCGGTTTTCTCAAAATCCACTCGCCGCGCGTGAAATCGGGGATCGCCTGCGGCATACCGCCCTGTGCGACAGACTGCTCGGAGAGCGGCGTGATCGCCATCCATGTCGCCATATCGTAGACGTCGATCGGCATCTCCTCGCCGTTTATGATCGCATCGAAAAACGCCTTCAGCTCCAGATAGTCCATGCCGCCGTGACCGAGCTTCTTCTCCTCGGGCGTGATATTGCGCCAGATATCGGGCAGATACTCGGTGTACTCCTCAGCGCAGCCCAGATATTTGCGAACGGTCCTCGACATATCAAAAAACTCGTGCATATTCTTATCGGATTCCAGCATGACCATATTGGTATCCTGACTGCAGTAGCCCTTCGTTCCGCGCACGGTAAACTCTCTGGCGTACGGGCGCGGCAGGGTCGTATCCAATCTCAGCGTGATGACCTCACCGCCCGCGCACGTGATCGTCGTGACCACGATATCACCCTGTGCAAACGGCGTCCCCTGCAAGGAGGGATCGGGGTTGCGATCGCTCGCGGAGAACTCGGCAAGACCGACGCCGCCCTTCGTTGCCACGGAGGTCAGTGTGAGCATCTTATTGCCTCGGTTGATATTCAGAAGCTTTGCGATCGGGCCCAGCTCGTGCGTGGGATAATTTTCGCAGTTGCGGTACATATAATTTTCCAGACGGTAATGACGGTTCACGTGACCGCCGAGGATCTCGCCGCGTAGCTCATGCGCGTAGGCACCGTGACAGTACAGTACCTTGCCAAGCCGTCCCGCACGGGCGAGCGAGGTCGCGAGCAGCTCAAAGCGATCGAAACAGCAATTTTCAAGGAGCATGATGGGCGTCTCGGTCTCCTCATAGGTACGGACGAGCTGCCAGCAGTCCTCAAGGTCGCCCGCACCCGCTACCTCAAGTGCGGTATATTTCCCTGCCCTCATCGCCGCCACGGCGATTCGCGTATGCGTCTCCCACGAGGTCGCGATCACGACTGCATCCACGTTCTCGTCACGAAGCAGATCCTTATAGGACGGATAGAGCGCGGGACGCGTGCCGTAATGCTCCGTCACGATCCTCTCGCAGTCCTCCATTCTGTCGGGGTAAACGTCGCAAAGAGCAACGATCTCACACGCCTCGCACACGAGCATCGTGAGGAGCAAGCCCTTGCCTCTTTGACCGAGTCCGATAACACCAACTCTGACCTTTTTCATATTTTTCGCTCCTTTTATAAAATTATAAAATACGCCTCAGCGTTCCATTCTGATATCAAAGACGAACGTTTTGAAGTCGCCCGGCATCTTACCCTCTGCCGTCTTGAGAGGCAGAACCAGACCGACGTTCATGATCGCCGCACCCGTGAGATGCAGGCAAAGTCCGTAATCCCTGTTCTTGACCTCATAGAGAGCGTCGGCGTCCAGACCGCGCGGGAAGATGCGCTTGTGCTCGTCGTTGGGGCGGCAGAGCGCACGCATAGCAGTAACCTTTGCCTTCGACTTATCCTTGGAGACGACCGTTACGGCAAAGTAATTGGAGTCGAACGTATTCTCCATTCTGTAGAGATCGCCGTAAAGGACGAGGTCCTCCATATCGCGGTACTCCGCAACCTGCGTCTTGATCTCCTCCAGCTCCTCGGGGGTGATCTTCGTCGTATCGAGCTCGTAGCCCGTCGCACCGAGGTGTGCGATATCCGCGCGCGTGGTAAACGGCGTGGTTCTCTCCGTCTGGTGGTTGGGACAAATGGAGGTATGGCAGGAGATCGCCGAGAGCGGGTAGAAGAGCGAGGTACCGTACTGGATCTGCGTACGCATATAGGCGTCGGTATCGTCACTCGCCCAGATCTGCGGGAAATAATAAAGGATCGCGGGGTCAAAGCGTCCGCCGCCGCCCGCACAGCCCTCAAAGAAGATATGCGGGAAGCCGTTTACGAGTCTCTCGCAGAGATCGTAGAGACCGAGCGCGTATCGGTGGTGCATCTCCTGCTGCTTGCCTGCGGGGAGCGCGCGGGAGAAGTTCTCGGTTACGGCACGGTTGAAGTCCCACTTGACGTAGTCGATCTCGTTTTCACGCAAGATCTTTGAAACCGCCTCCACGATATAATCACGCACGTCGGCGCGCGTGATATCGAGCACGACCTGACGGCGGGAGACACAGGGGGTGGTATCGGGCACGGAGATCGCCCAATCGGGATGCGCGCGGTAAAGATCGCTGTCGGGATTGACCATTTCGGGCTCGAACCAGATGCCGAACTTCATGCCCGCATCGTGCACGTAATCAATGACAGGCTTCAAGCCGTCGGGGAAAACCTCGGGGCTGACCGTCCAGTCGCCAAGACCCGAGCGGTCGTTTCTGCGCGAGCCGAACCAGCCGTCGTCCAGAACAAAGGTGTCGATACCCGTACCGCGAACCTTGTCGATGATGGGGATCAGACGGTCGGGGGTACAGCCGAAGTAGACCGCCTCCCAGCTGTTGATAACGAGGGGATGGGGCTTATTGACGAAGCGCTCGTTGATCAGATATTTTCTGTATGCGTCGTGGTATTCGCGCGACATACCGCCGATACCCTCGGCAGAGTACGCCAGCACCGCCTCGGGCGTGGCAAACGTCTCACCTGCGCCAAGCTCCCACGTAAAGTCAAAGTCGTTGATACCGCCCGTAAGACGCGTATAGCCCTTGGTACCGACCTCCGCCTTGAGCGTGTAGGATGCGGAATAGATGAGGTTCACACCAAGCGCACTGCCAAAGTCCTCCGTCGTATGCTTGCCGATCAGCGCCATCGCGGGGCTGTGACGGCGCGTAGAGGATGCGGATTTCTCATCAACGCAGACGATGCCGTGCGGCAGAGGCGTGCGCTCGGGCTTACCCTCGCGCGCCCATGCATTCTCGATCGTAAGCAGGTCGTGATCGGAGCCGACGACGTCAAGCACAAAGCTGTACGCGCGTAAGAGCTTCACGTCCTCATCCGTGCGGTTCTCGACCTCCATACGGCGGCAGATCACAGATACGTCGTCGTATACCGTATAGAAAAGATGAACGCGCATCTCCGAGAGCTTATCCTTGAGCGTCAGCTTCAGCGTTTCGCCGCCGCGCATGGAGGGCATACCCGCAAGCGCGGGCTTCTCGGAGAGGATCTCATGCGTCTCGTAGAGAAACTCGTTCAGTCTGCTGCCGCTCTTTTGCAAAAGCTGGATCGAGCACTCGCGGAACTCACCGTTACCAAAGAAGGAAATCTCGCTGCGGTATACGTTATAGGACAGACCGCCCGCGTGCACCTTGCCGGGGACCGCCGCCTCTGCGGAGTCACCGATATTCGCCTCGTACGTATAGGCGAGATCGTCACGCCCGATGCGCGTGCCGAAGTAATAGTGCTCGGGAAAGCCCGTTCTGTTGATACCGAAAACGTAGGAAATATTTTTTCCTTCCAGATAAAAAAACTTGGTTTCGGGGTTGAAATAAATAGCCATGATCGTTCTCCTCTGTGAAGATTTTCGTTTGTTTTATGATAGCACGATTCTCAAAGAAAGTCAATACTTCAGGCGTACTCCGCCACGGCAACAGCATTTACTTTTTCGGCAGCGAAACGGCAAATCTCAATTCGATATAAATATTTTGCGAAAGCGCCCCTGCGCCGTCATCCGTAAGCAAAACGAGGTGGAGTGAAGAATCTTGCGCAAGCGCCAACCTCCCAACCCGATGCGTATCCTTTGGGTGGGCTTACCTGTACGCCATCCCGTCATAAGACAGCCCCACGGTCACACACGGCGACCGTGGGGCTGTCTATTCATGATGTTCACGCAAGAACGTCGCTCCCAAAAAGCTCGTCGGAGGCACCCATGCGGATCAAGAGATTTCTCATGTAATGATACGCACAGCTATGCATTAAGAGCTTGGCGATCTCGCCCACGTGACGGTTCTCGGCGCGCTCCAGAGGCGTTCCCTTGACCCAGAGGTTAAAGGCACCCATCGCCTGACCGCACCAGATCTGCATATCAAATTTTCTGTCGGGATCCCCCTGCACCGCCCAGCGGGAGGAGCTGCCGAGATACCAACGGAAAACGAGCGCCATCTTCATTTTCGGATTTCGCTCCGCTTGCGGGATCTTGGCGGGATCGACCTTAGCAAAATAGTCCTTCGTGCCCTGCCAGATGCTCTCAAAGGAGTCCTTCAGAATCTTCTTTTCGATGCGATCGCGCTCCTGCGCGGGGATCGCTTCAAAGGAAGGATACTTGACGTAATACTCGTAAAGCTTCTGCGCGTTCTGAGCGTACATCGTTTTTTTCTTGATGACCTCGACCTTGGCACCCATCTCGAACATATCCGCACACGGTGCCATCGTGACGTCCGCCATGGCGGTCTCTGCGAGGATCTGCTTGACGTAATCGGAGGTACCTGACTCGACACAGCCCTGATTGACGGAGCCCGTGACCACGTAAGCGGCACCCATTTCAAACGCACCGAGGCAGGAGAGACCCGTGCCGATGCCGCCGCCCGCGCCCACGCGGACCCTTTGCTGATAACAGAACTCCGCCTGCTTTCTCTTTGCCAAGGCAATCAGCGCGGGGAGCATGGAGACCAGCGGACGCCCGTCGGTATGACCGCCGGAATCCGCCTCTGCCGTGATATCGTCGGCAAGCGGGATCATGGGGGCAAGCGCCGCCTCACTCTCCGTGATCAGCCCGCTCGCAAGCAAGGATGCAACGCACTCGGCAGGCGGGGGCGATACGAACTTCTCCAGCACCTCTTCTCTTGAGACCTTGGCGATGATCTTGTGCGGGATCACGATCTTGCCGTCCGCCTGTCGGTAAGCGCCCCTCAGGCGGTAATAAACGAGCGCCTCGGAGGGAACGATATAGGCAGACGCCTCCACTGCGGGGACGTCCTTTTCGACAAGCATTCTGGCAAGCGCCATCTCCATCTGCGCATTGCGGTTGGAGAGCATATTGATCATATAGGGCTTGCCGCAGAGCGCCCCCTTGATCTTGTCGATCGCCTGCGCCACCGTGTCGAGGCGCTGACCGCCCGAGCCATAGGAGCCCATACAGCCCGCCCGGCCGAGCGCGATGACCATATCGGCAGAGGCGATCCCGTTTGCCATCGCGCCACCGTAGAGCGCGTATTTCAAGCCGTAGGTTTTTTTGAATTCGCGGTCACCGAAATCCCCCGCGTTAAGATTTCTGATCTGATAAAAGTCCGTGTCCTCCGGCTTTTCACTCGACACAAGCGTCTCCCCATCCCGCGTAAAAACATAGAGGATCGGAGCGTTTTCGTCGGCAAGAATACATAGGCTGTTTTCCCTGTTTACAATTGGCATCGTTTGCCCTCCTTAATCGTTCGCATCGGTCAGCTTCAACGTATAGCTGTCGATCTGCATGATCTGCACATCGTCGTTATAGATCGCGGCGTCGAAGTATGCACAGATCGCATCCCCCGTATCCACGACCTCCTTGATATTGACCTCATAGCGCAAAATGCTGTAGCCGTGACGGACCTGACCGCGGAATCTGGAATCCACGCGATTGCCCTTGATCATGGTAAAGATGGGATGCTTGAACCGATCAAGCAGACCCGCATGCGCAAAGAGGAACATGCCGAGCTGTGTCACGCCGTCGCTGGTAATGATGGCGGGGAATACGGGGTCATTCTTGAAATGCGCCTTGAAGGGCCACATATCGGGCGTGATCTGCTTCTCTCCGCAGATCAGACCCCTGCCGTAGGTACCGCCGTTATAATCAATATTGGTAATGCGGTCTATCATCCTAAGGTCATAGGGCAGATAATAGACGTCCTCGGGGATCGGCTTCACGCCGAAGCAAGCCTCGTAGTCCCCGCGGTAGAAGGCATCCAGCTCTGCCTTCTCATAGGTTTTTCTTGTCGTCTTGCTGATGTGGATAAACTCCTTGGGCTCGACGTTTTTGCGCATCTTGATCTTCGGTTGAATGATTCCCTTGTTGGAGGCAAGATCCGCTCTGGTAAAGAAGCCGCCCGTCGCCTCGGTCACGGAGATCAGCTCGTCGCCGTTATAGCTCTCGAAGGTAAAGAAGAGGAGCGTGGTGGAGCCGTTCTTGACGAATCGGTTGATCTTGAGCACGGTGCGAAGCGTATCGCCCACGCGGAAGGGACGCTCGCTGTGAGCGGTCATGAAGGAGTCGATGGCGCGGTAGGAGAGCGTACCCTTGGAGATCGCGTCCAGACCCATGTACGCGATCAGGAAGATCGCAATGTGAGAGGCCTCGGAGGCGATCAGGGGGCTGACGTAGTTCTTGCCCGCGCGGAAGACGCAGTCCTCATCCATATCGTACTCCGCCACAATAGAGGAGGGACGGAAAACGCCGTACTCTGCGTCGATGGAAACGATACGGGACACGAAAAGAAACGGAGGTAACGGCATTCTTGCACGGACGGGATATTGGTCCACGTCCCGATATCTCTCACCCAGCACCGCTGACATGGAGGTATCCGTCATCGTGACGACCTGCTCTCGTCCGTAGAGATACTCGCGGGAGGCGTAGGGGAACGTATGTGCCGCAGGCGCCGCCTCCGTCTGTGCGGGCGCGGGCATACCCAGCATTTGCTCGTAGAGCGTATTCTGCGCGTCCATAAACATTTTAAACGCCCGCTCGTTATGCAGAAGCTGTCGCTCCAAGATCTTGGCAAACTCACGGCCAGGGA
>JAFTIJ010000031.1 GCA_017456965.1 Clostridia bacterium
GGAGCCTGACGGCGTTTCCGCTTTGCCCAAGACACCGCTGAATTGGAATTTATCTGAAAAAAGTAAATGCTGTTGCCCCGGGTGCACGCAATTGACCTATGGACTTTGGCACCGATGCCATCGGTGTGAACGGCATCGGTGCCAAGGGTTATTTGATCGGCAGGGCGGGATTGGAGGCGTTGGGATCGTTTCGGCGGTTTCTGCTTCTGCCGCTTGGGGTGTCCGTTCCGCTGCTCGGCTGATCGGTCTCGACGTCGGGCATGATGACGTCGGGGAGCGTGCCGTCAATGACGGTATTATCGCCCGAGCTGATATCGGGGTCGGGGACGTTGGGCTTGACGTCGGTCATCGGGTCGTCGATATCCGGCAGAAGCGTCTCGGGCAGGAGCGTTTCCCTCGGTGTGGTGGCGTCGGTTGCCGTATCGGACGCCGTCATGCGCTCGGTCGTGTGCTCGGTTGTATCGGATGTCGTGCGCTCGGTCGTGATGGCCGCTGTCGTGTGTGTTGTGTTTTCCTTTTTGGTGGTGCTGCTCATTTCGTCCTCGATCGCGCCGCAACCGCATGAGAAGAGCAGGGCAGACGCCGCAAGTCCCGTAAGCAAAAGGATAAGGGGTCGTTTCATACATTCTCCTTTGAATTTCACATAATGGATCCTCGCTACTATTGCGAGCCGACCTTGGATAGGTCTGTCGTTATTATGTATCAAAACACGGGAAAATATTTTTGGAAGATGTTTCATGACGATACCCCGAGTGTCAGATCCGTTGTGTGTGGCGCCTCTTTTTCTTGAACCGTAGAAAATTGCGCAAAACGGCGAGATCCATTCTGAGCAATTTCCTATGGTACAAAAAAAGAGTGTTCCCTTGCGGGAACACTCTGATTGTGTCGATTTAAATCAGCTGATTAAGCAGCCTGATCTTCGAGGTAAGAGGTGTAAGCGTTGAGCTGCTCTACGGAAGAACCGAAGATAGCGTAGTCAACTTCTACCTTGTTACCCATCTTGATGTTGGAACGAGTATCGTTGATACCGGTCTTACCGTAAGCGCCAAGGAAGTGGAAGTTGATACCGGTGATGTTACCAACAGCGGTGTTCCAGTTGTTCTGAGCGTATTTGTTGTTGGTCTTAGCCTCGTTAACAACCTGCATGTAAGAGGTCTTGCCGGTGTAGAGGGTCTCACGGCCTACAGCAGCGAGGAATGCCATGTCGTAGATGTAGGTCTTCCAAGTGGTAGACTTCTCAGCGGTGAGGTTGTGGGTAGAGGTGGAGGTAGGAGCGCCACCCTGGAGATACATGGAGGTGCAGCAAGTGGTGGTAGCGAAGCCCTCACCGGCTCTGTGCCAGTGAACAGCAACAACGTTGTTGGTGGTCTCGTTGAGGATTCTGAGCTTCATGTACTGGATCTTACCCTGCCAGCTGCTGTAGTTGGGAGCAAGAGGAGCGCCGTTCCAACCGCCGAAACCGGGGATCAGTTCTGCGTCGAAGTCGTAGGTAACGATGTCAGCGAAGCAAAGAGCGTAAGCGTCACGACCAGCGTCAGCGTCGTAGGACTTCTTAGCGTAGATAACGATGGTGTCATCGGTGTACTCAACAGCGATGCGGCTGCTATCGTAGGTGAGGTTCTCTACGAGGTAAGCGTGAGAGGTGAGACCTTCTGCTTCAGCCTTGGTCTTCATACCGAAGTCGAAACGAGCGAAGAGCGGAACGGTGGTGCCGGTGGTGCTCTCAGCAGGAGCTGCGGTAGTGGTGGTGGTAGGAGCGGGAGCAGTGGTGGTAGTGGTCTCGGGAGCCTTGGTGGTGGTGGTGGTTACGGGAGCCTCGGTGGTAGTGGTGGTTACGGGAGCCTCGGTGGTGGTGGTGGTTACGGGAGCCTCGGTAGTGGTGGTAACTACAGGAGCCTCGGTGGTGGTGGTCACGGGAGCCTCGGTGGTAGTGGTGGTGGCGGGTTCATCATCGCCACAGCCAACCATGGCGAGAACTGCAACGAGCATTGCGGCTACCATGATGAGCGACAGAAATTTCTTCATGATGAGTTGTCTCCTTTTTAAAAAATTATAAAGAATTTTTTTTGACTGCCTGATGTCGTCTGAAAACATCGGCGTCGTGATTAATGCTATTATATCACTAAATTTCGTCTTTGTCAATATCCTTGTGAAATTTCTGTGCAATTTGCTCATTTTTTTTCAAAAAAATTTATTGGTAATAAAGTGGAAAAATGATATAGTAAGACCGCAATATAGTATTTATATGCATACAAAATCCATTCATGACCTAAATGGGTAAAAAAGTGGAAGTGAATAAGAAGCGTTGAGACAATAAAAAAATGCAAAAAATATTTTTATCGGATACATTTGGGTGCTCGAAAATGAATTGTACGTGACATTCAGTTGTATGCGAGAGAAACCGTCCCCTGCAGCTTCATGCGTGGGGACGGTCTCTTTGCTTTGATTCGTCGGAATTATTATCCTTTTATATTTATATATGGCTGCTCGGGATCAGTCCGTGACGTCCTCGTAGTCGGCGGATGCATCGACGGGGGTGATCGCGATATGATCGAGAGGGTCCTCACAGACGTCATCCTTGTAGATCTCAAAATGGAGATGGGGCTCCTCTGCGATCTCGATGAGGGCGGTGTCGCCAACCTTGCCGATGCTGTCGCCCGCTTTGACGGCGGCACCGGGGACGATCGCCTCGGGGATGGCGGTCTGCAGATTACGGTAGACGGTCTTATAGCCGTCTGCGTGTACGAGCACGACGCTCTGACCCATCATCGGGTGGAACTCCACGCTCTCGACCGTGCCGTCGGCGGCGGCATAGACGGGTGTGCCTGCGGCGGCGGTGATGTCCACGCCCGTATGCACGCGGTAGTCCTCCATCGTGTCGGAGAAGACGGGCACGTCAGCGGACCATGCGTCCGTGACGTTGCCTGCGGCAAGGGGGGCGAGGAAGGTGACCTTCTCGGCGATGACGGGTGCCTCCGGTTTTCCCTTGGTGGTCTGCACGGTCGGCTGTGCGGTCGGGGAGCCCGTCGTCGGATCGGTAACGGGCTTATTACGTCTTGCGGAGACGGCGGCGATCACGGTGACGGTGATCGCGGCGGTTACGGCGATCGCGAGACCGATCGCGATCATTCTGTTCTTTTGCAGTTTCTTTTGGTTTTCGTTCAACATAAGCATTTTTCCTTTCTGCCTTTCGGCTCTCGTGAACTATGCTTCTATTGTTGACCGTAAAACGGGATTTATACAAGGATATGCAAAAAAATCAAAGATTTTCTTCCGAGGGGATCATATATCCTTTTCCGCGCACGGTACGGATCAAGCGGACGCCGAAGGGGTGGTCGATCTTGGTGCGCAGGTAGTTGATATAGACGTCCACGACGTTCGTGCCCTCACCCGACTCCCCGAAGACGCATTGCATCGCCTCGGCGCGGGAGACGGGGGTACCGCGATTTGCGTAAAGCAGAGCGATCAGGGCAAACTCCTTTTTCGTGAGCTCGACCTTTTTACCCTTGAAGTAGACGGCGCGGTTCTTCTCATCGAGCGCGAGAAACTCGGCGGGGCTTTTCTTTTTCGGAATGTGAAGGGTGAGTCTGCGCGTCTTGTCGTCGGGCTCGAAGATGCTGTTAAAAAACTCGTCGATCGCAAAGGGGCGTGTCAGCGCGTAGTAGCGTGTCAGCTCCTCGATGGGAATGCGCGCGAGCTCGTCGGCGTAGCCGAGCACGACGGTCTCAAAGGGGAAGTGGGGAAGCGGCCCCTCTGAAAGATAGGCGGCGTCGATCAGCGCAAGGTGCGCCGTCCGCAGTGCAAGCTCCATTTCGTTTTTCGTGCGGACGACGGAGGGGGTGAAGCCGCGCTCGGTGAATTCGAGCGAGAGCATACGTGCAAACAGCTCGTTTTTTACGGCGATCATGACGTTCATTCGGGCTCACTCCTTTTTGTCGCAGAGATCACTTGACCTCGGATTTGATGACGACGGCGGTTCCCGTCGCGGGGAGCTTCAGCTTTCTGCATTTCTCAAAGCTCTCGTATTTTATCTCGGGGGCGCTCGTCGCATCGACGAGCTTTTGCTCGGGCTTCATGGCAAAGAGGTTGGCGCCTGCGGCGGTTCGTGTCGCCTTCTCGGGGATGAGAGAGGAGCGGATGAGGATCGCCTTGCCCGCGTCGTTTACGAGTAGCAGATCCACGGGCTCCGTCTCGTAAAAGACGCCGACGACGGGTGCCGTATCGGAGTAGGCGTTGATCAGCTTTTTCCTTGCCGATTTCGTTTCGTAAAGTGAGAGGGGGACGCGAACGCCCTTGCCGTTCTCAAAAATATAGATCAGTCGGTGCTCGGCGGAGTAGGGGGAGGAGACGGGCTTCATCAGCATGACGCGCTCGCCCTCCTCGAAGCCGAGCTTGGCGGGGAGATAGTCGCCGAGTGCGGAGGACTTTTTATTCTCAAACTCGGCGGCGCGGACGCGGTAGATCTTCTGCTTGTCTGTGATGATGAAGATCTCGCTTGCGTTCTCCGCGTCCTCGATCTGCAGGACCTCGTCACCGGGCTTCAGACCCTGCTCCTCGTTCATGCGGAAGGATTGGAGCGTGATCTTTTTGAAGTAGCCGCCCCTCGTGACGACGAGCTTGACGCCGTAGTTCTCGATGCTCTCCTCCTCGTCGTACTCCTCGACCTCGTGGTCGGGGATGATGGCGGTCTTGCGGGGGATGGCGTATTTCTTTTTGATCTCCTCAAGCTGCTTGACGATCAGATTCTTGAGCTTGCGCTCGGAGGCGATCGTCTTTTCGAGCTGATCGATCTCCTTTTGTAGGCTGTCGATCTCCTTGAGGCGGTTCATGATGTACTCGCGGTTGAGATAACGGAGCTTGATCTCCGCGATGTACTCCGCCTGCGTCTCGTCGATGCCGAAGCCCTGCATGAGGTTGGGCACGACCATTGACTCCTTCTCCGTTTCGCGCACGATGCGGATCGCCTTGTCGATATCAATGAGGATCTTGCCGAGACCGAGCAGAAGGTGCAGCTTCTCCTTTTTCTTGCCGAGATCGAAATTGAGCTCGCGCTTGACACAGCCCATACGGAAGCGGATCCACTCGTCGATGATGGCGCGCAGACCGAGCTGGTGCGGCGAGCCGTCGATCAGGAGGTTGAAGTTGCAGGAGAAGGCATCCTGCAGGGGGGTCTTCTTAAAGAGCTTTTTCATGAGGCGGTCGGGGTCCGTGCCACGTTTTAGGTCGAGGGTCAGCTTGAAGCCGTTCAGGTCGATCTCGTCGCGGACGTCGGTGACCTCCTTTAAGGAGTCGCTCTTGATCATATCGGTGAGCTTTTTCAGGATGACCTCGATGGTGGTGGAGTAGGGGATCTCCAATACGTCGATGCATCCTGCGGATTTATCGTAGGTGTAGCGGGCGCGCAGGGGGATATTGCCGCGACCCGTCTCGTAGACCTCACGCATCTTGTCACGGTTATAGAGCAGCTCACCGCCGCCCGAGAAGTCGGGCGCGGGGATGATGTCGAGCAGCTCGTCCGTGGTGAGATTTTCGTTTTTCAATACGGCAACGGTCGCGTCGCAGACCTCACCGAGGTTGAAGGAGCAGATCTGGCTTGCCATACCGACGGCGATGCCCATATTGGGCGAGACGAGAATATTCGGAAAGGCGGTGGGGAGCAGTGTGGGCTCCTTCATCGTATTGTCGTAGTTATCCGTAAACTCCACGGCGTCCTTGTCGATGCCGCGGAAGAGCTCCGCGCTGAAGGCGTCGAGCTTGACCTCCGTATAACGGGAGGCGGCAAACGCCATATCGCGGCTGTAGAATTTACCAAAGCTTCCCTTGGAGTCGATGAGCGGGTGCAGGAGCGCCTCGTAGCCGCGTGTCAGGCGGACCATCGTCTCGTAGATCGCCATATCGCCGTGAGGGTTCAGCTTCATGGTCTGACCGACGACGTTGGTGCTCTTGGTGCGGTGACCCGTGAGCAGTCCCATCTTATACATCGTATAAAGGAGCTTGCGGTGTGAGGGCTTGAGGCCGTCGATCTCGGGAATCGCGCGGGAGACGATGACGCTCATGACGTAGGGCATATAGTTTTTCTCAATGGTATCGGTGATGGGCTGGAGCGCCACCTCCGCGGGAGTGATCTCTTGTTTGATGGGCTTTTTGGCTTTTGCCATGTTTACGCGTTTCCTTTCGTGTTATCAGATGTCAGCGCTTGCGAGGTAATTTTTGCCGTAGTCGGCGATGAAGCGCTTGCGCTCGGGCAGATCGTCGCCGAGCAGCGTCTCGAAGATATACTCCGTTTTTTCGCGGTCGGCCTCCATGATGCGGATGAGGCGGCGCGTCTCGGGATTCATCGTGGTCTGCCACATCATGTCGGGCTCGTTTTCACCGAGACCCTTGGAGCGCTGGATGGTGTACTTGGCAGAGCCGAAGGAGGAGAGGAGCTTTTGTTTTTCGCTCTCATCGTAGGCGAAGTGGATGCGGTCCTTGCAGGTGATCTCGTAGAGCGGGGACTCTGCGATATAGACCTTGCCCATTTTGATGAGCGTGGGGAGCAGACGGTAGAAGAGGGTGAGTAGGAGCGTGCGGATCTGGAAGCCGTCCTCGTCGGCATCGGTGCAGATGATGATCTTGCTCCACTTGAGCTGATCGGGGTCGAAGATGCCCTGCTCGTTATTTTTGGTCTTGACCTCGACGCCGCATCCGATAACCTTGAGAAGATCGACGATGATCTCGCTCTTGAAGATGCGGTCGTAGTCTGCCTTCAGACAGTTGAGCGTCTTGCCGCGGACGGGGATGATCGCCTGAAACTCGGCGTCGCGTCCGAGCTTGACCGACGTCATCGCGGAGTCGCCCTCTACGATGTAGAGCTCGCGGCGCTCGGGATCCTTGGAGCGGCAGGAGACGAACTTCTCCACGCGGCTGGCAAGGTCGGTCTGGGCGGAGAGCTTCTTTTTGATATTGAGACGGGTCGCCTCCACGCTTTCGCGGCTTCGCTTGTTGATGAGGATCTGGTTTGCGATCTTCTCCGCGTCGGCGGGCTTCTCAATGAAGTAATACTCGATATGCTTTTTGAGGAAGTCGGTCAGTGCGTCGGTGATGAATTCGTTGTTGATCGCCTTTTTCGTCTGGTTCTCGTAGGAGGTCTGCGTGGAGACGCTGTTGATGATGATCGCCAGAGAATCCTGAATATCGGGGAAGGAGATCTTGGTCTCGTTTTTGCGGTACTTGCCCGTGGTCTTGAGATATTTGTCTACGGCGTAGACGAAGGCGGTCTGCGTTGCCCTCTTGGGGGAGCCGCCGTATTCCAGAAAGCTGGAGTTGTGATAAAACTCCATCATGTTGACGGTATTCGAAAAACAAAAGGCGATCTCTGCCTTGACGGTATACTCGGGCTTATCCGCACGGTCGCGTCCGCGCGCCTCCATTCTCCAGAAGACGGGGTCGGCAAGCGCGGTGTCGCCGACGGCGCGGGTGAGGTGCTCCTCAATACCGCGCTCGCAGTAGTATTCCTCCGTCTCAAACTCGCCGTCCCGGATCTCGTATCGGAAGACGAAGCGCAGACCTGCGTTCGAGATGGACTGGCGGTGGAGGGTCTGCTCAAAATACTCGCGCGGGATATCCGTCGCGGTAAAGACGTCAAGGTCGGGCTTCCACGTGACGACAGTTCCCGTGCGGCGGCGCTTGCCCGTGAGGGCGGTGCGGATGAGCTCGCCCTCGGGCTCACCCTTGCGGAAATTCATTTCCAGCATTTCCGTGGTGCGGTAGGACTGTACCTTCATAAATTCGGAGCTGTACTGCGTGGCGGCGGCACCGAGGCCGTTGAGACCGAGCGAGTACTGATAGTGTGCCTCCTCGCCCGCGTTGTTATTATATTTGCTTCCTGCATAGAGCTCGCAGTAGACGAGTTCCCAGTTGAATTTGCCCTCATTCTCGTTAAAGTCCAGCGGTACGCCGCGACCGAAGTCCTCGACGGTGATGACGCCCTCGCGGGTCACGGTGACGTTGATGAGATCGCCGTAGCCCTCACGCGCCTCGTCAACGGCGTTGGAGAGGATTTCAAAAAAGGAGTGCTGACAACCCTCAAGACCGTCCGAGCCGAAAATTACGGCAGGGCGCGTACGCACGCGCGCGGCGCCCTTGAGCATCTTGATACTGGAGTCGTCGTATTTTATTTTCTTTGCCATGGTGGGGATATCCTTTCTTTGGTGGTGTGAGGAAAAATTTCAGAACAAGGTTGATTTATCGTCATTTTATTGATATAATCTATTATGTGGCACCGTCTTGAGACGGAGTAGTTTTATTCTACCACAAAAGCGATTCGAAATCAAGGAAATTTTATGAAAAATAACGAAAAGGAGGAAGCGGATATGCTGAAACGCCTGTTTGATGAGGAGAAGATCACCGCCTTTGGCGTGCTTCCGTTTGCCGCCTGCCGATGTCGCCGCCCCGATCTGATCGAGCGCCGCGGTCTATCTGCGGATACGATCCGAAGCGCGATCCTCTTTCTGATCCCCTATTACGTAAAGGACGGAGAGGGCAACATTTCTCTTTACGCGCGCTCCGGGGACTACCACGCCTACAGCGACGCGCTCTTCTCCGGACTGATCCCGCGTCTGGAGGCACACTTCGGCGAGAGATTTCTCGGCTACGCCGATAAATCTCCGATCGAGGAGAACGTTGCCGCCTCAATGGCGGGGCTTGGGAGGCTCGGCGATAACTATATGCTGATCAACGAGACCTACGGCTCCTTCGTCTTTATCGGGGAGATCCTCTCCACCGCCGCGCCCGAGGCACTCGGTTATGACGGCACTTACGGGGAGGTGCAATACTGTATGCACTGCGGTGCCTGCAAGCGTGCCTGCCCGATGGTGATCGAGGGGATGGCGTGCCTCTCTGCGCTGACGCAGAAAAAGGGAGCGCTCACGGACGAGGAGCGCGCCTATCTGAAGAAATACGGCTCGGCGTGGGGCTGTGACCTTTGCCAGCTCGCCTGTCCGCTCAATCGCGCTGTGCTTGACGAGGGCAGAGAAACGCCGATCGACTTTTTCCGCAAGGACCGTATCGCGCGTCTGACATCCGCGCGCCTTGCGGAAATGGACGGCGCGGAATTCAAAAGGCGTGCCTTCTCCTGGCGGGGTAAGGCGACGCTTGCGCGCAATCTGGAGATCCTCGAAGAAACGTAACGTATAACCTATCTCATTTCGTATTATAATATAATGGAAGAAATTTTTGCGAAATGGGGTGTCTTGTGAAAAAAACGCTGTCCCGTCTGCGTGAGGAGAACCGCAGACTACGCAGAGAAAACGCATATCTCAGATACCGTCTGGGTCTGCTCGGTGAGCGTGTGGAAACGAGAGAGGCGTCTCCGATCGCCTCCCGATTTGCCGCGTCGGCACGCATGGCGGCAACCTCCCACGGGCGAACGTATCTCGGCTATCTTCTCGGCAGGCTGCGCGAGAGCCTGGCGTTCCGTCTCTGGGATCGCACACGCTTTGCCGTGAGAGGCTTCTTTTTTGTCTCCAAGCTTTGGAGCTTTTTCGTATGGATCTTTGCCATCCTCGGCTTTGGCACGCAGTTCGTTCTGCTGGTCGGTGCGATGGCGGTGCTTTTGCCTGCGGCGGGTGTCGCGGCGCTTGCGCTGTGGATCGTCTCGATCTTCTCCGATCGGAGATACCGTTCGGAGCTTCGCCGGATGCTTGGAGGGCGAGGGTCGTCGCGTGTTTATTTCATCTTTCTCCCGAAGGGGTGGGAGACGCACGATTATTTTTGTACGACGGTGGCATCGCTTGAGCGCGAGGGGATTGTCCTGCTCGTCTCGCCGTCTCTTGTCTCATGTGGCTTTCGCGGCTTCCGAAGGATGGGCAAGCGGCGAGCGATGCTCCATATCCGATGTTATTTTTCTCTGCGTAAGGAGGTTTTTGCGCAGAGAGTGATCTGTATTTATTAAAGAAAGGAAACGAACATGGTCAGTATTGTTTACGGGAAAAGCGGCACGGGCAAGAGCGACCGTATCTTTGCCGAGGCGGGACGCGCTGCCCAAAGCGGCCGCGTCTTTCTGCTCGTCCCCGACCGTGAGGCGGTCGTCGCGGAGAGCCGCGCGGCGAGCCTGCCCTTTGCGGGCAACATTGACGTTCTGACGTTCGGGCGTCTATGCAATACGCTGTTCCGTACCTACGGCGGGCTTTGCGTGGATTATATCGGCAAGGGCGCGAAAAAGCTGATGATGCGAAACGTCATGTGCGCCATGGCGCCGCTTTTAAAGGAGTACGGCAGAGATCCGAGGGGGCTTGGTATCTATGAAAAGCTCTCCTCCATGCGTACCGTATGCTATCAGGATAAGATCTTTCCCTCGGAGCTGGAGCGCGCCGCGGCGACGCTTGGGCACGAGACGCCGCTCGGTGCCAAGCTCTCCGACCTGTCGCTGATCTTCGCCTCCTTTGACGCGGAGATCGCCGCGCGCTGGGAGGACCCCGACGGTATGCTCTCACGCGCCGCAGAGCTCCTATCCGAGCACGACTTCTTTGCGGGGAGTACGGTGCTGATCGACTCGTTTACCTCCTTCTCTCCTCAGCAGACGGATATTCTGACGCATATCCTGCGCGGTGCGCGGGACGTGATGATCACGCTCCCGTATTTGCCCGAGGAGCGCGAGGAGGCGGCGGTGCGCTTCCTCGCGGGTACGGACGACCGCGTACGCCGCGCCGCGGCCCGTGCGGGCGTGCACGAGATCCGCTCTGTGATCTTGCGCGAGATGACGCGATACCGCAGTGACGAGATGAAGGCACTCGCAGGGGCGATCTGGTCACAGACGGCAGAGGAGGGCGTGTGGCGGGAGGTGCCCGAGGATATCACGCTCGTGCGTGCCGCCAACGTTTTTGCGGAGGCAGAGGCGGCGGCGCTGGATATCTGTCGTGCCATCCGTCGCGGTCTGCGCTACCGCGATATCGCCGTGATCGTGAGAGATCCGAAGTCCTATGAGGGTATCCTCGACGCGGTCTTCCGCAAATACGAGATCCCCTACTTCATGTCCTCCCGCAAGGAGATCGCCGAGAAGCCGCTCGTCAAGCTGATCTTCTCCGCCTTCTCCATCATCGACCGCGGCTTTCGCGGGCAGGACGTTATTACGTATCTGAAAACGGGACTGACGGGGCTTTTGCCCGACGAGGTCAGCCTCTTTGAAAATTATATTATCAAATGGAATCTGCGCGGCAAGCTCTTTACGGGCGACGAGCCGTGGAATATGCATCCGAGGGGCTACGGCTACACCTTTGCGGATGAGGATCACGGAGTCCTTGTGACGCTTGCC
>JAFTIJ010000032.1 GCA_017456965.1 Clostridia bacterium
GGTGCTTGCGCAAGATCCTTCACTCCACTTCGTTCCGTTCGAGGATGACGGCGCAAAGAGTGCTTGCACAACCCCAACTCCCCGACAAATTGAAATTTATCGGGGAGAGTCAACAAGCTACCCTCGCCGTTTTGCCGTGTTTTGTTATGATGAAACAAAGCAAAAGGCGAGCACAAGGGGGCGGGCACGGCCCGCTGATCAGCGAAGCTTATCGCGGAAATAGGAGGCGGTAGCCGCGAGCATTTGCAGGGAGGCAGGCACGAGCTCCTTGGGGAAGAGCTGTACGAAGGAGCTGGTCTCCAGATTGATGATGCCCTGATAGTGACGCGCGCGCAGTCCCTTGATAAAACGGTCCCAGTTACACACGCCCAAAAACGGCGCGGTGTGATCGTCGAGATAGCCGCCGTTGTCGTGTACGTGAAGCACCTCCAGACGGTCTCCGATCTCCTCCATGGCGTTGCAGGGATCAATGCCGAGGATCAGAAGGTGGCCGATATCCATACAGAAACCGAAGCATTTTTCGCCCGCAAGCGCATTCAGCTCGTCAATATATGCGGCGGCCTCTTGCATATCGGCGCAGGCGCCGATATACGATTTTTTCGTGCCCCAGTCAATGGTGTAAGCGTTTTCGATGCAGCAGATCACGCGGTGCTTTTTGAGCAGAGGGATCAGGGAGGAGAAGTAGGCGATGTTTTCTCTTTGCTCGTCCGCCTTGGTGAGCGAGGGGTAGCGGGCACTGCCGTCAAGGATCGGATGCACGACGATGTGATGACAGTCGAGCTCCGCACAAAGAGCGATGCTAATATCGACGGCGCGGCGTATGATCTCGGTCTCTTTGGGGTGCTTGGGAACGTATGCCGCGGGCGCGTGTACCTGACCGATGATAAGACCCGTTTCGCTTATGCCCTGTCGGATCTCGTCCATTGTCTTATGGATGCGGTTCTCGTCGAAGAGATAGGCGACGTACTCGTCATCCATGGTGTCCTTGTGCGGAAACAGCGCGTCGAGTCCGAGGTCGATCGCGTCAAAGCCCGCCGCCTTGAGTGCGTGCATACCGCCTTTGATGCCGAGGGCGTTGAACGCCCCGAAGGTTGATGTGCTGATTTTCATAATAGCCTCCGTATTCATTTTTTAACTTATAGGAAATTGCGCAAACCGGACCTCGCCGTTATGCCGTGCCCCGTGGAGCGGAGAGCTGCGATAGGCGAGCACAAGGGGGCGTGCACAGCCCGCAAAACCTAAATTTATCGGGGAGAGTCAACAAGCTACCCTCGCCGTTTTGCCGTGTTTTGTTATGATGAAACAAAGCAAAAGGCGAGCACACGGCAGCGGGCACGGCCCGCAGGCGAGCACAAGGGCACGGCCCGCGTTTTACGTGTGATGTTTACCGATCGCGTTGAAAGCTGATGATAAGATATCGGAAATAACGGAACCAATCCGAGATGAGCTTGAGCAGGTCAAACAGGGAATCTGCCAGATCGTGAATGATGGGGAGCTTCTCGATCGCCGAGGAGATGACACCGAAGAAAAGGATCCACAAAACGTTGAGATCAAAGAGAAAATACCCCGATGGGCGTATCAGCTCAAGCGCCTCTACCGCGTCGAGGAGCACGGTGATCAGAAACGCAATGAGCGTATACGCCGTGATGGAGAGACATCGGAATAAGGTCTTGCCGACGAGCGCAAGATACTGCCTTGCTCTGTCGGAGGAATAAACGCTTTTCTCGGAGGTCACGCTTGCAGACGTGCGATTGGCGGGAGAGAGAAAGCGGAGCACGGCGTGCCATCCGATCAGGCGCGGACGCGCACCGTCCGCATTCTCATGTGTTTTTACATAGTCGGCAAGGCGTTTTTCAAAATCCGCACGGAAGCTTTTGGTTCCGAGCTTTGTGAAGCGTCGCGCGATGCCTCGGATATTTTCCTCCACGGTATAGTTAAGACAAAGATCTACGATCATTTTTGCCATACTGCGAAGAGACGGCTCACATTGGGCGCGGTCAAGTCTTGTATACCAATCACTGCGGGAATTGACGTCGCCTGCCTCCGACGCGAGCGTGTGCCGCATTCCGTGGAGCATCGTGAGTGCCGATCGGAAGCGCTCGGCGTCCGTTTTGGAAAAGCGCGCGCCGAGCGGATGCTTTTCGATCAGATAGTACGTGAGGACGCTGTCGAGATATTGGCTGAGCGTGGGACCTTGCTTGATGGCGGCGGGAATGTAGGGGATCTCGTACATATCCAGACTGATGATCAGACGGATACAGGCGAGTACCGTCTCCAGCGCCTCGATCCTGTCGGCGCTGTCCCCGTCCGCTCTTGCCTCGGAGAGGAGCTCCTTGATGAGGTTCAGATCGTTATATCGCAACGTATCCGCGATGCGCTCCATCAGACGTCTGTCGGTTCCTTGGATGGGCCACGCGGAAAAAACGAAGTGAAGATCCTTTTTTTGCAGCTCCTCGTCTACGGTCGTGCCGTTCTCACGGGCGGCTTTTTCCGCCTTGTCCAAATTGCCGATGCATTTCTCCACGGCGGTCAGGATGTATTGGGTCGCCGTCCGATATCGCCCGTAAAGTGAGATCTTCAGTCTGCCGAGACGAAAGAGCCCGAGGATGGCGTCAAGCTGCTTTTCCTTTTTGAGCGAGGAGAGGAGTATGGGGGAGTCTGCGAGCTGATGGAAGGCAAGCGCGACGGTGTTGCCGCGTATGACGAGCTCGTCATATAGCGCCTGTTGTCCGAGCGTGATCTCGCCCGCTGACGTCCGCACGGAATCCAGCTCAAAGAGATAGACGGTCTTATTCATGGAATCAGCGCTCCTTTGTCTTTGTTTTCAGTACAATAAGAACGGAAAAACGGAGGGGGGACCCTCCGTGACGTTACCGTGCGTCCGTTTTTCTGATGAGGCTTGTGATCGTCAGGACTAAAAGCGTAATATCGTAGACGTTACCGAGGAGAAACACAAGCAGGATCGCAAGCACGATATGCCTCGTGACCCGATGCCGTGTCATTCCCGTCAGGAGAATACGCAGAGCGAGTGAGACGAGCAGGAGCGCGAGCAACAGCATTGCGTTTTCCACGGACATTGCGGCAAAGAAGGCGACGTTTGAAAGCAATGCGACGAGAAGCATGGCGGCGTAGCTGACGGCGCGCTCTCCCGACGCATGCGGCGCGTCGTTCGTCTTTGTTTCGACGACGTTTGATGCAAGCTCAAAGTCGTATGCCATCGCCTGAGAGTCGTCCATGCGGACGAGCGCCGTATAGCCGCCCTCGGGATAGGTGAGTCCATAGGTGTCGCGCAGGATCCAGCCGATGGAGAAGCGATCATTGCCGACCCGGAAGAGGATCGTTTGTACAGTCTCGAAGACGAGCGCGCCGTAGGCATTGAAGATCTGCAGACTGACGGTGTGCTCACCCTCCGTCCGCGCGGCGCGGATGAGGCGCGCGTGGAAATAGAGCGCGTTATATTTGCAGACGTCAACTTTTTTGGTGCTCACGGTGGCGGGCCATGGATCGTCCGTCTTTTGCGAGGGGAGCGAGCCGACCGTCGCGATCAGGGCGGGGCCGCCTGCGGTGCGCCTCAGACTTTGCTCCTTTTCGCTGACGGTGGGCGCGTTCTCCGTTACGGTCTGATTCACGCTTGCCGTCGGTATGTCCGACGGCGCGTGCTCCCGACAGGGGGCGAGGATCCTTGCGCTGAGAAGCTCTTTTGTGAAGGATTCCTCACTCGAATGACGGTATCGGAACATGGATTGCAAGGATGTAAGCTGGAGATTCATACCCTGCGCGAGGGTCGTTTTCTCCAGGTAGACGACGAGGATATCCTTTTTCAGCATACAGGCGTAGTTGATCTCGTTTCTGCAGTTGACGGACGCGACCGCCGAGGGGGACATACAGACGAGCACGACCTCGCTTCGGTTGATGTGCGACTCGATATAGGCGGGCCACTCCGTGCCCGCCTTGATGCCCGAGTCGTACCAGACGCGAAGCCCGCTTTTTTGCATGGCGGAGATTAGAGGGATCACCCTGTCGCTATCGTTGTGGGCGTAGCTGACGAAGACGTATTTTTCGGTTCCTTCATAGACGTTCATGGTGAGAGGCGTTCCTTTCACTTGGTTTGTGTCAGCCCTTGAACTGGCTGTTGTAGAGCTCGGCGTAGAAGCCGTTTTGCTTCAGAAGCTCGCGGTGCGTGCCGCTCTCGACGATCTGACCGTCACGCATGACGAGGATCGTATCCGCCTCGCGGATGGTGGAGAGACGGTGGGCAACGATGAAGCTGGTTCTGCCCTTCATCATGCGGGCGAAGGCATTCTGGATCTTCATTTCCGTTCTCGTGTCGATGGAGGAGGTCGCCTCGTCGAGGATCAGCATCGGGGGCAGGGCGAGCATCACGCGCGTGATGCAGAGCAGCTGCTTTTGACCCTGCGAGAGGCCGCTGTCCTCGCTGATGGGCGTATCGTAGCCCTTGGGCAGACGGCGGATGAAGCTGTGGGCGTGGGATGCCTTTGCCGCGGCGACGATCTCCTCGTCCGTGGCGTCGGGCTTGCCCATGACGATATTCTCACGTACGGTCGCGGTTTTGATCCACGTATCCTGCAGGACCATGCCGTAGCTTCGGCGCAGGCTCGCGCGGGTCATATCGCGGATATCCGTGCCGTCTGCGGTGATCTTACCGCAGTCTACGTCGTAGAAGCGCATCAGAAGCCCGATGAAGGTGCTCTTGCCACAGCCCGTCGGACCGACGATGGCGATACGCTTGCCGCCCGGCACGCGGAGCGAGAAATCACGGATGAGCGGGATATCGGGGTCGTAGGAGAAGGAGATATTTTCGATGCCGATCTCGCCCTTGGCGTTTTCGAGCACGAGGGCGTCGGGCGCGTCGGGGGTCTGCGGCTCGGCCTCAATCAGCTCGAAGAGGCGGATCGCGCAGGCAAGCGAGTTCTGGAACTCCGTTGCCACGCCCGAGATCTCGTTGAAGGGCTTGGTATATTGGTTGGCATAGCTTAAAAAGATGGAGAGACTGCCGACGGTGAAAAGCGTGGGGTCGGCAATGACGGCAAGTGCGCCGAGCAGGGCGACACCCGCGTACACCACGCTGTTGACCACGCGCGTCGTGGGATTGACGAGAGAGGAGAAGAAGACGGCACGCAGAGAGCATTTCTCAAAGCGACGGTTCATATCCTCAAAGGTCTCGATCGCCTCGTCCTCGTGACCGTAGGCGCGTACGATCTTCTCGTTGCCGATGATCTCGTTGATGTACGCCGTCTGGTCGCCGCGGATCTCTGCCTGCGCCTTGAAGAGCGAGTGGGTACGGCTCGCGATAAAGCTTGCGGCAAAGAGGGAGAGCGGGGTTGCCAAAACGACGAAAAGTGCGATCTTCCAGTTGATGACGAACATGAAGCCGAGCGTTCCGAGGATGGTGAGCACACCCGTGAAAAGCTGGGAGAAGCCCATCAGAAGACCGTCGGAGAACTGATCTGCGTCGGTAATGATGCGGCTGACGATATCGCCGTGTGCGTGCGTATCGCTGTAGGAGACGGGGAGGGACTGCAGACGGGAGAAGGCGTCGTTACGGATATCTCTGACGACGCCGTAGGTGATCTTGTTGTTGATAACGCCCTGGAGCCATTGCGCAAGCGCGGCAAGCGCGGCGGCAACGGCGGCGCGGAGCAAAAGCGGCGCGATCGCGTCAAAATCGACGCGTCCCGGCTCGATGATGCAGTCGATGGCGTCACCGATCACGATCGGGATATAGAGGGTCAGCACGACGGAGACCGCCGCACAGAGCAGGGAGAGCACGAGCAGGGTCTTGCGATGGCTGACGTAGGAGAGGACCTTTTTCAAAGAAGAGAACGTATTTTTGTTTTTCATGCGTGTGCCTCCTCCTTCGGGAACTGTGAGTAGTAGATCTCGCTGTAGATATCGCATTTGTCGAGCAGCTCCTCGTGCGTGCCCATGCTGACGAGCTTGCCGTCGTCGAGGACAAGGATCCTGTCGGCGTGCATGATGGAGGCGGCGCGCTGAGAGACGATAAAGACGGTGTGCTCGCCGCGCATGGCCTTGACCGCCTCGCGGAGCTTGGCGTCGGTCGCGTAGTCGAGCGCGGAGGCGCTGTCGTCAAAAATGAGGATCTCGGGATCGGCGACGAGCGTGCGCGCCATACCGAGACGCTGACGCTGACCGCCCGAGAGATTCTTGCCGCCCTGCTCGATCGGGTGGTCGAGACCGCCCTCCTTGCCCTCTACCACGTCACGTGCCTGGGCGATGTCGATCGCGCGCCAGAGCTCCTCGTCCGTGGCGTCGGGCTTGCCCCAAAGGAGGTTCTCGCGGATCGTGCCGCGGAAGAGAACTGCCTTTTGCATGACGACGCCGACCTTGCGTCTAAGCTCGTCCTCACCGTAGGCGCGGACGTCCACGCCGTCGATGCGGACCGTGCCCTCCGTCGCCTCGTAGAAGCCGGGGATCATATGTACGAGCGAGGTCTTGCCCGAGCCCGTACCGCCGATGATGCCGACGGTCTCGCCGCGCTTTACGCTGAAATCGAGCGCCGAGAGGGACGCATCGGAGGCACCTTGGTATGTGAGACTGACGTTCTCAAAACGGACAGCGTCGTCGCCCTTTTTGGTCGGATCGACGTTGGCGTGGTCCTTTTTGCCGCCCGTTTCCAGCATTGCCTCAATTCTGTCACCGCACGCCGCCGCCTTGGTCATGGTGATGATCAGGTTGGCGAGCTTGACGAGCTCGACGAGGATCTGAGACATATAGTTATAGAGCGCGATCACGGCGCCCTGTGTGAGGATGCCCGTGCTGACGCGGATTGCGCCGACGTGGATCAGAACGACGATCGCGAGATTGACGATGAGACAGGTGATGGGATTCATGAGGGCCGCAAGCTTGCCTGCGGTCTTTTGTGCGCGATTGAGAAGGGCGGTGGAGGCAGAGAAGCTTTCCATCTCGGTCTCCTCGCCTGCAAAGGCGCGGATCACGCGCGTGCCTGCCAGATTTTCTCTGGTGATGCCGAGCACACGGTCGAGTGCGCTCTGTACTTTTTTATAGAGCGGTACACCGCCGAGCATGATACCGAAGACAGCGACGCAGAGTAAGGGAATGGCGACGGCAAAAATGAGTGCCGCCTTCACGTCGATGGTAAACGCCATGATCATCGAGCCGAAGACGATGACGGGCGAGCGGGAGAAGAGACGGAGTGTGAGGTTGACGCCCGACTGCACCTGCGTGACGTCGTTTGTCATGCGGGTGATCATGGTCGAGGTACCTGCACGGTCGATATCCGTAAAGGAGAGGGTCTGTGCGTGAGAGAAGAGCGCCGAGCGGATGTTGGCAGAGAAGCCGACTGCCGCCTTGGCGGCGAAATACTGCGCGCAGAGCGTACAGCCGAAGCCGACGAGACCAAGCAGGATCATCAGTCCGCACATTTTCAATACGTATCCCGTATCCGAGGCGGCGATGCCTACGTCGATGATGCTCTTGACCACGAGCGGGATCATCAGCTCAAAAAGCGCCTCCAAAACCTTGAAGAAGGGCGCGGAGATGGCGGGGAAGCGGTATCCCCTCATCAGTTTCAAAAGCTTAAACAAAAGAAAAACCTCCTTATTTTTACCATCATCGCATGACGGACGTTATTTGTAGGGCTTTGCGTTATGCGGACAGGCTCTCATGCAGAGACCGCAGACCGCGCCTCTGCCGATGTCCTTGTACGTTTTCATGTGCTCAGAGCATTTTTTCGCGTCAAGGATCGAGGCGCGTGGCGCGCCGTACTCGTAGAGCGCACCTGTGATCGCACCCGCGGGGCAGGCATTTTTGCAGATCGTGCAATCGCCGCATTGCGGTTGCATGACGGGTCCCTCAGCGACAAGCGGCATATCCGTCAGCACCGTACACAGACGGATGCGCGAGCCGTACTCGGGCGTAATGAAAAGTGCATTCTTGCCGATAAAGCCGAGACCCGAGAGCACGGCGGCGGTCTTGTGCGGGAAGATGCCGCGATAGGCCTCCTTGTCGGTCGGCGTGCTTTGCGAGGCGGCAACGGGGAGTGCGCGATAGCCTTGCTCCTCGATGAAATCCACCGCGTCAAGCGCTAAGAGATCGAGCTTGGTGTTGGTGGTGCGATAATGATGAAAGTACATCATCGACGGGCGTCCCTCGATCGTTTTCACGATCGTGTCGGATAGCCTGCGCACGATGGTCACGGCATATTTCAGTTCGCTGAACTCGGGCGGCGCCAGCTCGCCGAGCGAAGAGAAGCCGACGAGGTTTGCCCCCTTTTCCAGGAGAAGATGCCGAAGCTCCGTTTCAAACATAAGATTCCTCCGATTGGTATATGATAAATCAGTATAACATAAATCATGAGAAATAACAAGGGGCGATGCGAAAAAAGCAGGAGGAGGAAAGCAAATCGCCTCCCCTTGGAGAAGAGGAGGCGTAGTCTGCCGAAAAGCTATGTAAAAATTGCAGGGATCGAAAAGCTCACCAAAACCCGAACGGATATGTGTCCACAGGACTCGCCCTCCGGGAGAACCGACGCGAAGCATCGGAGAGGGGACTCGGATACATGGAAGCTTCGTCACGTCTCTCTCGGTACGGGGCTTATGTACATAGAGGAGAAGCTTTTTGGAAAGCTTACCGTTTGTAAAAATGGATGGTGCCGATTTTTGTTCGCCCTGATCGACGGTCAGAGCCCTTTGGCAAGGGGAGGCGATCGACCTTTTCATGTGATGGCGGCAAACACCGCGTCGGGTGAAATCACGTCAAGGGTGTCAGCTCCGTGAACATACCGTTCTCGTCAAGCTTTGCGGTGAAGCACGCGTCGTTTGAGTTTGCTTTCTTTTCGTCGGGGAAGTAGATACCTCCTACGATGATCACACCGTTGTCATCCGTAAAATGTATCATTCGCGTTTCACAGGTGATATCGTCCAGAACGGTTACGGTCTCTCCCGTGCTCTTGTCCAGACGATATATTTTACTCCAATCGTTCGTTACGTCAAACGTCCCGAAACGCCCCTCCGTATGGCCGACCAGAACGGGCTCCGATCTCGTAAAATAGACCGCGTCCTCCGTTACGGCGAGCAATCGCGTGGCGGTTTTGGTCGTAAACGCGGTGACCTCCTCAAAGAGATCCATTCCCGGTGTATAGGAGAAGATGCAGTGCTGATCCTGATCGTTAACCTGCAAGAAATATACCTTTTCTCCATCGAAGATCCCCTCATGGAACAGATCAAAAACCTCATCCGAGATCTTCCTGGGATTGCTACCATCCGGCGCCGCGCAGTATATTCCGGATTCCTCACCGCTCAAATTATAATACAAAGCGTTCTCGCTTACCTGATAACCGAGAACGTGTGTATCCTCTCTGTGATACAGCGTACTTAACTTACCGCTTTCGACGTCAAAGCACATTAATGCCTTTTTCCCACTCTCGCTTTGATTTGCCATAAAATAGACGTATTTTCCTTGCACGCCCAGATAAACCGTGCCTCCGTACGGATAAACGCCGTGCTTATCCGATCCGAACTTCCCCGCTTCGCCAAAGGATGCCTCTACCTTCAGATCGCTTCCGTCAAACGCAAAGGAGCAGAATTGAGCACCGCGGAGGGCGTAAAAGCGATTGTTATACGCGCAGTATTCAATGGACTGAATCCCTGAGTCTGCCATCCCGAATTTGTGCGCGATGCAGGTGGTGTGATCCTTATGCTTGCAGAGCGGGTCAAAGCAGAAAATATTCTCTTCTCCCGTCAGCTTGTTGTAATATCGGATCACGCCCGTCTGTACGTAAAGCAGTCGGGTCGGCGTCTCGGAAAAGGCGTCCGATATCGGATAATACGCGTTTGTCACGGTGGGCTTTTCGGGCGCTTTGCCTTCCGTCGTCGTCTCCGTGATACCGTGCGTTGTTTCGTTGGTCGCACCGTCTGTTGTGGTTTGGCTTCCCGTTGTCGTTGGGGTCGGCGTACCGTCGGTCGGAGGCGTTTGACTGCACGACAAAAGGGACAGCGTGAGGCTTGTGACGATGAGAAGCATGATCAATTTTTTCATGTTTTTATCTCCTTTCTGAGGTTGCCCTCTGCTATATACACGGAAATCGGGCGGGTTATTGTGCGCAGATTTTTGTTTGTTCACAATTTATTTACATTTTGCGGACCGTGCCCGCTTCCATGTCGCCTATCACCTTGTTGCATCGAAACGAAATACGGCAAAACGGCGAGGTCCGGTTTGCGCAATTTCCTGTGGTATAAAAAAATATGCCATGGGGTGCCTGCGATAGAGCAGGTGAAAACAGCACGATTGTAGAAATACAGTCGTGCTGTTTTGTCTTGAATCATAAATGTTTTTATGGTATAATATATCCGACATATTTTCGCACAGAATGTCGGGATTTTCAAAACGCTTTCTGATAAAATGTAGGCAGACAGGAGGGATGAAAAATGGATTGGATTATCGGAATGCAAAAAGCAATCGACTATATTGAGGCAAATTTGAC
>JAFTIJ010000033.1 GCA_017456965.1 Clostridia bacterium
GTATATAATAAAATTGTTAAACAGTCAAGAGAGAATTTTGAATATTTACCATCGATATTTTCGATGGATATGCGGCGTTACGGGATCGCACAGATCCTATGAAAAAGGAGAGAACATTCTATGGAAATACGAAATCTGATCACGTTTGTGCAGGTGGCTGAGCTCAATAGCTTTACCAAGGCGGCCAAAGCCTTGGATTACTCACAGTCAACGGTATCCTTCCAGATCAAGCAGCTGGAAAACGAGCTTGGCGGACTTTTGTTTGAGCGGATCACTCACACGATCTCCCTGACCGAGAAGGGGAGGGATCTGCTTTCCTATGCTAAGCAGGTTCGTTATCTGACAGACGAGTTCAATCAGCGCCACGGCTCGGACTACGAGCTTGGCGGAACGCTTCGTATTGCGGTGCCCGACTCGGTATGCGAGGATATGATGCTCCATAATTATATTGATTTCCATACGCACTATCCCGGAATCCGCTTGGTCTTTACTACGGGGGATACCGATGCGATGTTCCGAATGCTCGACCATAACGAGGCGGACGTGATGATGGCGCTGGATCATCGCGTCTATCACAGAGATTACCACGTGGAGATCGAGGAACCGGTCGGCGTGCATTTTGTCACGCGCTGTGACTCTCCGTACGCATCAAGACGGTCGCTCTCGCTTTGTGAGCTTGCCGACGCACCGTTTCTGCTAACGGA
This sequence comes from Clostridia bacterium, assembly GCA_017456965.1. Classification (GTDB taxonomy): domain Bacteria; phylum Bacillota; class Clostridia; order Oscillospirales; family CAG-272; genus QALR01. The sequence goes on from JAFTIJ010000033.1 coordinate 705, forward strand.
GAGAGGCTTTGGCTACCGTCGCATTTTTGACGAGGCGACGGCAAGGCTTGCGCTGAATATTCAGCCCATCCTGGAGATCGGCCGCACCGATATCATCGTCGCGATGCTGGAGCACGGCGTCGGTGTTTCCTTCCTGCCCGATTTCGTGACAGCCGGGAAGGTCAAGGAGGGCAAGCTTTGTTATCTGGACGTGACCGACGTCCACGCGGATATCCGTAAGCAGTTGATCTATCACAGAGATAAGTGGATCACGAGCAGTCTGCGCGCCCTGATCGACTATATCAAGGAAAATGAATTCAAGGGGGCGCCTTGAGCTGTCCCCCCCTTGAAAAAGGGGATGCGCGCTATGCTATCCTGTAAGCAAAATACGATTTGTGAGGTGACACCGTGTTTTCGTACGAGCGATTTGAAAATATGCAATATCTGATCCGTTACCCGAAGGGATACCGTGCGGGAGAGAAATATCCCGTGATCTTGCTCTTGCACGGCTCGGGGAGCCGAGGCACCGATATCCGCGCCCTTGCTCACAACGATTACTTTGCGATCACACAGAGGTATGAGGATTTTCCGTTTGTTACCGTTGCGCCGCAATGTCATGAGAACACGTGGTTTGATCTGTGGGAGACGCTCACACGCCTGACGGGGGAGATCCTCGACATGGACTTTTGCGATGTCTCGCGATTCTACGCTGTGGGCATGAGTATGGGCGGCTACGCCGTGTGGCAGCTCGGCATGAGTCTGCCGTACCGATTTGCTGCGCTCGTTCCGATCTGCGGGGGCGGGATGTACTGGAACGCGGAGCGGCTCCGCCATACGCCCATCCGCGCCTTTCACGGAGAGGATGACACGCTTGTTTTGCCCGCAGAGAGCATACGTATGGTAGAGGCGGTCAACGCTTCCGGCGGTCACGCGGTACTGACGCTCTACGCGGAGTGCGGTCACGCGTCGTGGCGGCGCGCCTTTTCGGAGCGGGCGCTGTTTGATTGGCTCCTTACAAATCACAGATAAAGGAGAGAGGTATGAAATTATTTGTTGTGACTGACGTCCACGGTCATGGAACGGCTTTACGCAGTGTGCTTGAGAAGGCGGGCTTCGTCGCGGGGGCAAAAGATCATCTCCTGATCTCCTGCGGCGACTGCTTTGACCGCGGGCGGGAGAATCTGGACGTGCTGACGCTCCTTGAGAGCATCCCGAACAAGGTGCTCATCCGAGGCAATCACGAGCAGATGCTCGGTGACATGATGGCAAACGGCAGAACCGATCCGATCGCGGAGGGAAACGGCACGTGCATTACGCTGAGAGAATTTTTCGGTGAGGATGCCATAGCCGAGGACGGCACGCTTCGTATGCCCGCAAGCAAAAAGCGCCGAGTGAAGCGCTTTTTGGACGACATGGTCGATTATTACGAGACGAAGCACTATCTTTTCGTTCACGGCTGGGTGCCGCTCGGTATGCGCGACGGATGCCACTGCCTTGAACGTCATTGGCGTCAGTCGCCGCCCTGTGACCTTCACTGGTCGCGATGGAATGATTGGCATCAGCTTTACGGCTATGCGCATCTGGCACCGCCCGCAGACAAAACGATGGTGTGCGGTCATCGGAGCGCGATGTATGGCATCTATTTTGACAGGGAACGTCCCGCGGACTCCACGCTTCCGTTTTTCGGCAGAGGGCTGATCGCACTTGATGCAAGCACAGCCATGAGCGGCAGGATCAATCTGCTCGTGCTGGAGGATCAGCTACTCACGCGTGAGCACCACATGAAGCTTGACGCCGTCCATTTCGACGCCATCCGTGCGGGTAAAAAGACGGTGGAGATGCGTCTGCTCGACGAGCGCCGCGAGGATCTGCGGATCGGCGATACCGTGACGTTTCTCTGCAACGGACGTGAGGAGAGTCTGTCGGTACGGGTGATGGGACTATACTCCTACCCCGACTTTGAGACGCTTGTACAGGATTACAGACCGTCGGCGCTCGGCTTCGCGGGCAAAAAATCCTCCTATATCGCAAGATATATGAGAGCGATCTACGGAAAGGAGAAGTGCGAGCGCTACCGTGCGCTTGCCATTCGTGTGAAATTATGATGAAGCGCTGTTTGTTGATCGTACTCGTTTTGGCGATGCTTTTGCTTTGCGGCTGTCACGAGACAACACCGCCCGCGCGATTGGACGGCTACCGTGCGCTTACGTTTCTGACGGGAGAGGAGCATGAGGCGCTCCACGCGCCGCTGGTCCGTTTCTGCGAGTGGATGTGGGAGAATAGTAAGAGTAAAGACGATTTTGTGATCGACATGGGCTACGGACTCTCTCTTTTCGATATGGATCTCGACGGCACGCCCGAGGTTCTGGTGAATCGCGGCGGCGGTTCGAGCGCCGTGCTCCTCTTTGAGGTATACGATCTTGATACCTTTGAGCAGATCGGCTCGTTTATCGGTGGCTACGAGGATGACCCCTGCGTCTACTACGATACCGAGACGGGAGATCTTCGTCTGATCCAGCAGTATGCCATGCGTATGGGCTGGGAGGAGATGAGCTACAGAACGGAGGAGCTTCACGTTACGGATACAGGGCAGGAGCGCATCGAGCAGACGACGCTTTTTGCTATGCACCGCAGTGTCGTGGACGTGACCGACGAGGGCTTCTCGACGGCGCATACGTATACGGTAAACGGTGAGGAGGACTCGGAGGAGGGATATTTTTTTGGATCTCAAGCCTTTTTCCGTACCAATATCCGCATCCCCGAGACGGCGCACCGTTGCGTCTATTGGTGGGACCTTGAGACCTACAAAAACGGTGAGCGCGGTACCGCGCTCTTCACTGAGATGGCAGACACATTGCTCTTTGGCACGCAACGCTTTATTGCCGTGCCGTGATCCCATATGAAACGAGGCTGTCTCACTAACGAAAATTGCAAAAAAGCGGGCTGTGCCCGCATCCCCCAGCTCGCCTATCTTAGCTTTCAGCGCCCCGTGGCGCGGCAAAACGGCGAGGTCCATTTCGCGCAATTTCCTATGGTACAAAAAAGCCTCCCCTGTGTAAGGGGAGGTGCCGCGGAACGCGGCGGAGGGGTTGTAAATAACATAA
>JAFTIJ010000034.1 GCA_017456965.1 Clostridia bacterium
GTACTCCAGACCTCTGGCGGTCTCCACGATGGCGTGGTCACCCTCCGCAAGCGTAAGGCTGCCGGGGGCGAAATAATAGATCTTGCCGGAGAGCTTGAAGCGGATGCCGACGATCTCATATGTTTTTACCTCGGCGGCGGGCGCTGTCTGCGCCTGCTCCTCGGGGGCGGATGCCTCCTTTTCCGCGGTCATGTTATCTTCTGTTTCAAGCATGAATTTATATCCTCGCTTTTGTATGTTGGTGTTTTATGCTGCGTTCCACAGCTCCATGGCAAGCATCGCGCCCGAGAGTGCAACGCTTGTATTGTACTGTGTATCTGCCCGGATGGCGTCGATCGCCTCCAAAGAGCGGATGATCGAGAGCTCGGGGAGGAGCAGGGTGAATCTCTCCGCTTCCTCTGCCGTAAAAAATGAGAGCGCTCCCGTCTCCGTGTGCTTTGCCCGCATGAGATCGCCGTAGGCGGCGAGCAGATATCTCGTGAGGGCGTCCAGCGCCTCTCTCGAAATGACGAAATCCGTGATGCTCTTCAGAAAATCGAAGTAGGTGTTGCCGCGTCCCTTGGAGATCTGTGACTCCACGACTGTTTTTGCCATATGACAGGCAGAGAATTCCGCGTCCCCCGACGCTAAAAGCGTCTGCAGTCTGCCGATCGAGCCCTCTGCCATACGGCAGGCGAAGCGGAGCTTTTCCTCCTCACGCGTAGGGTCGGGCAGATGACGGCGCGCATAGATCGCAAGCTCGTTTTCGGTAAAGGTCTGGAGCGTGATCCTTTGCGCACGGGAGCGGATGGTGGTAAGCAGGGAGAGACTGTTTTCGGCGAGCAGGATCATATAGACGCCGACGGGCGGCTCCTCGATGATCTTGAGCAGAGCATTCTGTGCCTGCGGCGTGATGCGGTCTGCCTCGTCGAAGATATACATCTTGAAATCCAACTCCGACGGTGTCAGGTATACGGAGTCACAAAAATCGCGTGCGGCGTCAACGCCGATGGTCTTTTTACCATCCTCGCGTCTGAGCATCCGCACGTCGGGCGACGTACCGTCAAGTATACGCTTGCATTTTTTCTCCCTTTCGTCGGCGTCCTGCTCGGACGCCCATGCGAGCGCCGCCGCGAGGCGGAGGGCAAAGGTCTTTTTGCCTCCCCCCGCGGGCGCCTCAAGAATGTACGCATGGGAGCACTTTTTCTCCTCGATGAGAGAGGTGAAGTATGCCTTCTGTCCGGCGTTTCCGTACAGACCCTCGAAAAATTCCATCAGAATGCGCAGAATCTCTCAACGTCAAGAATGAAGACGGTTGCACCGCCGACGCTGACGTCGGTATTCATAGCAGAGAAGGAGCCTGCCGCGCCGATGGGCATGGTGCTGGGGATGCTCTTAACGCGCTTTTTGCTGTGCGCCTTGATGATCTCCAGCGCGCGCTCGACTCTCTCGTCGTTCACGCCGAGGAAGAAGGTCGTGTTACCGTTCAGCAGAAAACCGCCGGTGGAAGAGATCTTGGTGATCTGATAGCCTTCTGCGGTGAGACCGGTGTTCACAAAGTGGGAATCGTCGTTGTTTACGATCGCGATGATCAGTTTCATAAAACAGTCCTCCGGGCAAATATATAATTACATACCCATTATATCAAAGAATCCCGGCTTTGTCAACGAAAAGAACAGAAAAGCCGATTTATTTTTGCGTTATTTTTTGGGGCGGCTCTTGAAGAAAAGGGCGGAGAGCCATCCGAAAAGGATCGCCGCCGTGATACCGCCCGCGGCGCCTGTGATGCCGCCCGTGAGTGCGCCGACGAGCCCCTTCTCCGTAACGGCCTTCTTGACGCCCTCGGCAAGAGAATAGCCGAAGCCCGTCAGCGGCGTCGTAGCGCCGCGTCCCGCGAAATCGACGAGCGGACCGTAAACGCCGAGTGCCGTCAAAAGCACGCCCGCGCAGACGTAGAGCACCAGGATGCGCGCGGGGGTCAGCGCGGTCTTATCGATCAGGATCTGTGCGGGCAGGCAGAAGAGCCCGCCGATCACGAAGGCAATCAATATTTCCTTGATCATAGCGTCCTCCGAAAGAATCAGTGATTTCCGCTTTGGATGCGGACGAGATGTGCGATGGCGGGGATCGAGCTCCCCTGCTTGACGCTGTCGGGGCTCATCAGCGCGCCCGTGGCGGCAAAGAGCACGTCGTGAAGCTCTCCCGCGGCAAAGCGGCGCAAAACGTGACCGCTGACAACGCAGGCACTGCATCCACAGCCGGAGCCGCCGCAATGCGTATCCTGCTTACTGCTGTCGTAGAGCATCATACCGCAATCGTTATAGCCATCGCCGAGGTCGATCCCCATCTCTCTCATCAGCTCCGTTGTGATGGACATTCCCTCGCGCCCAAGGTCGCCTGTCAGGATGAGATCAAAGTCGGACGGGCGTCGCTCCGTCTCCTCAAAATAGGCGCGCAGCGTATCGATGGCGGCGGGTGCCATGGCGGCACCCATATTGCTCATATCCTTGATGCCGCCGTCCACGATCCTGCCGGGGAGCACCTCCGTGATGCGCGGCCCATCCCCTTGATCGGCGAGGATCAGCGCGCCCGCCGCCGTTGCCGTCCACTGCGCCGTCGGCGCTCTCTGACCGCCGTACTCCAGCGGAAAACGAAATTGCTTTTCCGCCGAGCAGAAGTGAGAGGAGCTGACGGCGGCACAGGTCTTGAAGTAGCCCGCGCTGATCGCCATGGAGGCGAGCATCGTGGAGAGCGCGAAGGTGGAGCAGGCGCCGTAGAGCCCGAAAAACGGCTTGTGAAAGCTCTCCAGCCCGTAGGCAGAGCCGATACACTGGTTCAAGAGATCGCCCGCAAAGATCGCGTCGGGGTGCGCCTCACCGAGACCCGCTTTGGCAAGCGCCAGATTGACGGCGAGCCTCTGCATCTCGCTCTCCGAGCGCTCCCACGTATTCATGCCGAAGGTATCGGTCTCGTCGTGCAGATCAAAGTCCGCGCCGAGTGGGCCCTCGCGCTCCTTTTTACCGACGACAGCGGCGTGACCGACGATCACGGGTGGATGGGGTAGGGTGATAACTCGCATAGCGCGACCTCCTTTTTGACGGCGTGCGAGAGTGCGTACATAACGTTGCCTGCACACGGCGTTCTCTTTTGTGAACAGTATTTCACGGAGCTGTGTGTTTTATACCCGCTTTTTTGTACCATAGGAAATTGAGAGGGGACGCCTACTTTTCTTGTCCCCACAAGAAAAGTAGCAAAAGAAACGGCAAGCGCGACGGCGCTTGACCCGTAGAAGGGGGAAGAGGTTTTATCGTCGGGGTAGGCGCGTTCCGCTTACCCAAACGCATCTTCAAAATCCAATTTGTCGTTCAAATTCAACAATCCAACCTCGCCGTTGTGCCGCACCTCGTTTCGATGAAACAAGACGATAGGCGAGCACTCGGGTGCGGGCACAGCCCGCCAAGCACATGGGTGCGGACACGGCCCGCCGAAATTTACCTTA
>JAFTIJ010000035.1 GCA_017456965.1 Clostridia bacterium
GCGGAGCGGAGTGAAGGATCTGCACACGCGGGGAGTCCCCGATATGATGTGCGTTCTTTTCAAAAAATATCATACGCAAACAGAAAATCGCAATTTTAACTCTGCCATGTGCATATCCTTCACCTCACGCCTTTGGCGTTCCGCTTACGGATGACGGCACAGAGAGCCGTCATCTTATTTTATAAACTTTTAAATGTTACAACGTACTACGGGTACGGTAATAAATCATCGTTTCCGCGGAGGGCAATATTATTTAGTTAAGCTTTTGTCGTTCTCTCCCTCAGTCACCCTTGGTAACAGCACGGGGTCCCCCAGCCGCCGTGCGCGGTTTGGGGTTCTCGGTATCCCTCGTCAGAGGGAGCCTTGGATGCTACTGTTTCAAAACAAAAAGCGGGCTGTGCCCGCATCCCCCAGCTCGCCTATCGTAGCTTTCCGCGCCCCGTGGCGCGGCAAAACGGCGAGGGCGATTTCGTGCAATTTCCTATGGTACAAAAAAACTCCCGACCTTGCGGTCGGGAGCTTGGTGTCCGATGGTGGTGGAAACGGGATTATTCGCCTGCTTCCTCTTCAGCCTCTCTGATAGCTGCTGCTCTGACGGATTCGAGATACTGAACGTAGTCGTCGAGAACCGTCTTGGTGAACATCTGCGCGCCCCAGTAGTTGGTGGTAACCTTGGAAAGGCTATCGGAAACAACGTAAGCATTCGTATTGAATACTACGGGAACAACTGCTGCATCCTCAACGAGGAGCTTCTCAGCGTCGTGGAGAAGTGCTGCTCTGTCGTCAGCGTCAGCGGTTGCGTATGCCTCGGTGATCAGCGCCTCGAAGTCAGCGTTGCTGTAGCCCTTTACGGGAACAGCGGTGCCGCTGTAGGTAGAGGAGAATGCTGCGAGGTTGTAAAGCGGGAATACGGAGATGGTCTGGTAGTCCATACCGATGATCTCGTAGTCGCCGGTGTTGTAAGCTTCTTCGTATGCGGCGTTGTCAAGGGAGTTGATAACGACGTTGAAGCCGAGCTGGTTCCATACGCTCTGAGCGTACTCAGCGATTGCGTACTCGTTGCTCTTGTAGCCGAGCTTAGCGGACTGATAGCTATCGTTCTTCTCATCCTTGCGAACGACGAGATAGAGGTCGTCATAGTCCTCGGGATAGATATCGTTTGCGGCGAGGAGCTGCTTTGCGCCCTCGATGTCGCCGTAGATGTCGAGAACGTCATCACCCTCTTCGCGGAAGGTGTTGCCCTTGCTCGTATTGAATACCTTGTTATTCAGAAGACCGGTTGCAGGTTCTGCCTCAAGACCGATGAGGGCTGCGATGTAATCTCTGTCAAGCGCCATGGAGAATGCCTTGCGGATCGCGGGCTCGGCGAATGCCTTGCCTCTGCCGGTATTGAAGTAGAATACGAAGGTGGAAGCTTCCTCCTCGATCTCTACGTCCTTGCCGTATGCCTCAGCGGTAGCGGCGGTCAGACCCGTGATGTAGAAGAGGCTCTCCTTCAGCGGATCGGTGTTGTAGAACATATCGTAGACGTCGATAGCATCCGTGGTGGATACGAGAGTCTTGTCGATGGGGAGATCGTAACGAACGGTGATTCTGTAAGGAGTTACGAACTTATCGAGAGCCTCGGTGTCTACTTCCTGATTGAGGTAGTAGTACTTGGAACGCTCAAGGATCATGATCTCGGTGGGATCCTCAGAGAACTTCTTAACACGGAACGGACCGTTGCAGGAAAGGTCGGTTGCGCTTCTGGACCAGGTAGTGGGGTAAGAAACGACCTTGTTCTCACGGAGAGGAACGAGCGCGGGGCTCGCGGTGTTGTAAAGGAACTCGTCGATGTCAGCACCCTCTTCAAATTCTACGACGAACTTGGTGGTGGTAACAGCGTGGAGACCGATATCGTAAATGGAGATCTTGCCCTCTTTTGCATCCTTTGCGCCCTTGATGCAGTAGAGCATGGAGGCAGCGGTGCTGTCAAATTCGGGGTCAAGAATACGGCGCCAAGCGTAGATCACGTCGTTCGCCTGAACAACGGAGCCGTCGCTCCAGTGCGTATCGTTGATGGTGATCTCAAGTTTCTCTTCGCCGGTCTTGGGGTCCTCGACGATCTCCCATTTCTTAGCAAGCGCCTTCTTGAGCTTGCCGTTCTCGTCGAGCTTGGTGAGACCTTCAAAGATGAGGCTGAGGATCTTGACCGCGTTTTCGTCCGTGTAAGCAACGGCGGGGTCGAGATTCATAACCTTTTTGCCCATGTACATGGTGAGTTCTGCGCCCTTGGCGGCGGGATCGTCTTTTGCGATCTTAGAGCAACCGGTCGCAAAAAGGACACTGACACACATGGTGAGCGCGAGCAGGAAAGCCAATACCTTCTTCATAATTCGTTTATTCCTCCGACTAATAATTGATGATACCGCAAAAATTCTTCCTATTATTTTCACGATATAAAAGGGGATAACCATTGGTATATTATATTATAACACCAACTTACCCAATAAATCAAACCTTTGTTTTGGAAATGGGAAACTTTCTACCTATTCCATAATTTGCGATGCTTAAAAATGTGCACATTGCACATAAATTTACAGGGAAATTCCCTTATTTTACCGCTTTTTCCGCATACTCACGGAGCAGTCGCACGTAAGTGCGGTAATTTTCCAGAGAAACGCCGGGTGGAGTCTGGTGATCGCACGACGGGATAAAGCCCCCCGAGCGCATCACGGGATACAGTCTCTCAAACTCCGCGCGCATGGCGCTCTCCCCCTTCGGCATGGTCATTTTGTCAAAGCCGCCGATAAAAAGGAAGTCGGGATGCTCGCGTCTGAGGCGCACGAGATCCACGCCCGCCTGCCGCTCCAGCGGAAGCACGCCGTCCACGCCGGCACGCTTGAGCCACGGGATCATCATAGAGACGTCGCCGTCCGTATCGACGATCACGCGCGTCCCGTACTTTTTGATCTCGGGGATAATGCGGTTATAGTAAGGAAGCAGAAATTCGTCAAAGAGCTCCTCGGAGATCATCGGCCCGTTATTATAGCTCATATCCTCGGATATGACCATGAAATCGGGCTTGACATGTGCATAAATATCGGGGAGTCTGGAGACGATATACTCGGCAAGATCCGAGCAGATGCGATGATAAAGCTCAGGCTCATCGTAGAAAGAATACAGATGATCCTCAATGCCGAGCAGCGTACGGGGAAACCAGAAGAAGCCGTCAAACGAATACCACAGCAGGGCATCGCCTCTCTCATGCTCCTCGGCAAGTGACGCAAGCACGTCCATTTTTCTGCGGACGTTCTCACAGGACGGGTCGGGGTACAGATATCGTTTGAAGGAGTCGTATTCCTCCTCCGAGGAGATCAGCGGACCGCCGTGAAACGCAGGTTTTGGACAATCGGGAGTCACGACCGGCATCCACACGCGCTGAATATAATCCAAGCCAAAATGTGTCTGGATCCGATCCCACGGGATCGTCTTATCAAGCCCCTCGTTATACCAGCGGGTAACGGTATCACCCCACCAGCTTGCCCACTCGATCACGGGCAACCGATCCGGCTTCTCAAAATTCATGACCGCCCGAAAGCGTTCAACGTTTGTCATGTGCCATCCATCACTTCCCTTCTCACCGTCCGCGGCGTTACGTCGACGCGGCATTTACGGCATAATTTTTTCATGATGACTACTTTTTTAACCTATAGGAAATTGCGCGAAAGTGAGCACCCTCCTGCGGGCGTTGCCCGCTTTTTAACCTATAGGAAATTGCTCAGAATGAACCTCGCCGTTTTGCCGCGCCACGGGGCGCGGAAAGCTACGATAGGCGAGCACCTTCCTGCGGGCGTTGCCCGCTTTTTATTATAGCATAACACGATGAAAAAATCAATAAAACTTCCGAGAAACCTTCCGAAATTCTTGTGAATTTTTTCACAAAAGCTCTTGCTTTTCTCTCGGATCCGTACTATAATAACAGTATTGAGGTATCGAAACGAGAGTACCAAAGATACCTTGTGCCACGATGGAAGATCGGGGCGTTTTTCACGCGTGCAGAGAGACGGCGGTCGGTGCGAGCCGTGGCGTGAGGCGTGTCCGTCCGCTTCCGGAGCGTGCGGTGAAAGCCGCGGGGTGCGCCCCTTACCGCGCGCAAGAGCGGTCGCCCGAGGGCGGCAATTTGGGTGGCAACACGGAGTCTTTTCGTCCCATATCACAAGGGATGAGAGGGCTTTTTTATTTTATAAGACAAATTATATAAGGAGAATACAACCATGCTTGATTTGAAATTTCTCAGAGACAATCCCGAGATCGTAAAGCAGAACATCAGAAACAAATTTCAGGACGCAAAGCTTCCTCTGGTAGACGAGGTCATCGCCCTCGACGAGGAGAAGCGCAAGGCAAAGCAGGAGGCAGACGCCCTGCGTGCCAACCGCAACAAGGTCTCCAAGACCATCGGTATGTATATGGCAAAGGGCATGAAGGAGGAGGCACAGGCTGCAAAGCGCCTCGTCACCGAGAACTCTGCCGCTCTCGCCGCTCTGGAGGCAAAGGAGACCGAGCTTGACGAAAAGATCACCAAGATCATGATGACCATTCCGAATATCATCGACCCCTCCGTGCCGATCGGCAAGGACGACAGCGAGAACGTCGAGGTTCAGCGCTACGGCGAGCCCGTCGTTCCCGACTTCGAGATCCCCTACCACAGTGATATCATGGAGAGCTTCTGCGGTATCGACCTTGACGCCGCACGTCGCGTTGCGGGCAACGGCTTCTACTACCTCATGGGTGATATCGCCCGTCTGCACTCCGCCGTCATCAGCTACGCACGTGACTTCATGATCGACAGAGGCTTCACCTACTGCATTCCTCCCTACATGATCCGCGCGGGCGTCGTTACGGGCGTTATGAGCTTCGCGGAGATGGAGGCGATGATGTATAAGATCGAGGGCGAGGATCTCTACCTCATCGGTACGAGTGAGCACTCCATGATCGGTAAATTCATCGACCAGATCGTAGACGAAAAGGAGCTCCCCTACACCCTCACCAGCTACTCCCCCTGCTTCCGCAAGGAGAAGGGCGCGCACGGCATCGAGGAGAGAGGCGTATACCGCATCCACCAGTTTGAGAAGCAGGAGATGGTCGTCGTCTGCAAGCCCGAGGAGAGCCCCGTATGGTTTGACAAGCTCTGGCAGAATACCGTCGATCTCTTCCGCACGCTCGACATCCCCGTACGTACGCTCGAATGCTGCTCCGGTGACCTCGCCGACCTCAAGGTGAAGTCCATCGACGTCGAGGCATGGTCCCCTCGCCAGAAGAAGTACTTCGAGGTCGGAAGCTGCTCCAACCTCGGCGACGCACAGGCACGCCGCCTCAAGATCCGCGTCAACGGCAAGGACGGCAAGAAGTACCTCGCGCACACCCTCAACAACACCGTCGTTGCTCCCCCCCGTATGCTGATCGCCTTCCTTGAGAATAACCTCAACGCAGACGGCTCGGTCAACATCCCCGTGGCACTCCGTCCCTACATGGGCGGCAAGGAGAAGCTCATCCCCACAAAGAAATAATTTCATCCGTGAAATAGCAAAGAGGGGCTGTCTCATTCAAGGATAATTTGCAAGCGGGCCGTGCCCGCACCCATGTGCTCGCCTATCGAAGGTTTCCGTGTCACCAAGTACGGCATAACGGCGAGGTCCATTCTGAGCAATTTCCTATGGTACAAAAAAGCGGGCTGTGCCCGCCTCCATGTGCTCGCCTATCTTAGCTTTCCGCGCCACGGGGTGCGGAAAAACGGCGCGGTCCGGTTTGCGCAATTTCCTATGGTACAAAAAACAAAAAAGCCAAGCGTCTGCTTGGCTTTTTTATTTTGCTTTATGAACTCGGGATCAATCAGCAAGAACAGTGATCTTGTTGCTGAAAAGCTCAGTGATAAAGTCAACAACCCATGCGATAGCGTTACCAATACCGGTAACAAGGCAGAGGATACCGACAACGAGCGTTGCAACATTCTTGGTCTCAACAAAGCGGAGGATACGATATACGCCGCTGATGATATAACCGAAGAAAAACTGAAGAATGAGCTTCACGAGCTTGGGAAGATTCTCATATGCGCTGGTCATGTCTTTTGTCTCCTATCATACGTAATCATACAAAAGTATGTCACTTGCCATTATATCGCATCTTCACGAAAAATTCAACATCTTTTCACATTTTTTTAAAATTTTTTTCTATGGGAAATCGACCTCGCCGTTTTGCCGTGCTTGTTTGCGCAGAAAGCTACGATAGGCGAGCACATGGGTGCGGGCACGGCCCGCTTTTTTACCTATGGGAAATCACGCGATATCGACCTCGCCGTTTTGTCGCACCTCGTTTTGATGCGACAAGGCGATAGGCAAGCACATGGGCGCGGGCACGGCCCGCTTAGTTTTCGTGGCGGATAACGTCGAGCAGACCGTGGATGCGCTCAACGGGATTGAGGAGCTTGCTGATCGAGCCGTCAGCATTCATGGTGTCGATGATGTAAGCAACGTACTTGGACATATCGACCTCGCAGTGCCACTTGTGCGTTGCGAGCTCGGCGGGGTGATACGTCAGGTTGGTCGTAAAGATCTTGTCAATCATACCGCTCTCGTAAGCGGCGTCGATCTTGGCAAAGCCGGAGGTGAAGAGACCAAAGGTGGAGAACATGAATACGCGGCGAGCGCCTCTCTCCTTGAGCTGCTTGGCAACGTCGAGCGCGGAGTCGCCCGATGCGATCATATCGTCAACGATGATCACGTCCTTGCCCTCTACGGATCTGCCGAGGAACTCGTGTGCCTCGATGGGGTTACGGCCGTCGATGACGACCGTGTAATTACGGCGCTTGTAGAACATACCGAGCTCTACGCCGAGGATCGAGGAGTAGTACATGGAACGGGACATAGCGCCCTCGTCGGGAGCGATGATCATGGTCTTATCCTTGTCAAAGGTGATGTCGGGGAACTCTCTGACGAGCGCCTTGAGCATCTGATATGCGGGGCGTACGTTGTCAAAGCCGCCGTGCGGGATCGCCTGCTGAACGCTGGGGTCGTGCGCGTCAAAGGTGATGATGTTGGTGACGCCCATTGCGGATATCTCCTGCAGTGCCATCGCACAGTCCAGAGATTCTCTTGCGGTTCTGCGGTGCTGTCTGCCCTCGTAGAGCATCGGCATGATCAGGGTCACACGACGACCCTTGCCGCCGATCGCACAGATGATACGCTTGATATCCTGATAGTGATCGTCGGGGCTCATCGGAACCTGCATTCCGTACATCTTATAGGTAACGCCGTAATTGAAAACGTCGCTGTAAAGATAAATATCGTGACCGCGAAGGGACTCGTGAATGATCGCCTTTGCCTCACCGGAGCCGAAGCGGGGGTATTCTGCGTCAACGAGATAGGAGCCGTTGGGTCTGTCGCTGCGCCACTCGTGCAGATAGGCATCTACCTTGGAGAGAAATGTGTCGCATCCCTTCGTACCAATGATGCTCAGATCACCGAAATATGTTTTATCCATGTCAATCAATCCTCCGTATGGTTGTTTAGTTTTCGCTGATTTTCGGGAGTTTTTTTGTTTTTTACTCAGAAATTAAGGAGCTTCGCCAACTTAGCCAAGCTGACAATCGGGGAATCCGTGATTTCATCCCGGTTTACCGTATGGGCGAACTGCGTTCGCCCGACAAGCTTGCATTTACATGGTCTTTTGACGGGCGAACACAGTTCGCCCCTACTACGTTGTAACATTTAAAAGTTTATAAAATAAGATGGCAGACTCTCTGCGCCGTCATCCGTAAGCGGAACGCCAAAGGCGTGAGGTGAAGGCTCTGCGCATGGCAGAGTTAAAATTGCAATTTTCTTTTTGCGTACGATATTTTTTGAAAAGAACGCACATCAGATCGGGGACTCCCCGCGTGCGCAGATCCTTCACTACGCTACGCTTCGTTCGAGGATGACAGCGCAGGGAGTGTTTACGGGATACATTCACCCAAGCGCCCCCAATCACGGCAAGGGAAAACGCCGTTTGCCTCCCTCCGAGAGGGAGGGGGACCGCGTAGCGGTGGAAGGAGCCTGCGTGCA
>JAFTIJ010000004.1 GCA_017456965.1 Clostridia bacterium
CACAAAAAAGCCTCCCCTGTGTAAGGGGAGGTGCCGCGGAACGCGGCGGAGGGGTTGTAAATAACATAAATCTTTCAGACAAACAATCCCTCAGTCGCTACCGCGCCAGCTCCCTTTGCACAAGGGAGCCTTTCTTTTTATACCATAGGAAATTGCGCAAACCGGACCTCGCCGTTTTTCCGCACCCCGTGGCGCGGAAAGCTACGGTAGGCGAGCACAAGGATGCGGGCACAGCCCGCTTTTTTGCAAATTATCCTTGAATGAGACAGCCCCTTTTAAAGTTTTTTGCAAAAGGGGGATGGGGACCTCCCCGCGTTTTCTTATACGCCGCGCAGATCGAAATCGGGGATAAAGCTCTCGGCGGCCGCCTCGCCGTATTGGAGGAAGCCGTTTACGATGCCGATGGATGCGGCAAAGTCTGTGACCTTTTTATATTCGTATCGCGTGAGCTTGCGTGAGAGCTCTTTGTGATTAGGGAACTTGCGCACGGGTGTGTACTGATTCATAATGCTTACGTAGACGTCGTCTCCGAAGGTGTCGTGCAGGGCTTGCAGGACTGCCATGGAGTCATCGACGTGCCCAGGGAGCACCAGATGGCGTACGATCATACCGCGGCGCATCATGCCGCGCTCGTCAAAGACGGGCGCCCCCACCTGAGAGAACATCTCCTTCAGCGCCGCCATCGCGACCGCGGGGTAGTCTGCCGCGCGGGAGAGCGCGGCGGCAAGCGCGGGATCGTGGTATTTGCAGTCGGGCAGATAGATATCAATATAGCCTCGGAGCATACGGAGCGTCTCGACGCTCTCGTAGCCACCCGAGTTGTAGACGACGGGCAGAGTCAGCCCGTCGCTTTTTGCTTTGTCGAGTGCGCGGATCACGTGGGGCGTGAAATGGACGGCGGTCACGAGGTTGATATTCTCCGCGCCCTGTGCCTGTAGCTCCAAAAAGATCTCGGCAAGACGGTCGGGGGTGATCTCCTTGCCGTGAGAGCCGTGGGAGATACCCTCGTTCTGACAGTAGACGCACCCGAGATTACAGCCTGTGAAAAAGACCGTGCCCGAGCCGTTCGTGCCCGTCAGACACGGCTCCTCCCATAGGTGCAAAGAGGCACGGGAGACGCGCAGGACGTCCGTCTCACCGCAGACACCGCGCCCCTTTGTCCGATCTGCGCCGCAGACGCGCGGGCAGAGCGTGCAACGTGCGTAGGCTGTCATTTGAGATCCTGTTGCTTCATCCATACCGACATGACCATGGAGTGAGGTGCGAGCTTGACCATCATGGTCTGCATCTTTGCCTTGAAGCCGTACATACTGACGTCCTTGCCCCATTTCAGATCGCGCCATGCCTGTGCGACGATCTTCTCGGGGGTATACATGGCAACGTATTTTTTGACGACGCGTTCCTCGTCCTCGTCGATGGCACGCTTGAAGAATTCCGTCTTCGTCCAGAAGGGACAGACGGCCATGACGGAGATCTTCTGCTTTTTCAGCTCGCGATTCAGCGCGCGGCTGAAATTCAGGACAAAGGATTTCGTCGCGCCGTAGACGTTGATATACGGGATCGGCTGGTAGCCCGCAACGGAGGCGATATTGATGATCTTGGCGCCAGCCTCCATGTAGGGGATGGAGAGCTGACACATGGCGAGTACCGCGCCGCAGTTGAGGTTCACCATATTCAGATTCTCCTCGTAGTTGCAGTCCATCATGGCGCAGAATTTGCCGAATCCGCTGCAGTTGATGAGCAGGGTGATATTCGGATTCTCGATACTGAGGAGCGTCTCGTAGGTCTTGAAGCTGGATTTGTCGGAGAGATCGAGGGGGAGCACCTTGACGGGGAAGGGGATCTGGCTTTTCAGCGCCTCCAGACGTTCGGCGCGGCGGGCAATGACCCATACCTCGTCAAAGCTTCCTCTCTTCTGCAGGGTGAGCGCAAATTGTTTTCCGATGCCGCTGGAGGCACCGGTGATAACGGCAATGTTTTTCATATTATAGGATCCTTTCAGATGATTTTCTGTTGTGTTTTTTTCGTATATGTCGCGAGAAGTTTTTGGTGTTATGTAACAATGTCATTTGATTCGTATAATGTTTTTATAAAAGCTTGCAGAAGCATTCTCTGCGCTTGTCATCCTCGAACGGAGCGGAGCGAAGTGAAGGATCTGCGCACGGTGCGAGAATCATATATGCTCCGGCATACAATCAGCAAATGTAATTTATAAAATTTCAGGGAAAAGAGTAGCGCTTAAATCATTCCATTGGGGATTTTTGGCTTGAACTAAATCGTCCTTCCTTTTTCTTAGCCATCCTTTCAGTTCTTTTTCTCTTGCAATTGCGATACGGATATCGTTAAATTGTTCGTAATAGACCAATTTATCAATGTGATATTTTTTCGTGAATCCATCAAGCAGATGATGCTTGTGTTCATAAATTCGGCGCTTTAAATCGTTGGTAACACCGATATACATAACTTTGTTGGTTGAATTGGTGATGATATAAGTATAATACATATCAAAGGATAGATTATTTGCTTTTCAGTATAGTGCAGTTCGTGCGCAGATCCTTCACTCCACTCCTTCGTCGTTGCGTTCGAGGATGACAGCGCAGATGGGTGTCATGCTTGTCACTGAGCAATAAAGTGTAGCGGAAGATGCGGTTCGTGCGCAGATCCTTCACTCCACTCCTTCGTCGTTGCGTTCGAGGATGACAGCGCAGATAGGTGATGTGCATGTCGTATGTGCATAAAAATAATTTTTTTATGCAAGAAGCTTGGTAAGCATGGCGAGCGTTTCGTGGAGCGGGGCGGTGCCGCTGACGGTGAGCAGGGGGCAGGAGAGGCTTTTTTGCCAGAGATTGTGCTTGGCGCGACTGCGCATGGTCGGGGGTGCGACGTCGTATTTTGCCGCCCATTCGAGAAACGCCTCGTGCTCATGGAACATATCGCCGCCCTCGCGGATGCGGTCGCCGAAGCGACGATACTCACGCGCTCTCAGACGGGCGAGTCTCGTCGGTGTGTCGGTCTCCACGCGGATGGCAAGGTCGAAAAACGGAATGAGCGCATCTCCCCAATCGCAGAGAGAGCCTGAGATCACGACGCTGCCGTAGCGCTCGATATCACTTGTCATCAGACGGAGGCGCTCTGCCTTATCGCGCTTTTGGGTGAACATCGGGTCGGTCGGCATCCAGAAATAATCGTCCGTATCCATGTGGACGTAGCCGAAGCACTCGGTGATCGCCCGCGCCAGCGTCGTCGTGCCCGAGCCCGACGCGCCGAAGATATGAATGACGCGAATATGTGAGGTATCTCTCATAGTATGCCCTCACGTTCTCAACAATCTTGTGGAAAAGTATTTTTCCTGGAAGTGAATTTTTTTCATGATCTCCTCGTCGCATAGCTCAGTGCCTACAGGTGCCACGATCCATTTGGTCTCGTTATCGTCCGATCTCTCGACGATGGCGATCACGACGCCGTCAAATTCGGTCAGCGGTTCGTCGATGCCGAGGACGTAGGCGTCCTGCTCCTCGCCGTCACCGCCGAGGACGCCCGGAACGTAGCCGTAATTGACCTCGTAAACAATATTTTTATGATGGGGATGTACGGAGCCGAGCGGTCTGTCGATGATGACGCGGACCGCTCTCCCGCAGATCGGTTCATTTGGTTGCATGAGAACTCCTTTGACCGTTTCAGATGCCCTCAAGGACGATCAGAATGCATATGACGCCTGTCAGAAGCATCAGGCTTCCGAGGACCCACTCGGTCGTTGCTTTGAATTTGTTTGGGTATGCGTGCCGCGGAAACCACTTGACGTATACCATAGTGATCTTGGGGAGAAGACGGCGCTTGACGTGTCGATTCTCACCTGCGTAGCGGTATTGCCTTCCGTTGACCGTATAGACGTATACGTATCTTGTTTGGACCGGTATCCGTCCGTATTTTGCGGGAACGTTTTTTTCCGTTTTGGCACGTGTCAGTGTACCGATTGCGTCCGCACGGAATCTCGGAAAACAGCCCAGCACGGCGATCATCAGATTCCATATGCCGATCAGGATGGAAAATACTGCGATGATGATATAAAAATACATAGATTTCTTCTCCTCGGTCAATACAGGATCATCGTATCGTGGATAGCGATTCTGCCACGGTCAGCAAAATCCGATTTTATCAATTTCCCGTTTTTTCTTCGCTTGGAATATAGAAGAACTGCTCGGGACCCGTATCGCGCATCAGCGTATTGGGATCCTTGAATTTCACCGTGAGAAGACAGAGCACGTAAAGGTCTCCGCTACAACCGCCGAGATGCAGTCCGAAGAGGAAGGAGGCAAGCAGATAGTATAGCGGGTGAACGAAATAGAAGAGAATGAGAATGGGGATAAACAACAGCGTAAACACGGCAAACGGCATTACAACGGAGGTAAGCGCGGTTTTTCGGTACGTAAATATGTGCGGAACGCCGCAAAACGCACAGCTCCAGCTCATGCCGAAGGTCAGCTTTTCGCCCGTCATCGCTTTGTAGGCGATGCCGTGTACCAATTCGTGTAAAACGACGTATCCGAGCATGGCGCCAAGGAAAATAAGATAGGTCGAGAGCATTTGCGTGCTTCCCACGTCAAAAATATCCGAGCCATCCGTCCCGCCTATATACAGAGTCAAGACGGCAAACGCCATAACGAGGAGCAGAACAAGGAGCGCGATCGCGTTAAAGATCAAGCCGAATTTCGCCGATTTCGTGTTGATATACAGTGCCTGTCTGTAGCCCTCGGGGAGCGCCTTTTCAAAATTTCTTGTCTTTTTTGATGTCATTGCTGTTTCCTTTCTTTTCGGTGCGGTTACTTATTTGCCGCAGGCTCAATTCATGAGTGCAACGCACGCAATTCTGAATCCTTCATAGGTTTTCTCCTTTTTGGTGTTTGGTGAAGTTACTCGCTTTCGCTCGTAGTGAAGTTGTTCGCTTTGCTCACAGTGAAGTTTTGTTCGTTTCACTTGCAAAGTGAAGTTAAGTTTGCCCCACTTCGCCGTTAGGCGAAACTTCACTCACGCAGTGAACTTCACTGCCGGAGGCAACTTCACTTGCCCGCAAGGGCAAACTTAGTTGTCGAGTCGTCGTGTGAGACACACGACGGACTCGACGTGGATCATAACTCCAAAAGGTATATTTTTGTGCCAAAAACAGGGGTTGTAAAGCCAAAAGGTATATTTTATGCC
>JAFTIJ010000036.1 GCA_017456965.1 Clostridia bacterium
CGCTTTTTTGTACCATAGGAAATTGCTCAGAATGGATCTCGCCGTTATGCCGTGCTTGGTGGCACGGAAAGCTGCGATAGGCGAGCACCTTCCTGCGGGCGTTGCCCGCTTTTTGTTTAATTTCGACAAATCCTTTTTTTGACAATATACAGAGTGCACAAAATTAAAGATGGCAAACAAATAATTCTTGACAAACGCCATGGGTCTCAGTATAATGTGTGGTATATCCGCCAAAGGATTGTATACAAGAATACAAAAGGAGCACCCCTATGATTTCCAAGAACCCCAAAAGCAATCTGCTTGAGCAGTCTCAATATAAATATTCCCTGCAGGACGTAGAGAGACCCAATCTCTACCGCGAGATCTACCCCTACGACGAGATCCCCAAGGTCGCATTCAACCACCGCCGCGTTCCCGTCAATATGCCCGAGGAGATCTGGATCACCGATACCACCTTCCGTGACGGTCAGCAATCCCGCGCACCCTACACCGCAGAGCAGATCGTCGATATCTATAAAATGCTCGCGCGCCTCGGCGGTCCGAACGGACTGATCCGCCAAAGTGAGTTCTTCGTTTATACCAAGAAGGACAGACGCGCCGTCGAGGAGTGCATGGCACTCGGCTATGAATTCCCCGAGATCACGACGTGGATCCGTGCCAAGAAAGAGGATTTTGCACTCGTCAACGATATCGGCATCAAGGAAACGGGTATTCTCGTCAGCTGCTCCGACTATCATATCTTCAAGAAGCTCGGTATGACGCGCTCTCAGGCGCTGGAGCATTATCTCACCGTCGTCAAGCAGGCCTTCTACGCGGGCATCCGCCCCCGTTGCCATCTGGAGGACATCACCAGAGCCGACTTCTACGGCTTCGTCGTTCCCTTCGTCAACGCCCTCACCGAGCTCTCAACCGAGACGGGCATTCCCGTCAAGATCCGTATGTGCGATACGATGGGCTACGGTAGCCCCTACCCGGGCGTAGCACTCCCGCGAAGCGTCCCCGGCATCGTATACGGTCTGCATCACTACGCCGACGTCACCTCCGAGATGCTGGAGTGGCACGGCCATAATGACTTCTACAAGGGTGTCGCCAACGCGACCGCGGCATGGCTCTACGGTGCCTCCGCCGTCAACTGCTCTCTGCTCGGCATCGGCGAGCGCACGGGCAACGTACCGCTGGAGGCCATGGTCATCGAGTACGCCTCGCTGCGAGGCAGCTTTGACGGCATGGATCCCACCGTCATCACCGAGATCGCAGAATACTTCAAAAACGAGCTTCACTACGACATCCCGCCGATGACGCCCTTCGTCGGCAGTAACTTCAACGTCACCCGCGCGGGCATCCACGCCGACGGCATGATGAAGGACGCCGAGATCTACAATATCTTCGATACGGAAAAGATCCTGAACCGTCCCGCCGCCGTCTCCATCTCCAATACCTCGGGCCTTGCGGGCATCGCTTATTGGATCAACAATTACTACCGTCTCGCACCCGACGACATGATCACAAAGCACGACCCCCTGATCACCATGATGAAGCAGGCCATCGACGCACAGTACGCCGACGGCAGAACGACCATCATGGGCGACGAGGAGCTCGTGGAGATCATCCGCACGCTCGCCCCCGGTCGCTTCCCCGAGGCGTGAGAAACGGAGAGACGACATGATCAACAGAGGAACGGCCTCACTGGAGGCCAGAGTATACGGCGAATTACAGGACGCCATCCTTCAGGGCATCTTTCACTCGGGAGAGGCGCTGACGGAGAACGCGCTCTCCGAGCGCCTCGGCGTCAGCCGCACACCCGTACGCGGCGCACTCAGCCGTCTCTCCGAGGAGGGGCTGGTCGAGCTCGTCCCCAACCGAGGCGCCGTCGTCATCGGTATCACGGAAGAGGATATCGTGGATATCTATCGCATCCGTATGCGTCTGGAGGGACTTGCCTCCGCGATGGCGGCAGAGAAGATCACCGAGGGGGATAAGCGCGCGCTGATCGAGTCCGTCGAGCTCGCGGAGTTTTACGGACAGAAAAACGACGCCGAGCATATCAAGGAGCTGGATACCGCCTTTCACAAGGCGATCTTCCGTGCCAGCGGCAGTCGCACGCTGGAGCGCATCCTCACCGATCTGCACCGCAATACCAAGGCGTACCGCAGAGTATCGCTGACGATACCGGGCAGACCCGAGCAGTCCACGGCAGAGCACCGCGAGATCTTGAACGCGATTCTGCGCGGGGATGCGGCGGAGGCAGACCGTCTGACCTCTCTGCACATCGAGCACGCGCTCGCCAATATGCTCGTCGCGCTCCGCAATGCGACAAACGAAACGTGAATATAATATTATAATTATTGATAGAAGGAATTTACCATGGGATACACGATCGCACAGAAAATCATCAAAAGCCACCTCGTATCGGGTGAAATGATCCCCGGCACGGAGATCGGTCTGCGCATTGACCAGACCCTCACGCAGGACGCCACGGGCACGATGGCGTATCTGCAGTTTGAAGCCATGGGAACGGAGCGCGTCAAGACCGAGCTCTCCGTTGCCTACATCGACCACAACACCCTGCAGGCGGGCTTCGAGAATGCAGACGACCACCGCTACATCCAGACCGTAACCAAGAAGCACGGCATCCGCTTCTCCCGTCCCGGCAACGGCATCTGCCACCAGGTCCACCTCGAACGCTTTGCCGTCCCCGGCAAAACGCTCATCGGCTCTGACAGCCATACACCCACCGCGGGCGGCATCGGTATGCTCGCCATGGGCGCGGGCGGTCTCGACGTTGCCGTAGCCATGGGCGGCGGCACGTACTACATCACCATGCCCCGCATCATCCACATCAATCTGACGGGCAAGCTCCCCGACTACGTCGGCGCCAAGGACGTGATCCTTGAGGTTCTGCGTCTGCTCAGCGTCAAGGGCGGCGTTGGTGCCATCGTTGAGTACGGCGGCGAGGGCGTCAAGACGCTCTCCGTCCCCCAGAGAGCCACCATCACCAACATGGGCGCCGAGCTCGGTGCCACCACTTCCATCTTCCCCGCGGACGAGATCACCGAGGCCTTCCTTGCGGCGCAGGACAGAGCCGAGGCCTTCACCCCCCTCACCCCCGACGCAGATGCAGTCTACGACGCGGAGTACACCGTCGATCTCTCCACTCTCGTCCCTCTTGCGGCGTGCCCTCACAGCCCCGATAACGTCAAGCCCGTCTCCGCTTTGCAGGGCACGGCGATCAATCAGGTCTGCATCGGCTCCTGCACCAACTCCTCCATGCTCGATATGCTGACGGTCGCCGCCATGCTGAAGGGCAAGACCGTACACCCCGACGTCAGCCTCTCCATCTCTCCCGGCTCCAAGCAGGTATACACCATGCTCGCACAGTGCGGCGCGCTGGCGGATCTCATCAGCGCGGGCGCGAGAATCCTTGAGTGCGCGTGCGGTCCCTGCATCGGCATGGGCTTCTCCCCGAAATCCGCAGGCGTGAGCTTGAGAACCTTCAACCGCAACTTCCTTGCGCGCAGCGGAACTGCGGACGCAGAGGTCTACCTCGTCTCCCCCGAGACCGCGGCGGCATCTGCCATCGCGGGCGTCTTCACCGACCCGACTACGCTCGGTAAGGCACCGGAGATCACCCTGCCCACCCACTTCCTCATCAACGATAACCTGATCGAAATGCCCGCCGACGAAAAGGACGCCGCAGACGTCACCGTCGAGCGCGGTCCCAACATCAAGCCCATCCCCGTCGGCAAAGCCCCCGCAGACGATCTCTCCTGCGAGCTGATCCTCAAGGTCGGCGACAACATCACGACCGACCACATCATGCCCGCAGGCACCAAGATCCTGCCCTACCGCTCCAACGTACCGAAGCTCTCCGAATTCTGCTTCACCGTATGTGATAAGGACTTTCCCGAGCGCGCCAAGGCAAAGGACGGCGGCATCATCGTCGGCGGCTCCAACTACGGACAGGGCTCGTCCCGTGAGCACGCGGCGCTCGTCCCGCTCTATCTCGGCATCAAGGCCGTTGTCGCCAAGAGCTTCGCACGTATCCACGTGGCAAACCTCATCAACTTCGGTATCGTCCCGATGACCTTCTGCGACCCCGCCGATTACGATAAGATCGCAGAGGGCGACGCACTGGAGATCGTGGGCTTTGCCAACGCCGTAGAAAGCGCCGACACGCTCATCCTCCGCGACAAGACAAACGGCGTCGAGGTTCCCCTCACGCTCTCCCTCACCCCCCGTCAGCGCGCAATCCTCAGCGCAGGCGGTCTCTTGAACTACACCCGTGCCAACGGCTGATACGAAAGGAATACAGATATCATGGAAAACAAAAGCTTCAAAGATAAGGTCACGGACGTGCTGTCCGATTTCGGCAAGGCGGTAAACGCCGAGGTCGAGAAGGTAAACGATTTCGCAAAGCAGGAGAAGATCCTCTTCGATGCATGCGAGAAATTCAAAAAGATCTTAAAGGATCAGCTCGTCCGCGTCGAGGACATGAAGGCACAGGGCGACTTCGTGGATTACGCTGCCCTTGACACCATCCGCATCGGCGTATGCGGCGGCGACGGCATCGGTCCGATCATCTCCGCCGAGGCACGCCGCGTGCTGGAATTCATGCTCGCCGACCTCGTGGAGAGCGGCAAGGTCGAATTCGTCAATATCGAGGGTCTCACCATTGAGAACCGCATTGCCGTCGGCAAGGCGATCCCCGACGACGTCATGGAGGCGCTCAAGTCCTGCCACATCATCCTGAAGGGACCCACCACCACCCCCCAGAAGGGTAGCGGTATGCCCAATATCGAGTCCGCCAACGTCGCCATGCGTAAGGCACTCGACCTCTTTGCCAACATCCGTCCCGTCAAGGTTCCCGAGGAGGGCATCAACTGGACGATCTTCCGCGAGAATACCGAGGGCGGCTATGCCGTCGGCTCCAGCGGCTTCAACGTAACCGAGGACCTTGCCGTTGACTTCACCATCACGACGACACAGGGCTCCGACCGTATCGCACGTCTGGCATACGACTATGCGAGAAAGAACGGCTTCACCCGCGTTTCTCTGGTCACCAAGGCAAACGTCATCAAGACCACCGACGGCAACTTCCTTGAGGACTGCCACAAGGTCGCAGATCTCTACCCCGAGATCACCACAGACGAGTGGTATGCGGACATCATGACCGCCAAGCTCGTGGACCAAAAGCGCCGTCGCGACTTCCAGGTGCTCCTGCTCCCGAACCTCTACGGCGATATCATCTCCGACGAGGCGGCAGAGTTCCAGGGCGGTGTCGGCACGGCAGGCTGTGCCAACATCGGTAAGAAATACGCCATGTTCGAGGCGATCCACGGCTCCGCACCCCGTATGATCAAGGACGGCCGCGGACAATACGCAGACCCCTGCTCCATGCTCCGCGCCTGCGTCATGCTCCTCTCCCACATCGGTCTGCAGGACCGTGCGGACAAGCTGGAGCGCGCACTCGACATCTGCTCCTTTGAGGAGAAGAAGCTCGTCATCACGGGTCGCGATACCGGTGCAACCTGTGAGGACTTCGGCAACTACGTCATGGAGACGCTGAAATCTCTCATGTAAGCTCCAAAATTTTCTCAAACGCATGAGATGACCGCCCGCCTCGCACGACTGACATATAATAGAATACCCCACAAACAAGAGGAGACATATATGAAAAAAAACACACGGCTTCTTTTTCTGATTGCCTCACTTGCCGCGCTCGCCCTCCTGGTCGTAATGATCGTAGCGGTCAAATCCTGCGTGGAGCAAAACGCGCTTCACGATTTCAACCGTACCACCGTCCTCCCGATCCCGCTCGGCGCCGCCGAGTCGGAGTTCCGTGATCTCTCCGATTATGAGAGGGAGGATGGCTTCGGATGCTACCGACTGGATGGAGACGGCATATCCTATACGGTCTCGGGATACCCCGACGCCATCAACGCCTATCACACCACGAGCGTACGCATCACCGACCCTTTCTACACCGTATACGGCGTGCGCGTCGGTGAAGCATACCCGGCAGACCAGCTCGGCGTCATGAAGAAGTTCGGCTTCACCCCAAGCGACGGCAACGCCACCACCAGAAAGTTTGAGCAAGGTAAGCTCTCCGTCACCTTTCACCTCGACGGCATCACCGTCGTCGGCATCACCGCCGCCCTGAGAACCACCAACATTACCGAGGTACAGTTCTGAATGCGTCACAGCAAGATACGCCCGTTTGCACAAAGCAAGTGGGCGTATCTTTTGGCACGATGGGAAATCGCGGCAAACGCGACGGCAGGAACGCTCTGTTTTTTTCGCCCCCTCTTGTTTTTCTCCGGCAGGCGTGATATAATGGAGAAAAAATGAAAGGATGGTTTCGCTATGGATCCCTTTGGCTCTTTTTCCTTTGGATTCGGAATGTTCTCCGTTTTCTTCACCATCATGTTCGTCGTCGTGATCAGCATCTTTGCCATCACGATCTTCAAAATGCTCAAGGAGTGGAATCAAAACAACAAATCCCCCCGCCTGACCGTACACGCCAAGGTCATCGGTAAGCGCACCAATATTCAGCGCCACCGCTCGGGCAACACGGGAATGGGGCACACCACGACGACCTATTACGTCAGCTTTGAGGTCGAGAGCGGCGACCGCATGGAGCTACGCCTCCCCGGCACGGAATACGGGCTTCTCATCGAGGGCGACGAGGGCAATCTCAGCTTTCAGGGCACGAGATTTCTCTCCTTTGACCGCATATAAAGCATAGAGCAAGAGGCAAGGCATCGTTGCCTTTCCTCTTGCTTTCTTTTGATACACTACGGTAAAAAGATGGGGATCAGACCCGTCAGATCGGATACCGTCGCATCCGCACGCATGGTCTCGCAGGTGACGGGCATCATGCCGCCGAGCCCCTGCGTCACGCGCACGGTCCTCATGCCGAGCGCCGCGGCGGGCGCGATATCGTTATCGGGTCGATCACCGACCATACACGCCTCACTCGCCTGACATCCCGCCCGTGCCAGCGCACGCAGGAAGATCTCACGGTCGGGCTTCTCCACGCCCTCCTCCGCGGAGGAGAGGATCACAGTGAAAAAACGACCGATCCCGTATCGGTCCAATCTCTCTGCCGTTCCGAGCGGCTGATTGGCGATCACCCCAAGGCGATAGCGCGAGGCAAGCGACGACAGCACCGCCTCTGTCCCTGCGTAGAGGCGCTCCCCGACGGCGTCGTAGGGGGCAAACGCCGTGATCCCAAGCGAACGCATCGCCCCGCGAAAATACGAGCCGCCCGCAAGCGCGGCGTCTCTCATCGCCCGCTCCAATACCTCGGGCGCATATTCCCGCCCGAGTGAGCGCTGCAGGGCGACGGTCTGCATCACACGGCGATGCATGGAGTCCGTCTCGTCCACAAGCGTCCCGCCCACGTCAAAAAAGATCCACGTTATATCTCTCATATCACATCTGAAAAAATTCGTCTAAAAGCGCGTGATAGCGTAGCTTCTCTTCGTTTGCATCCAATCCGAGCTCACGGAAGAAAAGCGCCCTGTACGCCTCAAATTCCTCATCCCCCATGCCGCCAAGCTCACAGAAATTATAGCGAAGCGACCAGAGACACATCATGATATCGTACCAGCGGTCCGACACGCCCGCGTATCCGAGATCGAGAAACGCCACGGCGTCCCCCTCACAAAGAAACACGTTTGGCAAACAATAGTCCCCGTGAGAGAAGACGGGCTCCTCCGTCGGGCAATTTGCCTCAAGCCACGCAAGGAGCGCCGCAAAGCTCCCGCCCGTCGAGGGCGTGAGCCCGTCAAGCTTACCCGATGCAAGCCGCTCCCGCGCCGCCGCCAGGCGCTCTGCCGTCGTGTGCGAGACGGGGCAATCCGAGATCTCCACGCGCCAAAGCGCCCGAAGCCCCCGCGCAAGCCCGCTGACCGCCTCCGCGTGTAAGAGCGTCGCGTCGCACGCCATCCGTCCGACGAGCCTCGTCATCAGAAGATAGAGCCTGCCGTCCTCACGTACACACGACAGCACGCGCGGCACCGCCAGCTTGCCGTCAAGCCACCGTAAGATGCGGCACTCGTTCTCCGCCGCCTCGTCTGCCGTGCCGATCTTGAGCACCATATCCTCAAACATCAGCACGCACGAGCCCGATCGCCCGATATCCTCTGCGCGGTACGGTCTGTCGCCGACGATCCGCGCGATCTCATTTGGTAGTGTCATACAGCAGTACCTCCCGATTGGTTCCGTAAAAAATATCCTCTCTGCCGCCCATCATGGCGCAGAACGCCTCAAAGCGGTCCCAGAAATCCCACGCGTCCAGCTCATAGCTGTGTCCCCACACGTAAAAGAGCGCGGGCTCTTCCCCACCAAGGGAAAGAAAGCGCTCACCGAGACGGAACATCTCGTCCGTCTCGATATAGTATACCGTCGGCGCAAAGGCGATCAGATCCGTTTGCAGGGTAAACGTGCCGCGGGCATCCGTCGTGCGCGCGTAGCGGATGCCCGTGCGTTCTCTTACCAGACGCTCCACACGCGCATCGTGATTGATCCCACCGCCGGGGTACGCCATGCCGACGACCTCGTAGCCACAGAGCGCAGAGAGACGCAAACGGTCCTCCTCCACCTGACGCACGACCTCGTCGTCCGCCGTTTTGGGCAAGAAGGGATGCGTCAACGTATGCGCGGCGACCTCGTGCCCCGCATACACGTCGCGCACCTCTTCGGGTGTCACCTTGTCATGACGGACGGTGACACCGTTTCGCACAAGGCTCGCCTCCCGCCCAAGAAGCCCCGAGTTCAGATTAAAGGTCCCCTTGAGACCGTATTGATTCAAGATCGAGACGAGGCGGATATCCTGTCTCACGCCGTCGTCGAAGCTGAAGGTCAGTGCCTTCCTTTTTCCGTTCCACATCATAGTCGTTTCCTTTCATCGGTTATTCTTTTATTGTAGCACACGGCGTGCCGTCCGTCAAGGCGCAAAGAGAACGGAAAAATTCAAAAAAGCTCTTGCGTTCAACGCGCAAAAATGATATGATATGAATATAATATGGAAATTCCGATGAAATAAAATCAAGAAAGGCTCGTCTATGAAAAATTATTCCTTTGTCCCCGACGTCATGTACGACAGCGTCTTTGAGATCACCCCCGAGGCACTGCTCTCCCGCGGTATACGCGCGGTCGTTCTGGATATCGACAATACACTCGTCACATACGGCGTAGCCGAGCCGACCGACGAGGTGATCGCGTGGATCGACACGCTGAAGCAGGCGGGACTCTCCGTCGCCATCGCCTCCAACAATCACGAGCCCCGCGTCGCCCTCTTCAACAAGAAGCTCGGCGTCTTTACGACGTGGGAGAGCAAAAAGCCCTTTGCCCGCGCCGTCCGCGCCGCCTGCGCACACTTCGGCGTCACGGAGCGTGAGACCGCCGTGATCGGCGACCAGATCTTCACCGACGTATGGTGCGCGAGAAACGCAGGGGCGCTCGCTATTCTCGTCAAGCCCATTCCCTATCCCGAGAACCTCTTCTTCAAATGCAAGCGCGTGCTGGAGAAGCCGTTCATCCGTGCCTACCGCAGACGGCACAATCTCAAGTGAAAGGATCCCCCAAGCCATGATTTTCGAATCCCTGTATATCCGCAGCTTCGGCAAGCTGCGCGATCGGAAAATAGAATTCTCCGACGGTGTCAACATCATCGAGGGCGATAACGAGTCGGGCAAGTCCACGCTCTGCTCGTTCATCCGTTTTATCTTTTACGGGCTCCCTCAGAAAACCGAGGAGAAGCTCCGCCATATCAGCTGGCAGACCTCGTCGGCAAGCGGCACGTTGACCCTGCGCGAGGGACAGCAGCGCTATCGCATCGAGCGCGAGGTCATCGCCGTCACCGCCGCGGAGGGCAAGACCGCCTTCCGTGAGAAATGCAGTATCTACGACGCGGACACGAACGCCCTCTGCTTCAAGGGCGAGTCCCCCGCCGAGGTCTTTTTCGGCGTCTCCGCATCCGTATTTGAGAGCACGGCGTATATCCGTCAGACACACGACGCCAAGATCGGCGGCAAATCTCTCGGCGAGGAGGCGGAAAACATCCTCTTCTCGGGCAGTGAGAGCGTCAATACGAAAAAGGCGATCGATAAGCTCGACGCCGCCCGCGTCTTCCTCCTGCACAAAAATCAGCGCGGCGGCAAGATCACCGAGCTGGAATCCCAGCGCGAGGAGGTCGAGGGTAAGCTTGAGGTCGCGAAAAAGGCAAGCGAGGACATCATTTATCTTGAGGGAACGCACCGACAGTTCTCCGAGAAAAAGGCCGAGGCCGAGGCACGGCTTGCCAAGGTCAGCGCTGAGCTTGACGAATTCAACAAATATAGCGTACGCAAGGCGTGCCTGAGAAGCAAGGCCGAGAAGGCGCGTCTGATCGAGCTTGAGGACAAGATCGAGGCGCTGCGCACGAACCCCGCTCACGGCGGCATGGATATCACCGACGCCGACTACATCCTCTCGCTTGAGAAGCTGCAAAATGATCTCTCCCTCGCCACCTCCCGCTATGCGGACGCGGAAACGGCGCTGAAGGACGCCACAGACAAGCTCTCGCAGATGAGCGAGAAGCTCGACATCTTTGAGCGCTTCGGTGCCAAGGGCGGCGGCAAAACACGCGAGGAGATGATCTCCCGCACCAAGCAATACCGCACCAAGGCAAAGCGCGCACTCGGCAGAGCGCTCGTGAGCCTCTTCGCCTTCATCCTCTTTGCCCTGCTTGCCGTCGGCATCAAAACGTACGTTCCGACCGCGCCCGACGTGCTTCCCTACGTTTTTCTGGCACTCGTGCCCGTCTTTTTCATCTCGATGGTCGTTTGCCTGATCCTTCGCCTGCGTGCGACCTCGGCGCTCAAGGCGATCTGCACCAAATTCGGCTGTAAGAGCTACGCCGAGTTTGAGGAGCTGGTTCGCGCGGCAACGGAGGACGAGGCCTTTATGATCTTCATCACCAGCGCGCGTGAGGAGGCATACGACCGCTTCACCGCCGCCTCCGATACGCTGGAGGTCGTCAGCACACAGATTCTGGATACGCTCCAGAGCGGCGGCTTTGAGATCGCGGAGACCACCGCCGCCTCTCTTACCAATGCCTTGGAGCGCTGTCGTGAAACCAGAACCGAGCTCGTCCGACTGGAGACCGCCGCAGACGAGGTACAGGGACGCATCGACGACATCGCCGAGGAGCTCTCCGCATACAGCACGGATTATCTGCGCGAGGCACTCTTCGCCACCTATGACGAGGACGCCATCGCCGCCTTCAATCTCGCCGCGAGAAAACGCGACCGCGATTTTCTGACGGGATCGATCGCAACCCAGACCGAAAAGCTCCATCAGATCGAGATCGAGCTTGCCACGCTCCGCAGCGGTGACTACCGCCCGGGTGAGCTCGCCGAGGAGAAGGCGTATCTCGATAATCAGATCGAAACGCTCACAAAAAAATGGAGCGCCTATATGCTCGCCATCGAATCCATCGAGCGCGCAAGCGGCAAGCTGCGCGAGGGACTCTCCCCCAAGATCGCAAGCAACGCGGGGCGTCTGATGTCGCTGATGTCCGACGGACAGTACGCCACCTTCGGTGTGGACGGTGACTTTGCCCTCTCCTACTCCGACGGCACGATGATGCACGACGCCGCCACGCTCAGCGCGGGCACGGGCGACCTCGCCTACCTCTGTCTGCGTATCGCTCTTATCGAGCTTCTCTACAAAAAGGCAATGCCGCCCCTGCTTTTCGATGAGAGCTTCGTCCGCATGGACGACCGCAGGCTGAAGCGCGTGATGCTCCTTCTGCACAAATACGCATCGCGTCAATGTCAGAGCATCATCCTCTCCTGCCATGCAAGAGAGCGCGAAATGAGCAACGAAATCGGTAAATATCATAGCATTCGTCTCTGAGAAGAGCATTTTTCCACAAATTTACCCGAAAAAAATTCGTTTCTTTGAAAAAAATTAACAAAAAGTACTTTTCTTCTGCTCCCTTATGTGCTATAATATAGCTGTAAGGGAGCAGAACTCTTTTCTACGGCAAGCCCTTACAAATACGAGCGAAAGGTGAATTATCTATGAAAACAACGATTCTTCTCAGACAGGTTACCATTACCGATGACGTCCGCACACTGATTGAAAAGAAGATCACCAAGCTGGACAAGTTTTTCCTCGATAACGCTGAGGCATACGTCAAGCTCAGCAAAAAGAGAGAGAAAGAGATCTTGGAGCTCACCATCTCCGCCGCAGGCTCGCTCTTCCGCAGCGAGGTAGAGGGTCCGTCCTTCTGCCACGCGATCGATACTGCCGTTAACGTGATCGAACGCCAGATCCGTAAAAATAAAACCAGACTTGAAAAGAAGCTCCGCGACGGTGCCTTCCTCGACGGCGGCGCAAACGCAGACGCCCCCGAGATCGTGGAGGAAGAGACCGAATTCAAGATCCGCAAGAAGTCCTTCGATCTGAAGCCCATGACCCCCGAGGAGGCCATCATGCAGATGAATCTGCTCGGACATGAGTTCTTCGTTTACGAGGATCAGGAGACCGAGGAGATCCACGTCGTATACAAGAGAAAAGACGGCGCCTACGGTCTGATCGAAACGCACAAGTAATCTTTTTCATAACTCATCTCCTTGAGGGGGTGTCCCGCATCGGCGGGACACCCCCTCCTGATATTCGGATCGTGTCTTTTCCCCCTTGTAATATTGACACTCCCCCGCTTCTGTGTTAAAATATTCTTAAAACCACTATCAAAACGGAGGCAATCATGCTGAAAAAGAACGATATCATCACGCTCACCGTAACGGATCTCACAAACGAGGGCATGGGCGTGGCTAAATATGAGGGCTATGTCCTCTTTATCCCCAAGACCGCCATCGGCGACGTGATCCGTGCGCGCGTACTGAAAACGCTCACCTCTCACGGCTTTGCAAAATGCGAGGAGATCATAACCCCCTCCCCCGACCGATGCGAGGTGGATTGCCCCGTCTTTATGAAATGCGGCGGTTGTCTTTTCCGCCATATCACCTACGAAAGCGAGCTCGCCATCAAAAAGAGCTGGGTAGACGCCCATTTTGCGCGCATCGGCAAGCTCAATATCGCGTGCGACACCATCATTCCCTCCCCCGCGGAGACCGGCTACCGCAACAAGGCGCAGATCCCCTGCGGCGTGGGCGCGGACGGCAAGCCCGCCTTCGGCTTCTTCGCGCCGCACAGCCATCGCATCATCCCCTCGGAGCACTGTGCGCTGGAGCCCGATTTCTATCAGGAGATCGTAAAGACCGTCAAGCACTGGATGGACGAGTATCAGATCGCACCCTACGATGAAGAGACGCACCGCGGCATTCTGCGCCACGTCTTTATCCGTGACGGCAGAGTCAGCGACGAGATCATGATCTGCCTCGTTGCCAACACTGACAAGCTCCCCAAGGCAGACAAGCTCGTCGCATCGCTCCTCAAGACCGACCCCAATATCGAGAGCATCATCTTAAATGTCAACAAAAAGCCGGGCAACGAGATCCTCGGCAAGACCTGCATCACCCTCTACGGCAAGGATCACATCACCGACACGCTCTGCGGGCTCGACTTTGACATCTCCCCGCTCTCCTTCTATCAGGTCAACCACGACGGCGCAGAGGTCCTATACCGCACCGCCGCCGACTTTGCCGCGCTTGAGGAAAGCGACGTTCTCCTCGACCTCTACTGCGGCGTCGGCACGATCGGTCTGTCGATGGCAAAGCGCGTAGGAAAGCTGATCGGTGTCGAGGTTATCCCCGCGGCTGTGGAAAACGCAAGGAAAAACGCAGAGAAAAACGGCGTACAGAATGCCGAATTCATCTGCGCCGACGCGGGAGAGGCCGCCGAGCGCCTCGCCGCGGAGGGCATCCGCCCCGACGTCGTCGTCATCGACCCCCCGCGCAAGGGCTGTGGCGACGAGGTGATCTCCGCCATGCAGAAAATGTCCCCCCGCCGCATCGTCATGGTCTCCTGCAACAGCGCCACCGCCGCCCGCGACTGCGCCAAGCTCGCCGAAATCGGCTATCTCCCCACGAAGCTGAGAGCCGTGGATATGTTCCCGCGGACAGGGCACGTCGAGACGGTATGTTTATTGTCCAAACTTAATGCAAAGCAACATATCGAGATAAACTTGGATATGGATGAGCTGGATCTGACCGATGCAGAGAAAAAAGCCACCTACCAGGAAATCAAGGATTATGTGCTGGAGCATAGCGGC
>JAFTIJ010000037.1 GCA_017456965.1 Clostridia bacterium
CACAAAAAAGCCTCCCCTGTGTAAGGGGAGGTGCCGCGGAACGCGGCGGAGGGGTTGTAAATAACATAAATCTTTCAGACAAACAATCCCTCAGTCGCTACCGCGCCAGCTCCCTTTGCACAAGGGAGCCTTTCTTTTTATTTACTTTTTGCACATTCTCCTTAAATGAGACAGACCCGTGCTTTATATTTCGGAAATGGCTGATAGGATCGCATCTCTGAGTGCGCGGAAGGATGGGTTCATAGGGTCGTGACGCACAAGCTCCTCGCAGAGATCGAGGCCCTCCTTTAAGAGGTTGAGATCCTCCTTCAGTGCGCCCATTCTGTAGCACGAGGAGGCAAGCGCCCCCTTATTCTGCGGGCTTGGGCGGTGTGCGGCGACGGCGCGGTCGATGCGGAGTGCCTCTTTGTAAAATACCTCGGCGCCCTCTTCGTCCTCCATATCCAGTCGGATATCGCCGAGCTTGGTGTAGTTCGCCGTCAGATTTTGAAGGTTCTGCTCGGTGGGCATCTGCTTGGCGAATTGCTCGTCGATCGCAAGCGCTCCGCGGAAGTGCGTTTCTGCCGCTTTGATATCGGAGAGCGTCATGCAGATACGCCCCGCCTGATGCTGTCTGTTTGAGAGGCAGTGCAAAACGGAGTCGGTTAAGCGCTCCTTTTCTCCGTCATCAAGCGTCTCGTCCTCGGGGATCATGTTGAAGAGGGCAACCAGGGCAGAGATGGCCTCGGTGTAGCAGTCGCGCGCGACAGCGGGCTCGTCGTCCTCCTCGCAAAGCTCGCCGCAGGAGGACATACAGGCGTCGATTTGAAGTAGGTTCTCGACGTAATTTTCCTGTACGATGCATTTCCCGTAGTGCTGTGACGCCGCCGGATAGTATTGCTTTGCCTGTGCATTTTCATGCAGAGCGTGGGAAATGCGAGCCAGCGTAAACAGGGCGTCGGCAAGCATTTTGGTCACGGCGTTGTGTCCTTGATGCTCCTTAAGGAAGACCTCGCACCGTTTTTGGGAGAGCAAGGCGTAGCTTTTTGCTTGCCCGATGTTTCGTTGGCGGATCATGAGCCCGATCAGCGCGTCGGTGCATTGGAGCGATGCGAGACGCGCCTCGTCGAACGTGAGCTTCGCACAGATCGCGTCGGCATCGACGTAGTAGCGGATCGCCTCCTCGACATCGTCGAGCTTTTCGCAGAGCGCGGCGTAGTCTCTGTACTGCAGAGCAAGGAGAAAGCGTGACGTCTCGCCGGTCTCTTTTTCGGTCAGTGCCATGGCAAGACGCGCGTACTTCTTTGCCTCTGCAAGCTCACCCGTGTCCCGGCAGATCTCGAAGAGGAGAATGTAGCACTCGTTGAGATGGATGAGGTGCACGAGATCCGGCTCGCGTGCGGTCTCCTCCTCGTGGAATCGGAGTGCTTCCAGGCAGATCTGTTTGGCCTCACCGTACGCCTCCTCCTTCATTTTCAGTCGGGCAAGGGACATACGTGTGTTATAGGAGAGTACGACGGTGCTCTTGGCTCCCGTCTCCTTGTAAAGTGCGTTGATTACATCACGCGCTTCCTCGTGACATCGGATGGCAAGCGCGCCGTCCTTTCGGTTGCTTGCCAGCTTGGCGCGCAGCAGCAGACATTGCGCGAGCTGCTCGCGGATGTCGAGCGTTGGGTTACGCTCGGCAAGCCCATACAGGATCTCATATGCGCGAAGGGCGGCGCTCTCCGATTTTTCGTGCTTGCGTTGATAATCAAAGAGATTGGCAAGCTCGCTTAAGATCCGTCCAAGGAGCACGCTGTCCTGTACGGAGCCGCTGTGCGCGAGATTTTCCTCTGTCATCTGCCGCGCGGTTGAGAGATAGGACTCGGCGCTTTGGAAATCGAGCATACTCATGGTGGCGATGCTGAGATTCAATAAGGTCACGCAAAGCTCTCGCTTGGCAACGTCGGTTTTTGCGGCGCGTGCGATCCCGGTCTGGATCTCCAACGCCTGCAGATAATAGGCGCGGGCCTCGTCCTTTTTGCCGAGCTTCAGCGAGATCAGACCGAGCTCGTTGTAGCTGATGGCGAGGTCTCTTTGGCTATCGCTCGTGATCCTGTAGCGGTGCGCTGTCTCACGCTGACGGAGCGCGCGCAGGAAAAACTGCTCCGCTTGATTCAGACGGTTTGCCTGCATTTCGACGTGCGCCATACGCTCGTACAGCATGGGAACCTCTCGCATCGGCATCCGACATAGCGTGTCCTCAGAGGCGTTCATTCGCATGATGGCCTCCGCATAATAGCGTCCCGCCTTGTCCGATTGCCCCATCTCAAGATAAATATCGCCCGTTCCCATGCGGCTTCGTATCGTGTAGTAGCCTATCTCGGGCGAGGGATCTCTTTCGTACCACGCGTCGGTAAGTGCTACCTGCTTGCGGCAGATCTCCAGCGCCCTTTTGATATCCTTCATCATATACCACGCAAAGCGAGTCTGTTCGAGACACTCCAAAAGCTGCAGCAGGGTGTCGTCACGCGGAGATGCGGAGAAGGCACGCTCGGCGGCGTCCACGGCGCGTTCGAGCCAATACACCTCTCGGCGCTCGTCCCGTCCGACGCCCTCGCCGTTATGATACATGGCGGCAAGCTTTTGCATGGCCTGAAGCAATCCGCGCTTGGCCGCCCCCTCGATCAGCGTCAGCGCCATATCGGTATTGACCTCCACGTGGATGCCGTTGAGGTATGCAAGACCGATCAGATAATCGTGGCGTGCGTCGGTGCGCCGTCTCAGCGAAACGGACTTGAGATGCAGATTCATCCACGCGGACAGCGCCTGTCCGTCATAGCCGTCGATCGGGAGCGGGAGGTTATGATAGCACTCCGCAAGACGAAGGTCGTCGGTCTTTTCCATCACGACGGGGAGAATGCGCTTTTTCGCATCAACGGCCGTCGTGTATTCGGTCGTCATCACGTAATTGTCGGGCTCCAGCAGATGCGGCGTGACGACCAGCGTGAAGAGATCGCTTTGCAGAAGCTCGGCGCGGATGATGTCGTTAAAGCTTTCGCCCGGCGTCAGAAATTCGTCGTACCAGATGGCGACGTCGCGGAACTCGGGATGCGCGTGGATCAGATGCATCAGCTGACGTGCATATTTGCGATCCTTTTTACGATAGCTCATGAAGAGGCACGCGTCAAAGGCATCGCGGATCTGCTTTCGCGTATCGT
The DNA here is from genome assembly GCA_017456965.1 of Clostridia bacterium. Taxonomy (GTDB): domain Bacteria; phylum Bacillota; class Clostridia; order Oscillospirales; family CAG-272; genus QALR01. The sequence continues at coordinate 3,183 of JAFTIJ010000037.1, forward strand.
CGTCGAGCAGGACCGAGTCCAGATAGTGGCGTAGCTTTTCCTCAAAGCGGATCGCCGTTGCGTCGTCCTGATTCGGATCAAGATATTGTATCTCGCCGAAAAGCGCGTTGAAGCGTGACGTGAGCCCTGTCTCGTAAAGGAGCGGCAGTATGGGCTTTTTGTGCTCGGCGGCGTACGTAAGATCCCGACGCACGGCGAGATTATCCGACTCCAAAAGGCGACGGGTCACGGGAATGACGAAAAGGCGCATCTGCTCCAGCGTCAGATCGCGATCGTCGGTCTCCGTGTGCCCGGGCTCGTGATAATAGACGGCACAGTCCGCGACCCCGATCAGGCGTGCGCTGACGTCGTGAAGATAGCTTGCGTGATCGTCGGGATGCGCGGTGAAGTAGACGGCGGGCTTTCCCGTCGGGTCCACTTGATTTTCGGTGATATATTTTAACTGCTCCATGGATAATTCCCCCATAATGTGATGGCTTGTTCATATCCATTATATCATATCGGAGGGACCCGTGTCAAGCGATGCCTGAGGTGCGGAGATTGTTGTCCGATTGCATAAAAAAACAGCGTTTTTTTTGGCTTATTTGTGAATTGACAAACCGAAAAAGCTTTGCTAAACTGTATAGGCGCAATGCAACAGAAGAAAAATGTACAGAGGCGATCACGCACAGTCCGTTAGCCGTTTACGGCAGTCCCTGTATCTTCCGCAAACGGAAGACAGGGCTTTTTCTTTTCTTTTCTTCTGCCGCTCCGATCTTTACGCAGTCCCCTCTTCTGACCGCGTGGATATAAAATTATTTTTACATAAAGGAGATTTCCCGAATGAAGAAGATCACATCCCTCGTTCTCGCGCTCGCGATCCTCGCTTGCGCCTGCCTTGGCTTTGCATCCTGCAACGACAGCAAGATCAAGGTCAACCCCGACAAGCAGGAGTACGTTGTCGGCATCTGCCAGCTCGTAACCCACGACGCCCTGGACGCCGCTACGCTCGGCTTCCGTGAGGCTCTCGAAGCCGCTCTCGCCGCTGAGGGCAGAACCGTCGTTTTCAAGGAGCAGAACGCTCAGAACGATACCAATACCTGCGGCACCATCGTCAACGCCTTCGTTGCCGATGACGTAGACCTCATCATGGGCAATGCTACCCCCGCACTCCAGGCTGCTTACAACGCTACCACCACCATCCCCGTTCTCGGTACCTCTATCACCGAGTACGGCGTAGCTCTCGGTATCGAGAACTTCACCGGTGTCGTCGGCAGCAACGTTTCCGGTACCTCCGACCTTGCTCCTCTTGAGGATCAGGCACAGATGATGATCGACGTGCTCGGTCTCGGCGAGGGCGCTACCGTCGGTATCCTCTACTGCTCCGCAGAAGCAAACTCCGCATACCAGTACAACGTCGTCAAGGCTTACCTTGAGGGCAAAAAGATCACCGTAAAGGAATACAAGTTCTCCGAGTCCACCGAGCTCCAGGCCATCACCACCAAGGCGGCTGACGAGTGCGATGCGATCTACGTTCCTACCGATAACACCGTTGCCTCCAACGACGAGACCGTAAGAAACGTATGCGGTCCCAAGCAGGTTCCCGTTTTCACCGGCTATGAGAGCAACATCTGCTTCGCTACTCTTGCGATCAGCTACTACAACATCGGCGCCGAGACCGGTAAGATGGCGGCTGAGATCCTCCTCGGTAAGTCTGACGTTACCGAGATGGAGATCCGCTACGACGCAGAGCCCGTCAAGAAGTATAATAAGGCGATCTGCGATGAGCTCGGCATTGATACCGCCGCTCTCGACGCACAGGGCTACGTTGCACGCGACACCGCGGCATGATCGGGTAAGTAGTCAAAATGGGCTTTCTCAATGCGTTACCCGGCGCGATCGCACAGGGACTCGTTTGGGGTCTTATGGCGATCGGCCTCTATATCTCGTATAAGATACTCGATATTGCCGACCTTACGGTTGACGGCTCTATCGTTACGGGTGCCTGTGTGTGCGGCATTTTGCTGACAAACGGCGTGAATCCCTTCGTGTGCCTGATCGTTGCCTTCCTTGCAGGCGCGCTTGCGGGCATTGTTACGGGTCTCTCCCATACGCTCATGGGCATCCCCCCGATCCTCTCGGGTATTCTCACTCAGCTGATCCTCTGGTCCGTCAACCTGAAGATCCTCGGCAAGGCGAGCCTTGCGATCAGCTCCAGAACCTATTCCGTTTTGTTGACCTCGCTCAACAATCCGATGGCGATCGTCGTCGCGGCGGCATTCTGCGCGGCAGTCATCGTTTGCCTCTTCCTCTTCTTCTATACCGAGATCGGTCTCTCCGTCAAGTCGACGGGTGACAACGCGGATATGAGTGAGGCGCAGGGCGTTAACGTCAAGTTCAACAAGGTTCTCGGTCTCGCGATCTCCAACGGTCTGGTCGCCCTCTCGGGTGCGCTCCTTGCACAGTATCAGGGCTTTGTGGATATCAACATGGGACGCGGTGCGATCGTTATCGGCCTCGCCGCGATCATCATCGGTCTCTCCGTTTCCATGAAGATCAAGCCGAATTTCGTCGTCAGCCTGATCGGTGTCGTCGGCGGAAGCATCGCGTATTTCCTCGTCTATACCTTTGTTATCTGGCTCGGACTCGACTCCGACCTTCTGAAAATGCTCTCTGCGATCGTCGTCATGTTCTTCCTTGCGTTCCCGTATTGGAAGAAGCAGTATTTTACCAAGCCGAAGATCCCTGCGGAGATCCTGAATGCACAGAAGAATGGAGGCGGGGACCATGCTTAAGATCAAAAACCTTTACAAAACCTTTCACCCCAATACCGTTAACGAGAAGCGTGCGCTCTCGAATCTGAATCTCTCGCTGAACGCGGGCGACTTTGTTACCGTGATCGGCGGTAACGGCGCGGGCAAGAGCACGATGCTCAATGCCATTTCGGGCGTATGGAAGCCCGATTACGGCACGATCGAGATCGACGGTGTCAACGTCACGAAGCTGCCTGCCTACAAGCGCGCCGCATTCCTTTGCCGCGTCTTTCAGGACCCGATGAAGGGAACCGCGCCCGATATGGAGATCGCAGAGAACCTCGCGATCGCCGCGCGCCGCGGCAGCCGCAGACGTCTCGTATGGGGCTGTACCAAAAAAGAGCGTGAGAGCTACAAGGAGCTTTTGGCTCCTCTCGGCCTCGGTCTTGAAAACAGACTTTCCACCAAGGTGGGTCTGCTCTCCGGCGGTCAGCGTCAAGCAGTCACTCTCCTGATGGCGGCGCTCAAGAAGCCGAAGCTTCTCTTGCTCGACGAGCACACCGCCGCACTTGACCCCAAGACCGCGGCAAAGGTCTTGGAGATCACGGATAAGCTCGTTACGGAAAATAAGCTGACGACGCTGATGGTCACGCACAATATGCACGACGCCATTGCGTACGGCAACCGTCTGATCATGATGCACGAGGGACGCGTTATCGTTGACGTCTCCGGTGAGGAAAAGAAAAATCTCACCATCGAGCAGCTCCTCGGTCTCTTTGAGACGGCAAGCGGCAGCAAATTTGCAAGCGACAGAGATATCCTTTCCAAGGCAACCAAATGATATCGCGTTACGGCGGGATCATTTCCATAACGTCAAAAACAGGACAGAGAAAAAATTTTTCTCTGTCCTGTTTTTTAACTGTAGGAAATTACTCATGATCGCTCTCGCCGTTTTGTCGCGCTTAGCCATGCGGAAAGCGGGGATAGGCGAGCGTACGGACGCGGGCATCGCCCGCTTTTTTATACCATAGGAAATTGCGCAAAACGGACCTCGCCGTTTTGCCGTGCTCGTCTTCGCGGAAAGCTAAGATAGGCGAGCACCATCCTGCGGGCGTTGCCCGCTTATTTCGCTTCTGTTACGCGGACGCTTTCGATGACGGGCTGGTTTGCGGCGGGGATCGTACCGTTGTTATCGGTCGGTTTTGCGTCGGCGCAGATCGCGTCTACGACGTCCATGCCCGAGGTGACCCAACCGAAGGCGGCATACTGACCGTCAAGGAAGACGGAGTCCTCGTGGACGATGAAGAACTGAGAGCTTGCGGAATTATACGCCATTTCCGCGGTGATGCCGTACCAAGGGTTTTCGCCGCTTCTCGCCATGGAGATGACGCCTCTCTTGTGAGAGATGGTGTTCTTGACACCGTTGTCAGCGAACTCGCCCTTGATCTTTTCGGCAGAGCCGCCGGAGCCGTTGCCGTTGGGGTCACCACCCTGGATCATGAAGCCCGCCATGATGCGGTGGAAGGTGAGACCGTCGTAGAAGCCCTCGTTTGCGAGCTTTACAAAGTTGTTGACCGTGATCGGTGCGGTTTCGCCGTCAAGATAAACGGTGATCGTGCCGTAATCGCGTACGACGATCTCGGCGGTATAGTTTTTTGCGGTCTCGCCACAGGAGCAAAGCAGGAGAAGCGTTACGAGCGAGGCGAGGGCCAGAAATACAGATATCAGCTTTTTCATGCCTTCGTTGCACCTCTTGTGATCTTGATTCTCATCTCGTCGCCGGGCTCATCGAGCACCTCGACCGTCAGCTTCCACGTGTAGGGGACGTCTGCGGGGAAGCTGTTCAGACTGTAAGAGAAGCTTGCCGCGCCGCAGAATGCGGAGGAGTCGTAGAGGCTCGTCTCGGGATCGTCCGATTTATAGTAGAAGGGATCCTCGCAAAATTCTCTTTCCAGCGTGAAGTGCGGACCGTATTTGATCATCTCACCGTCAGGACCTACGACCTTGGGGAACATATTGCGAACGTGAACGGCGTTACCGAGGTCGTGATGCTGACCGTTCGGTCTGTTGGAGGAGACGCATTGCGCCTTTAAGAACCACTCGTCGTTGATATCGTCGTCGATATGCCAGAAGATGACGCCGCCCTTGGAGTCGCCCGGGGTGAGCGCAGACTCAAAGCCGTCCTTCAGACGTACCTCTGCGTAGAAGTATTCCTTGGGGTCGGGGGTCGTGATCTTTAATACCTTGTACTTGCCGGAGCGCGTGGAGTAGAGCGTGTAGATGCCGTCCTCCTCAGCGAGCTCCTCCTCGGAGAAGCCAAGGTATACTCTCTGATACGGGTCGATATAGGCGGGACGGGAGCCACCCTCCATCTTGTTGCCGCGGGACATCAGCGAGAGGTTTGCGGGGATCGGCCAACCGGGGACGCGCTCGTGCGGATGCGTGAAGCGGCTGTACATATCCTGCGCGCCAAGATTGTGCGCCAGCTCATGGGCGGGCGTGCCGATCGACATCGGACCGTAGGAGGTCAGCTCGCCGACGTTGGAGATCTTGACGATCTTGACGTCGCCGCGCATGGTGACGTCGGTCGGTTGGCTCGTGCCGTGTACCATGTAACGGTGGCTGGGGAGCGGACCGTTTTCCTCTCTCACCTTGGAGAAGGCGAGGTCGGGCTTGGTGGAGGCGTTGTCGTAGCCTGCATTCAGGATGATGATGGCAAGCTCGTCGGGGGTGACGATGCCGTCACCGTTGAGATCGTATTTTGCAAAGTCAACGTAGGGGTCGCACGCCTTGACGATGGTGGCGATCGCCTTCTGTGCCGCTATCCTGTTGTCATAGCCCTCCAGATTGCGCATCGCGGCGGGGTGGGGGATCGGAACGGTGATCTCAAGGATGCCCTCCAATGCGCCCTCTTTCTGAGGGTGGTCGATGTGGACGGGATAGAACCAAAACTTATTATTGGTCATTTCCTTGTAATAATTCAGCATGGAGTAGCTGTTTTCACCGAAGAAGGTTTCATAGCAATCCTCGGGCTTGGTCAGCGCCCACTGCTCTCCATAGATCGGAGAGGTCTTGTCGGTGACAAGCTCGGGGTGCGCGGGATCGTAGTCGTTGATGCCGTTGCCGTTGGCGTCGTAGCTTGCGATCACGATGAGAAGCGGTGCGGGTTGTGTCGGTTTCATGTCGTTACCTCACAATTCATTTATTTTATTTGATAATATTCTATCACATTTTCAAGACGAGGTCAAGGATATGCACGAAAATTTATATCGGGAATCGGCTATAATAAAAGGAAGAAAAACGACAAAAAACGAAACATGAAAAAAGCCAAAAAAAATCTAAAAAATTTAAAAAAAGGTATTGACATTTAAAAACGATTGTGCTATACTACATGAGCGCTCGAAACGAGAGCGGCAAAACAACGGTCCTTGAAAATTGAACAACAAATAGAGACGAAAGAAAATAAGATCTCGTTAATAACTTTGAACACAAAGTACTAAAGTAAGAAGCTAAGATAAAGCTCTGAAAAACGCTATCAACAAGGCTTAAGGTCTTGAGGATATACAATTTTTTAGAGAGTTTGATCCTGGCTCAGGATGAACGCTGGC
>JAFTIJ010000038.1 GCA_017456965.1 Clostridia bacterium
CCACGAAAGTTTGTGTTGATCTGTCGGTTGGTAAACCGTATGACTTTCAGATCATAACCTTCAAGGATTTCAGTACGAAATTCATCCTTTTGTCTGCCTTCTTCGATATAATGCTGCGAGCCGGCAATTTCTATGATCAGTTTGGCTTTGTGGCAGTAAAATTCTTCAATAAATGTATCTATGGCTTTTTGTCTTTGAACTCTGATTTCATATTTTGATAAGAAATCATACCACAAATGATTTTCTTGCGGCGTTGCATTTTTACGAAGATTTTTTGCAAGAGGAATATTCTTTTCGTTGTAATCAAGCGACATACTTACTCCTCCAAAATTTTATCTTTTCCATTATATCACAAATCGGCAGAAAAAACAAGTGTTTTCTCTGCCGAAATTTTGTATTCGCAAATTCTCCGTTAAGGACAACAGAGAAAATCCTCTGCCGATTTGTTTTTTATTTCTTTCTGTGGATGTAGGGTGCGATCAGGTTGAACCAAAGGCACGCGATCAGGAGAACGGCACCGCCTGCGGCGATGACGGTGGCGAGTGTGCCGGGGGCCGTCAGGATCATGTAGATGCCGAAGAAGAATGCGGCAAAGGCGACGGTGTTGAGGATGGCGCGAAGAAGCAGGTAGATATTTTTGCCCGCGCTTCCGCCGTGGGTGTATTCGTTGGATCTTGCCATAAATTACCTCCGTGTCAGATGTTGTGTCGGCTCGCCATCACGCGAGGATGAGCAGTACGGCAATCGCCGCCTGAACGATCGCGGAGAGCCATACGGTAATGCCGAAATGGAATTTGGTTACGAAATTGGATTTGTGACGGAGCACGTAAATGCCGATGAGCGCACCGATCGAACCGCCGAACGTGGTGAGCGAGAGCAGGACCATCTCGGGCATACGGGCATTCGCTTCGTTGGAGGAGTTTTTCTTGTCGATGGCAAAGGCGAGGAGCGTCACAGCGCTGACTGCCACAACGAGAATCAGGTAAATGGGTAGAATCATAAGATGCTTCCTTTCTGAAATAGTTTACCTTTTTATTGTAGCATAGGAATCTTGTTTTGTCAATTTTTTTGTGAATATGCCGAGAAAAGATTTCCGCTTTTTTGTGGATAGATCGAAAAAACGATGCGGATCTTCCGGGACGGGAGATCCGCATGATGCTTCGTATGGGTGTCGACGCCGATCAGGTTGCGATGCCTGCGAACTGGGACATATAGAGGTCGTAGTAGACGCCCTTTTTGGCGAGGAGCTCCTCGTGGTTGCCCGACTCGCAGATGCTGCCGCCGTCGAGAACGATGATTTTGTCGGCGTCGCGGATGGTGGAGAGACGGTGTGCGATGATCAGCGTGGTGCGTCCCTTCATGAGGTTGATCATCGCGTTCTGGATCCTCATCTCCGTTCGGGTATCGACGCTGGAGGTCGCCTCGTCGAGGATCAGGATCTTCGGGTCGGCGAGCACGGCGCGGGCGATGGAGAGCAGCTGACGCTGACCGTTACTGATATTGCCGCCCGACTCGGTGAGCATCGTGTCGTAGCCCTTGGGCATACGGCTGATGAAGCGGTGCGCGTTCGCGGTTTCCGCTGCCTTTTGCACCTCGCTGTTTTTGGCGGTGAGCTTACCGTAGCGGATATTGGCGCCGATGGTGTCGGTGAAGAGAACGGTATCCTGCAGGACGATCGCGATATTGTGACGCAGACTGTCCTTGGAGATATCACGGATATCCACACCGTCGAGCAGGATCTCGCCCGAGTCGATCTCGTAGAAGCGCGTCAGGAGGTTGATGATCGTCGTCTTGCCCGAGCCCGTCTTGCCGACGATGGCGATCTTCTGCCCTTGATCGACCTCAAGGCAGAAGTCCTTCAGCACAGGCTCCTCGGGGATGTAGGAGAAGTGGATATTGCGGAAGGAGAGATGTCCGATGGGTGCCTTGGGATCGAGGATGATCTCGCCCTCGTCGATCTCGGAGGGCTGATCCATGATCTCAAAGACGCGCTCCGCACCGCTGACGGCGTTGAGGATCGCGGTGAACTGGTTGGCGATCTCGTTGATCGGACGGGTAAACTGCTTGGAGAACTGAATGAAAAGATAGACGGTGGTCACGGGGATCCTCGCGTTGACGGCGAGGATGACGCCGATGACGACGATCAGAAGATAGCCTGCGTTATTGATGAGGTTCATGAGCGGACCCATGACGCCGCCGAAGATCTCGGCCTTGATGCCCGTCTTGCGGAGCTCGGCGCTCGTTTTGCCGAACTCGTCCTTGATGATCTCCTCGCGGGAAAATGCCATGATGGTGCGGTAGCCCATGACGCTCTCCTCGACCTCGGCGTTCAGCTTGCCGAGCAGCTTTTGCTGTGCGACGAAATAACGACGGACGCGCTTGGTCACAAACGACGTGACAAGGAGCGTGACGGGGATGGTCAGGATGCTGACCAAGGTCATCAGAGGGCTGTAATAGAGCATGATGGCGAGCGCGCCGACGACCGTGATCAAGCTGGAGATCAGCGAGGTGACCGACTGCGAGATCGTATTGGAGATATGCTCGATGTCGTTGGTCATACGGCTCATGATATCGCCATGGGGGTGGTTATCAATGTACTTGAGCGGGAGCTTCTTGATCTTGTCAAAGAGGTCGCCACGCATCGTGCGTACCGTGTTCTGCGAGAGATTGGCAGAGAGACGGGACTGCGTATAGGTCAGCGCCGAGGACGCAAGGAAGAGAATGCCGAGGACGACGAGGATGCGGATCATGCCCGCGAAGTCGATGCGGGGGAAGCCGTCGACGATCTCCATATAGCCGCCCGCGGAGGTCACGGTGAGGAAGTTCAGCGCCTCGGTCTGCATGATGGGTGCTAAGAGCGTGACGACCGCCGACAGAACGACGCACACGATCATGAAGATCAGGATGGTACGCTTTTTGCCGATGTAGGTAAGAAGCCTTGCGACGGTCTTGCGGAGGTTCTTGGGCTTTTCCGCGACCATGGCGGGGCCGCGTCTGCCGCCGCCGGGTCTCATGTCGAGCTGGGGCTTTTGTCCGCCCATGCCGGGTCTTTGC
>JAFTIJ010000039.1 GCA_017456965.1 Clostridia bacterium
CTTGGGGACCCCGTGGGGGACCGCGTAGCGGTGGAAGGAGCCTGCGTGCAATAAAGGTAACGGCTGAATTTATGAAATGCGCATATACGATAGGCATGGTTCCTCGAAATAATATTCAGCCCGTAAGATATCATGCACGCGCTCTCCCTCACCCGACCTCCGTCGGGAGCTCCCTCCCGGAGGGAGCCTAACGGCAACCTTCGCTTTTGTTATCAATCACATTGCGCCGTGCACTCCCTGTGTTTCGTTCGAGGATGACAGCACAGAGGAGGTATCTGCAAAAGTGAAGTTTTAAATGTTACAAGATACTACGAGAATCTGACGTTTCCCGTCTCGGTCGGATGATCGACCGTTCTGACCCATCCGCAAAAAGTAAATGCGGTTGCTGAACCGAAAAGCGCATTTTGTCTTGACAATATCCCTCAAATATATTATAATGGTTTTGTGTCGCAGATGACCAAGCGTCAAATGCGTAAAAAAATTTATATATATATAAAGGAGGTGCTACATTAAGCATGGAATATGTAATTGCAGCCATCGTAGGTGTCCTTTGTCTTGCCGGGGGCATCGTCTTCGGTTATCTGATCCGCAAGGGGACCGCTGAAAAAACCATCGGCTCTGCCGAGAAGGAAGCGGAACGCATCGTCGCCGAAGCCGTCAAAACAGGTGAAGCCCAGTGCAAGGAGCTGATCGTAGAAGCCAAAGCCGAAATTCTGAAATCCCAGACCGAGGCCGAGCGCGAAAACAAGGAACGCCGACAGGAGATCCTCCGTCTCGAAAATAAGGCGCTTGCCAAGGAAGAAACGCTGGAACGCAAGATCGAAAATTTCGAGCGCAAGGACGAAATGCTTAATAAGAAAATCCGTGAAAACGAACGGATCCAAGCCGAGATCGAACAGCTCAAGAACGCTCAGCTCGCAAAGCTGGAAGAGATCTCCGGTTATACATGCGAGACGGCAAAGGCAGAGCTCGTTTCCAAGATCGAAACCGAAGCAAAGCGCGAAGCCGCCATCAAGCTCTCTCAAATCGAAAGCGAACTGCACGACACCGCCGACGAACGCGCCAAGAATATCATCTCTCTGGCGATCCAGCGTCTGGCGTCCGATCAGGTCTCTGAGACCACCGTATCCGTTGTCCCGCTTCCCAGCGATGAGATGAAGGGACGCATCATCGGCAGAGAGGGCCGAAACATCCACAAGATCGAAACGCTCACGGGCGTCGACCTCATTATCGACGACACGCCCGAGGCGATCACACTCTCCTGCTTTGATCCCATTCGCCGCGAGATCGCGAGAATCACGCTCGAACGTCTGATCTCCGACGGCAGAATCCATCCCTCCAGAATCGAGGAGACTGTAGAGAAGGCACGCAGAGAGGTTGAGACCACCATCAAGCAGGCAGGTGAGAAGGCCGCCTTTGATATCGGTATCAACGGTCTGCACCCCGACCTCGTTCGCTTCCTCGGCAGACTGAAGTACCGCACCAGCTACGGTCAGAACGTACTGACCCACTCCGTCGAGGTCGCATACCTCGCGGGCATTATGGCAAACGAGCTCGGTCTCGACAGCACCCTCGCAAGACGTGCAGGTCTGCTCCACGATATCGGTAAGGCGCTGACGCAGGAGGTCGAGGGCTCTCACATCCAGCTCGGCGTTGAGATCGCTCGCAAGTTCAAGGAAAACAAGGACGTCATCCACGCGATCGAGGCGCATCACGGCGACGTAGAGGCGCAGACGATCATTGCCGTACTCGTTCAGGCGGCAGACGCGATCTCCGCGGCAAGACCCGGTGCGCGTCGCGAGGATCTTGACAGCTACATCAAGCGTCTCCAGAAGCTCGAAGAGATCTCCAACAGCTTCCAGGGCGTTGACAAGTCCTATGCGATCCAGGCGGGACGCGAGATCCGTATCATGGTCAAGCCCGAGCAGATCGGTGACGACCAGATGATCGTCGTCGCACGCGATATCGCCAGAAAGATCGAGCAGGAGCTCGAATACCCCGGTCAGATCAAGGTCAACGTCATCCGCGAAAGCCGCGTAGCCGAATTCGCCAAATAAGCGGGCTGTGCCCGCACCCTTGTGCTCGCCTTTATTTAGGTTTCCGAGTACATAAGCACGGCGAAACGGCGAGGTTGGGTTGTTCTTGCTATAGAAAATGGCTTTGTGGACTGTGCCCGCTTCCTTGTGCTCGCCTTTATTTAGGTTTCCGAGTACATAAGCACGGCTAAACGGCGAGGTTGAGTTGTCGCTACAATGGGCAACGTGCCGTTATGTCGGGTTTCCGAGCACATAAGCACAGCGAAACGGCGAGGTTGAGTTGTCGCTACAATGGGCAATGTGCCGTTATGTCGGGTTTCCGAGCACATAAGCTCGGCGAAACGGCGAGGTTGGCTTGTCGCTACAATGGGCAACAGCTCTTTTGTGGGGTGCGCCCGATATCCATCAGCAAAGCTACCTATCCCTGCGATCTGCCAAACGACAAAAACAAAAGAACCGCCGCCCGCAAGCGGCGGTTTTTGATTTCACCTTCAAAAAAAGAGAGAATTTCACCATGTTTCAAAAAACGATCACGATAGAAAACAGTCGTACCTGCCGCGAAAATCTGTTGGCACTCTACCGCGCCACGACGGACAACCGACTTGCCGCGCGTATTGCCGAGATCGACGGCTCCTATCCCTTTCGGGGAGCGGTCACGGGAGAGCAGTTTTCTCTGCGCCCCATTGTGGAGCACCATAGCATCTTTCTCCCCGTCATACGCGGGGACGTCTGCGAGAAAGACGGCGGCACGCTCATTACGGCAAAGCTCTCACTCAAGCGCTCCGTCCTGCTCCTGCTGTGGCTCATGACCGCGCTCTGCATCGCCGTCGGGCTCGCCGTCGCCCTGTATCGACCCGTCCTCAGCTTTCTGCCGTTTTTACTGCTGATCGTCCTCTGGGGCATCGCCGCCATCTGCTTCAAAACAGAACGCCGAGACGCAGAAAAACGCCTGCGCGCCGTCTTTGGAGAGTAAGCGCTCGTTTGCCTCCCTCCGAGAGGGATGTCGAGAACCCCGAGCCGCGCACGGCGGCTTGGGGACCCCGTGGGGGACCGCGTAGCGGTGGAAGGAGCCTGCGTGCAATAAAGGTAACGGCTGAATTTATGAGATGCGTATATACGATAGGCACAGTTTCCCGAAATAATATTCAGCCCGCAAGATATCATACACGCACTCTCCCTCACCCGACCTCCGTCGGGAGCTCCCTCCCGGAGGGAGCCTAACGGCAACACGCGCTTTTGTTATCAATCGCATTGTGCCGTGCACTCCCTGCGCCTGTCATCCTCGAACGCAGTGCTATGCACGGAGTGAAGGATCTGCGCACGGTAGAAGTTATAAATCCGATTTTCTTTTGGCGTAGGATATTTTCTGAAAAGAGTACGCATCTGATCGAGAGCGCCCACGTGCGCAGATCCTTCACTCCACTTACGTTCCGTTCAAGGATGACGGCGCAGGGGAGGTTTCCGCTTTTTTGGACCGTCTGGGACGCCGGTCCCTACGGCGTTGCGGATCGTCGGGGTTGGAAACAACGGGTCGTCGAGGCGCCGCCCCCTCCGGGAGGGAGCCTTTTTATGCCTCCCCCATAAGCAAAAAATGCCAATCAAGCGAAAAGCGCTTGATTGGCATTTTTTGCTTGTCGGGCGTGGGAGATCACGCCTTGGGGGCCGTCTCGGCGACTGCCTCCTCGGTGGTTTCTTCCTTTTTATAAATACGGCCGTAGATGATGACCGCCATGATCAGCGCGAGCACGCCCGCGATCAGCTTGGCAACGATCACGGCGGGCAGACACTCTGCACGGAAGGCAAGCGTATAAGCGAGATGCCCCGCAAAGGTGAACGCCGCGGATACCGCAAAGGCGGAGTTCAGAACGACACCCTTTTTGTCCATGTGTTGGATCATATCAAAGGTCGTCATGCTCGTCGCGAGCGTGGAGACGAGACCCGTAGCGGCGATGTCGTTGATCTTCATCTTTTTACCGAGGGCGCAAAGGGGCTTTTTCAGAAGCTTGGAGATCAGATAAACGAGAGGGAAGGCACCCGTCATGACAGCGGAGGCGTTGGCAACGACCTCGATGCCCTCCATATAGGTATCGACCTTGATGTACTGATCAATGGGGAGCTTGGTCAAGAACATAAAGACGCCGAGCGCAAGACCTGCGGTAATGAGGATCTTGATGATCACGCCAAAGACGTTGAAGATCTTGACGCAGACGTCGGGGAACTTCATCAGACCAAACGCGATAATGCCCGAGAAGAGCACCAGCGGCAGAAGGTCAAGCAAAAGCGCCACGATACCGATGCCCATCACCAGACCGCCGAAGAAGCAACCGACGGGAATGGTAACGATACCGCAGAGCAGACCGAGCAGGACCTCTCTGTGCTGCTCCTTTTTGACGATGCCGAGCGCTACGGGAATGGTGAAGGAAATGGTACAGCCCATCATGGAGGACACGACGAGACCGTTAAAATAGCCGATGTCGGCGTTCATCGCCAGCTCCTCCGAGAGCGGTGCGCCGCCCATGTCGTTGGCGAAGAGAGACGCGGGAACGATCGAGGGGTCAAAGGGGAGCACCTCCGCGATCTTGACGAGCATCGGGCGCAGAAGCTCTGCGATCAGAGGGGAAATGATGATCATACCGACCATCGAGAGCGCCATCGTGCCGAGGAGCATCATGCCGCGCTCAAATTCCTTGCCAAGCCCCAGACGGCTGCCGAAAATGCAATCGACCGCGCCGACGATCGAGAAGATCGCCATGATCCACGCGATCACCTGACTTGCCGAAAGGCTCGTTACGTAAGAAATCACAGTATCCATCGTCATACTCCTTTAGTCAATCGGTACGGCCTCAAAGCCAGAGGCTTTCAGAACGTAGATCTCCTTGAAGCCAGCCGCCTTCAGCATTTCGGCGGCCTCGCCGAAGCTCTGCTTGAGATAGCGTCTGTCGTGGCAGTCCGAGCTGATCGTAGCGCCCCAGCCGCGTGCCTTCAGCTCCTTTAACATCGCGTGCGTCGTGTACGGCGTCTTGCGATAGCCGCGCGCGACCGCGCCCGTATTGACCTCAAAAAACGGGATCTTGCCCGTCAGCGCGTCGATCGCGCCGAGAAGATAGCGATTGTATTCCTTGGATTCCCAATCAAAGAAGTTGTGCGTCTCCGCAAACTTGCAGATCAGGTCGATGTGACCGAGGATATCCGACTTGACGTATTTCGGGAGCTCGGAGAGCGTCTCGTAATACATTTTGGCGTACTTCATGCCGTCGCCGCCGAAGTAGTCGCGGATAATGCCCTCAACGACGTCCGCCGTGCGGTCAAAGCCGACGTACTCGTCACCGATCTTGAGATAGTGCGCGGCACCGATCACGTAGTCGTAGCCCGTCATCTCGATCTCGGAATACATATCAAACTCCAAGCCACAGAAAATATCGAGCTTGTCGCGATATTTTTCCTTGAGTGCGCGGACCTCGCGCTTATATTCCTCCGTGCCCTCGATCGACATGGAGTGGCTCGGGGAGTAGAACATATAGGAGTGGCCTGAGAAGCCGACGGAGTCAAAGCCCTGCTCGATCGCGGAGAGGATCATCTCCTCGGGCTTGTCCTTGCCGTCGCAATAGGTACTGTGTGTGTGAAGATTCTGCAAATACATAATTGCCTCCGTTGATTTATCACAGAAATAGGGAGCTCAGAAGGATTCGAGCTTGGCGTCCGCCGCGTCGAAGAAGCGACTCGTCGCGCGTCCGCGTCTCATGATCTCCGCCCAGATGGCGTGGATCGCCGCGTTCCAGCCCTGATTTGCCTTGACGCCCGTGCCGCGGATGGTATGCATATACTCGTGTGTCGCACCGTCGTAGTCGAGGTCGATCATCAGACGGTTTATGAGATTGTCCTCCGCGTCGGGGATGCCGTGCAGATACGCCGCAATATGGAAGAGCATCTCGTAAATATGGTACGAGCCGCCGTTTGCATATCTGCCGACGTCGATGGTATTGAAGCCGGGATGAACGTAGCCGTCCAGACCGTACGCCTCAAGCGGCAGATAGGAGCCGTCCGTAGCAGAGACGATCTTGATACCGTACTTTGTGCGGGAAGGTCCGTCAACGATTTTTCTGTATGTTTTTTCAAACTGTTCGTTGTCAATAAAGAGTTCATCAAAGAGCATATAGTAAAGCACCTCACCCACGGAAATATCAACGGCAAGATACTGCTTCTGCTCACTCAGCGGGATGAATTCCCCGTTGAAAAGGGAATGGTAGCGAGCGAGTGCGCGCTCCTTACGGTCACCGATATCGTAGCCGAGACGCTTCGCCGCCTCCAGCGCACAGATGCAGACGCCCTGCGTGTAAGCGTCCACGTCGTCGAGCGCGTAGCAGCAGATATCAAACCAGTTGCGGAAGGCGCCGTGCTCCTCAACGCGGCAGTTGGGGTACATACCGCCGTCGGGCTTCTTGTCCATGCATCGGATGACCTCACGGAACGCCATATCCGCCTTATCGCGGTAGATCGGCTTGCCGCTCTTGAAGATGCGGTAGGTCCAGATCAGATAGATCATGGGGTTCTCCGCCTCGATCGAGATCTGTTTGCCGTTGAGCGCAAGGAAGCACTGTGCCTGTGTCTCGTCGTCAAAGATCATCGTCTGATAAAAGGAGTCGCGGAAATACTGTGTATTGGCGTACTCGATACCCGCGACGACCCACTTATCGCTGATGCCCTTCTCGTTCTTTCTGAGGTGCATATAGTTGCTGGCGAAGCTGATACTGCGGTAGAGAGAGTCCTCGCCGTTGCCCCAGACCTTCTCGATGGCGCGGAAC
Source organism: Clostridia bacterium (assembly GCA_017456965.1). Taxonomy (GTDB): domain Bacteria; phylum Bacillota; class Clostridia; order Oscillospirales; family CAG-272; genus QALR01. The sequence goes on from JAFTIJ010000039.1 coordinate 6,839, forward strand.
GCCTCCTTGCGGATATTTTTCAGGTTATCCGCCTTGGTGCGGAAGGTGATGAAGCGGAAGGTATGCGTCTTTTCGCCGCCGATCTTGTGGAAGATGGGCGCGAAGGGATCGCTCTCGGGGTTATTGGGCTGACCGCCCTTGTCGCCCGAGGAGAGATAGAAGGTATGCTCGGCGGGGAGGATATGCTGCGTCGTGGCGTTATCGAAATACGAGGGGTTATCGGAGATAAAGAAGTCCGCCTCGCCGTCCTTCACGACAGCGACCATCGGCACGGCGCTCCGCTCCATTTTGAAGTGATAGCGGTCGGGATTGTGGGGACTCTGTCGATAGAGACGCTCGTCGCGCGGAAGTCCCGCAAACGAGTAGATCTCGCCCTCCCCCTCGCCCTTGACGGAAAGATACACCGCGGCGTCCGTTTTTGCCGAAACGGTCATTTCAATGATTTTGTAGATTCCTTTGTCCCGAGAGGTCACATGACAGGTAAAGCCCTCGGTCTCGTAGTCCGCGCACGGCGCGGCGTGAAGCACGTCAACGTCGCAAACCGACGTCAGCGTTTTTTCGGGTGTATGAAGAATATAAGAATACTGCATAAAAATTACCTCTTGCGGGCAACGCCCGCGGGATCGTGCTCGCCTATCGTTACGCCGCTTTTGCCGATATTCCGCAAAACGGCGAGGGCGATTGGGGGGCGCTTGGGTAAACGTATCCCGTAAACACTCCCTGCGCTGTCATCCTCGAACGGAACGAAGTGGAGTGAAGGATCTGCGCAAGAGCCAACCGCCCGCCCCAATATATGACTTTTCAAAAAGTTACTTTTGCATAACGAAAATCTAATTTTTCACTCCA
>JAFTIJ010000040.1 GCA_017456965.1 Clostridia bacterium
AACCCCTGACCTCTAGCGTGACAGGCTAGCGTTCTAACCAACTGAACTACCGGGCCAAATGGTGGGAACAATAGGGCTCGAACCTATGACCCTCTGCTTGTAAGGCAGATGCTCTCCCAGCTGAGCTATGCTCCCATTTGCTTTCCGCTCGGGCGCTTGCCCTTGCGCGATTTATATATTACCACAACTCTTTCAATTTGTCAATAGGTTTTTAAAAGTTTTTCTGATTTTTTTGAGATTTTTTTGAAGTGGCAAAAATGAATCAAATAGATTCACTTTTGCCACCGATGCAATGCAAAATCCAAGAAACTCCTCAAAACAACTCACTCGGATGCGTCTGCCCGTCGGAGATCCGTATATAAGATCCCGTCCGTCACGATCTCAGCCGTCTCGCCGTAGCGGAAGCGCGGATGACGGTCAAACGCCGCCTTGGGAACGTAGCAAAGCGCACCGTCCACGTCAAAGGCATACTCCGTCTCATCCTCACCGAGATATTTTCCGTACACGGTCGTCTCGGCGTACACCTTGGTGATCTCTTCCTCGGTCAGACGGCGGATCGAGATACCGACGCACTCCGTGCGTTCCGCCCCCGACAGCCCGAGCTGTGAAAAAGATGCCTCGGGTGCTGAGCCGTAGAGCGAAAATGTGATCTCCACATAATCGCCTCTCCGATAATCCGCAAGAGTCTCCGGCTTCTCGTAGCGGAGAGAGAGTGCACCGTCAAAAAAGGTGGCTTGCGGTGCCTCATAGGCCGAGTCCGTCACATGGGAGCCGCGAAACGGCGCGTACTCCTCAATCATCGTGTAGTAAAGATATACACCCGCATCGGCCCAGCCCGTTTGGGCGTTAACCGCCGTGAGTCGCGCCCACACCGTGTATTTGTCACGGCTCACGGGAGCCTGCGACCAGAAGGTAGCCTGTATGCGGTACGGTGCCTCCCCGATCCCACGGTAGGAGAATCTTACGCCGAGCTGCTCACCGACGGCAAAGTCACTGCCATTCGATGTCAGCAAATAAAATTCCCTCGGGTCCTCCTCACAGACTTCGAGAATGCGCATACCGTCCTCACAGATCTCAAGGACCGTCGCCTCCATCTCCACCGAGGTCTCCTTCCGCAGCCGATAGCGAAGCATTACGGGTACCAGAAGCTCACCCTCGGTCGGCAGACCCGTCTTTGCATCGTAGGTAACCTTCAATACGTCCCCAACGCAAAAATCCATATTCGCAAAGCTTGCGGTAGAGACGCGGAAGCTTCCCTCTCCATCGAGCATACGGACGGATACCGTGCACTGCTCCCGATCGACCTCATACACCGAAGCGTCAAAGGACGCCGTCCTGTCGGACGTATTCAAAACAAAGGGACTCTCCTGCAGGAGCGTGACAGAAACCGTGCTTTTGATATATACGGGATAGACCTTGTCAAGCTCACCCGTGAAGGTCACCTCCACACGATCGCCGACAATATAGCCGCCCATATCGTCACCAAGCGGCAGATACACCGTATAATAGGAGCCCGTTTTCTCAAACATCGCGTCATCCTCCGTATACACCTCGATCGAGCTCTCATTGCATTTCATCACCGTCCCGACAAAGCGAGTGATCGGCTCAGGCAGAATAACGAGCTCATTACTGCCGCCATCAGACGTGCCCTGCACGGGCGGCTGTGAGCAGGATGCCACGCTCAAAAGAAGCATGCCAATAAGCAATACGGTAAACCATCGTTTCATAGGATCTCCTCCTTTTTCTCTTTACTTTTTCTGTCGAAATTCTCAACGGAAATTCTCGGCAAACATGAAAAAAACTTTTTTAAAAAATCAAAATTATTTTCAAAAAACCTATTGACAAATTGAAAATAGCGTGATATAATAGTCGAGCAATCAGCCAAGCGGCAACGCAACGGCGAGGCATGGCGGAATAGCTCAGTTGGCTAGAGCGCTCGGTTCATACCCGAAAGGTCGTGGGTTCAAATCCAACTTCCGCTACCATGGCAACTTCGGTTGCCATTTGTTTGGCCCGGTGGTCAAGCGGCTAAGACACCGCCCTTTCACGGCGGTAACACGGGTTCGATTCCCGTCCGGGTCACCATTCGATAGACATCCGAACTTTGTTCGGATGTCTTTTTTTCTTCCTGCCCCTTTTTCCGGGCGGACGCCCTTTCTCTCCCCGGTCGCATAGTCCTTTCACGCGCCAAGCACAGCTTGGCTTCTGAAACTCCTTGCTTTGCGGGGTATCGCGGCGCAAAAACATCATATCAGCTTATTCGGCTCCCCCCTCCCGCCACTTGCATTTCAGCGCATCAAAGCGATGCGTCTCGCGGAAGCGGTCGTACACCGCGTGTACGGTCGTATCCCGCACCATGTCCTGCTTGACCCGAAAAAGGCCGCCTGTGATCTCCGTATTACGAAAGCTGATCTGTTCCATACCGCCGCTCCTTTCTTTAGTGCCTTTATTGTATCATATCCTTCCGTCGCATCACAAGGCGAAAACGAATTTCTTTCTCTAAAATTTCCGAAATCCCTTTACTTTTTTCTCAGATGCGTTTATAATGTGAGCGGAGAACGTAAAACTCTTACTTTATTATATTATAAAAAGGAGAACGAACCTATGTTAGCAAAAACACCGCCAATGGGCTGGAACTCGTGGAATACCTTCGGAGAAAAGATCAACGAGCAGACGATCATGGAAATGGCAGATTTCATGGTGGACAAGGGCTTCCTCAAGGCAGGCTATGAGTACCTCGTCATTGACGACTGCTGGTCCGAAAAGCAGCGCGACAAAAAGGGCAATCTCGTTGCCGATCATGAAAAATTCCCGAACGGCATGAAATACGTTGCCGACTACGTCCACGCCAAGGGACTGAAATTCGGCATTTACTCCTGCTGCGGTCCGCTCACCTGCGCAGGCTACCCCGGCAGCTTCGGTCATGAATTTCAGGATGCAAAATTCTTTGCGGAGATCGGCGTTGACTTCTTGAAGTACGACAACTGCTATCACCCCTCCGCCTCCAACAAGCTCGGCTATAACCGCATGGCCATGGCGCTCAAGGCAAGCGGCAGAGAGATCCTTTTCTCCGCGTGCAACTGGGGCAATGAGAAGGTCTGGGAGTGGGCTCGCTCCAGAGGCATCCATATGTACCGCTCCACGGGCGATATCTTCGACTCCTTTGAATCCATCTGCCGTCTCTCCGAGAGCCAGAAGCCAAATCTCGGCTACTCGGGCACAGGCTGCTTCAACGACATTGATATGCTCGTCGTCGGCATGAAGGGAAAGGGCAACGTCGGCATCGAGAGCGGCTGCACCGACGCGCAGTACCGCTATCATTTCGCTATGTGGTGTATGTTCATGTCGCCTTTGATGATCGGCTGTGATCTGCGTACGATCTCCGACGAGACCCACGCGCTCCTGACCAACAAGGAGCTCATCGCCATCAACCAGGACGAGGAGGCACGTCCCCCGATCTTCGTGAGAGACAACCGCGGTCAGCACGACAATACGATCTGCTTCCGTCACCTCGCAAACGGTGAGTACGCCATCGCCTTCTTCAACCCCTCCGACAAGGACAAGCACATCATGCTCCCCTACTACGAGATCGGTCTCGACCCGCTCTGCGGCTACGGCTTTAAGATCCGTGACTGCTTCACGGGCAAGAATCTCGGCGTACACAAGGAGTTTTTCGACGTGAAGGTTGCCGCAGGCGACTGCCGCGTCTTCCGCGCACAGCTCGTTAAGGCAAAATAATGCTCTTCTGTATGCAGTGCGACAAGCGCCTGACCTCGGACGAGGTCTCAATCTACCGCCGCCTCATCTACCGTGATGCCGAGGAGTATCTCTGCAAGGCGTGTCTTGCTGAGAAGATGCGCGTAACGACGAATGAGATCGACCGCAAGATCGAGCATTTCAAGAAAATCGGATGTACGCTTTTTTCTTAAAATATTTACAATCGGAACGCCCCTCGCCTCTTGACTTGAATTTGAAAATCATGTATAATAACATATGTTATTTTGAATTTATGATCACGGAGGTGATTTCATGGCAGAAACCTGGGAAGACTACGGCAATATGACCGAGGAAGAAATATATCAGCGGAAATCCCTGTTCGGCAAAATCTTCAGCTTGCGCTCCATCAAAAAATTTCTGAAATATCTGATGTATCTCCTCGTCCTTATCGTTTACGGACTTCTTTTCTTCCGTCTTTGCACGGGCAAGCCCCCCAAGGAGCTCTCTGAGATCTTGTGGACGGCGTCCGTTCACCACGCGTATACCGAGCACGGCGGCGCACTTGCCGTCTACGAGCAGGAGCCCGTGGAGAGCATCGCAGACGACGGTTATTTCAGCATCTCCGATATTTGCTATATCCCGGAGGCAGGTTCCTTCCAGCTGACGGTACGCTATAACAACAGCTCCATCGAGGCGCTGGAGCAGAGCCTCATTACCAAGAGAACCGCCGAGCGCAGAAGTGCGCTGAAGGCAGAGCACCCCGAGTGGACCGCCGACAAGATCGAGGCGGCGCTGGAGGAGTCTCTTGTAAGCGACCCCATCGTCGTCGAGGATCTCGGCAAGCTGCCCTTCGTCTTTGTCCTGAGAGACGACTACGGCAACGTATACGGCGAGTATCAATACGTCCACGACAGCAAGACCGTATACCAGTATATGCGTATCGCCTACGAGAACGTATATCTTTTCGGTGACGGCACGCAGGACGCAAGCAAGAAGGATTATCCGACACCCACCGCACCCATGCCCGCGTATCTCTACAAGGGCGCACATGCAAGTAGGGGCGGCGAGGTCAACTACCTCTATATGGATATGTACTACATCAACGACGCCGACGTCTACAGCGAGACCTTTGCCTATCCGCTTCAGGTCTACACGAGGACCTCGGAGCTGACGAAGGCCTCTCTCCCCGATGAGATCCCGAGCGCACCCGTATCGGGGCTCACCCATATCGATCTTACTCCCGAGCATTAAAATCAAATACTGACCGCGCCGAACGATCGCGTGATATGTTGCCGAAAGGTATTATCATGAGGAAAGTCCGGGCTTCACAGGGCAGGATAACGGATAACGTCCGCCGGAGGCGACTCCCGGGAAAGTGCAACAGAAATAAACCGCCGCGCCCGTCGCGGTAAGGATGGAAAGGCGAGGTAAGAGCTCACCGACAGGCAGGTAACTGTCTGTGCCATGTAAACCCTATCCGAAGCAACACCCCGCAAAATTCGGTCGGCCCGACCGAGCGCAAGCTCTATGCGCGGTGGCAGTACGGCTCTGCCGTACGAGCCGCTCGGTAACGAGCGGCAAAGATAGATGATCGTTCTCGACAGAACCCGGCTTACAGGGCGGTCAGTCCTTTGATTTTGATCATAACAGAAAAAAGCGGGCTGTGCCCGCTGCCCCCAGCTCGCCTATCTTAGCTTTCCGCGCAGACAAGCACGGAAAAACGGCGAGGTCCATTTTACGCAATTTCCTATAGGTAAAGAAAAGATCCGCAAACCGTAAAAACGGTCTGCGGATCTTTTCTTTGTCCTCTTTTGGCAAGCATGGCTTTTGTAAGAACAAACGCTAAAAGCAATAGCACTGCGTAGCAACAGAACTCGCCGCAAGGCGAATACAACTACGGCACCTGCTTGATCGCAGGTGCCTCATCCGAGCGGTTTTATTTGCAAGCGCCGCACGCCGCGCAACCGGTGCCGGGCTTGATATTCTTGACGCTGGGTGCCGCCGCGAGACCGCCGAGCGCGGTTTCACGGAGCTGATACGGGATGCTTCTGCCGACGTTATACATTGCGGCAACCACCTCGTCAAAGGGCACGAGCCGCACGCCGCCCGTCGCCAGCGCGATCTCCGCGCTGATGATGGCGTTTGCCACACCCATGGCGTTACGCTTCTGACACGGGTATTCCACGAGGCCGCCGATCGGGTCGCAGACCAGACCGAGGATATTGGAGAGCGCGTCCCCCGCCGCCGCAAGACAGACCTCGGGACTGCCGCCGAGCAGCTCACAGATCATTGATGCCGCCATCGCGGACGCCGCACCGACCTCCGCCTGACAGCCGCCCTCCGCGCCCGCCAGCGTCGCGTTACGGCTGATCAGATAGCCGATCGCGCCCGCATTGAAGAGGGCACTGATCAAGCTCTCGTCGTCAAACTCAAAGTCCTCGTCGATCGCCACGAGAACGCCGGGGAGCACGCCCGACGAGCCTGCCGTCGGTGCCGCCACGATGCGTCCCATCGAGGCGTTGAGCTCCAACACACCCATCGCATACGCGCACGCGCGGGAGATCATACCGCCCAAGGGACGGTTCTCCTTGAGGCGAGAGAGCAGCTTCTTGCTCTCTCCGCCGATATAGCCGCCGAGGAGCTTGAGCTCGTCCGTCTGAGAGCGCTCGACGCTCTCACGCATGACGTTGAGCGTCTTGAACATCTGATTCCAGACCTCCTCGTGATTGGCCCCGAACTTGGATACCTCACGGGAGAACATCGCCTCGGAGATCGTCATTTCATTTTCTTCACATACGGCAAGCAGCTCCGCGCCGCTTGTAAAATCCAGACCTTTCATCGCATACGCCCCCTTACTTTACCTTGATAAAGGTTGCGGACAGTACGTTCGGCTGTCCGCTGATCTCGGCGATCGCCTCTGCGGAGAGTGTGCCGTCAAACTCGACGACGGTAAAGCCCGTAAGCCCTCTGTCCTCGCAGTACGCGTTCATATTGACGATATTGACCTGATAGTCGCCGAGCACGCGCATCAGCGCGGCAAGCACGCCGGGGCGGTCCTTCTGACGCAGAAGGATCGCGTTATTCTTGCCCGAGAAGGTGACCTCACAGCCGTTGAGCTCGTGGATCTCGATCTCACCGCCGCCGATGGAGGCACCGCGGAGCGTGCAGACGTTGCCATTCTCCTCCGTGACGATGATGGTTACGGTATTGGGGTGGTACTCCGTCTCGCCGTCCATCTCCTCAAAGGCGTACTCGATGCCCGCCGCCGTCGCAAGGTCGAAGGAGTCGCGCACACGGTAGTCGCCCGTATCAAAGCCGAGGATGCCCGCAAGCAATGCGCGGTCCGTTCCGTGTCCGCGATAGGTCTTGGCAAACGAACCGTAAAGCTTGAAATGCACCTTTACGATCCTCGTCTGCGTCAGCATCCTTGCCACGCGCGCGATCTTCAGTGCGCCTGCCGTGTGCGAGCTGGACGGACCGATCATGATCGGTCCGATAATATCAAAAACGCTCAATTCCTTCATTTTGATCTATCCTTCCGCTGATTTCGTTAAGAAAATATGCCGGTATTCGTTTCGTCGGGAATCCGGATCTTGCGGATATTGGCACCGACGCGGCGGAGCTTACCGACGATATCGTCGTATCCGCGCTCGATCAGCGCGATCTCCTCAATGGTCGTACAGCCCTCCGTTGCAAGCGCCGCCAAAACCATAGCCGCACCCGCGCGCAGATCCACCGCCTTGACAACGGACGGTGTAAAGACCGTGTTGCCCTCAAAATATGCCGAGTGTCCGTCCGTCGCCACGCGGATCCTCGCGCTCATGCGCTGGAGCTCCTCGACGTAACGGAAGCGGTTATTCCATATCGTTTCATTCAGGTGGCTCGGTCCGTCCGCAAGGCACATCAGCACCGCCATCTGCGGCTGCATATCCGTCGGGAAGCCGGGATACGCCAGCGTCTTGACGTTTGCCGCCGTCAGCGTCTCGCCCGCGGTCACGAGCACCGCCTGATCGTACTCCTCCACGGTCACGCCCATCTCGCGCAGCTTCGCCGAGATCGGCTCCAGATGCTTCGGGATGACGCCGTTTATGTAGAGCTTACCCTTTGTGGCCGCCGCCGCCACCATAAAGGTACCCGCCTCGATCATATCGGGAATGATAGCGTACTCACAGCCGTGAAGCGGCAAGCCGCCGTTGATCTTGATTATGCTGGTACCCGCACCACGGATATCCGCGCCGCAGGCATTCAGAAAGTTTGCTACGTCTACGACGTGAGGCTCACGCGCGGGGTTGTCGATCACAGTCACGCCGTCTGCGAGCACCGCCGCAATGATGGCGTTGATCGTCGCACCGACCGAGCAGCTGTCAAAGTAGATGCTGTTGCCGTGCAGACCGTCCTCCGCCTCGGCGACGATACTGCCGCCGACCACGTCCACCTTTGCGCCGAGCTTCTCAAACGCCTTCAGATGCAAATCGATCGGACGCACGCCGAAGTTACAGCCGCCGGGTAAGCCGACGCACGCACGGTGGAAGCGCCCGAGCATGGCACCCGCGAGGTAATAGGATGCGCGGATCTTTCTCACAAGAGAGAGCGGCGCCTCCGTGTCAATCACGCCGGTCGTGTCGATCTGTACCTTGTTCGGGGCAAGGATCTCGATCTCAGCGCCGACGCTCTTCAGTATCGCCAGACAATCGCCGACGTCACTGATATCGGGCAGATTGTCGATCACACAGACATCGGACGAGACGACCGTCGCGAAGAGCACCGCCACAGCGGCGTTTTTCATACCGCTGACGTCTATCTTACCGGAGAGCGGACGTCCGCCCTCCACCAAAATTTTTTCCATCAAAATTTCTCCATTCTGTCACCAAACCACAGCTTTCTGCAAGCGCAAATCTAACATAAATCAGTATAGCATATTCTTACGAAATTGCCAACTGATTTTGAAAAAAATTTATCGAATTGTTTTAAGAAATCAAGAGTACAGCTTGCGTGAGACGCAATTATACGAGCGTGATTCCCCGTTCATATAAGAGACCGTACACAAGGGGACGAAATAAAATGTCCCTTCTGCGTCAAAATAAACGGCGTAGGAATAAACGACCTTGGAGAGCACCATCGGCGTATAGGAGAAGCGGCCTCCCTCGCGATATCTCTCGTCCAGAAACGCCTTCTCCATAAAAAGGACGTTGATGAGATCCGTCATCTCCGCCGACTCCCGACGGTCGGGAGAGGACGTGACGAAAACGCCGTCCGCCGCCATCACGCGCCCGCCCGAAATGAGAAGACAGATCTCACCGTAGATCGGCACGCCGTCGATCCGCTGCGTGAGCGTCACGATATAATTGATGCCCGAGGAATAGACCTCGCCGTAGGCGATCTCATAGTCAAACGCGCCCTCACCCAAGGAGCGGAGATTGTAGCGGGCGACGAAATTCGCCGCCACGCGCAGGGCGTCCTGTCTGTAGACGTTCTCAGGCGTCAATCGGATATACCGCTCCGTTGCGAGCAGATCCGACGGGCGATCGTAGAGTCCGTGCTCGGTATAATAGAAGGCAAAGTCGTTGCCGAAATAAAATTCCCCGATAGCATCCGTGCATCGGATCCCGCCCGACACCTCGCTCAGGCGATAGCCCGCGGCGATCAGCGTGCGAGCCACGGCCGTCTGCGACAGATCGCTTACGGCGCGTCCCGTATACACAGGGAGCGTCACGACCTTATCCTCCAGAAACGATCGGTCAACGTAGAGCTCGCTCTTGCGGAAAACGCCGATGGCAGAGTCGATCACCTCACCGTCGTAATGCGTGGAATGGTAATTCCGCTGGACGATCATAAACAGAAAAAAGCCGTCCACCAAAAGGAGCAGAGCGATCGCAAGGACCTTCAGTTTTTTCCAATTCATGATGCACCCTCCGTTCTTCTTCCGACCGTCATCGCCCCCGACGGCTCACCGTCGTAGAGATAATAGGCGTAGGCGTACGCCGTCCGCGTTTTATTCTCCATCACGGCGACCCTGAGATCCCAGAGCGTATCCGACGGCACGGGCATACGGTGTGCGACATCGATCGCAAGGAACTGACAGGAGACTGCACGGAGTCTGCCGTCGGAGAAGGCGAAGGAGATAAGGTCTGCCGAGCCCTCAAAATACACGGGCAGACCGTCCGAGGTGTAGCCGAAATACACCGTCGTCGTCTCGCCGTCGTAGTCCACGCGGGAGATATACATTTCAAGACCGTGACCGTCCGCCGCATAAAACGCCTGCCAAAGATCGCTTGCGAGCACAAGCGCCGCACCGACGTAGTCGTGCGCGTCGTAGGTATTCTCCTGCGCGCGGTACTCAAAGAGTGACGAGAGCGACAGACCGCCGTCCACGTGCGCGGTATAGGTTAAGAGTCCGCGCGGCGTGATGCCGGCGTTACAGCCCTCGTCGTAATAAAAGCTGACGCCGCTGCTGTCCGTAAAGGACGTTACCTTATTGGGGTTGATCCGCAGGGCATCCAAAAGTGCCGCTCTCTGCGTCTGCGTCGGAGAGACGTACGACATCGTCAGGGTCTTGGGCGGCAGCGTGCCGTGCGCCGCCGTCAGCACGGTCGTCGTATCCGACACGCGTCCGTGGAGATCGTACGTGTCAAAATAGGTATCCGTCGCCAAAAGCTCCGCATATTCGTAGAAAAAGAAGGAGTCTGTTGTAGTATATGTCAGATAGTAATTTGTGTTAAAGCTGACGTCCGTCGCCGCCTCGGGCACGTACGCAGTCGCGTAGCGATAGTAGTTACCCGCGCTGTCGCGGGCAACGGCGTAGAAGGTATAGATCTCCGTATAGATCTGAACGCCCGCGGGCATCATGCTGACACCGTTATAGAGATGAAGCTCGGGCACGATCAGTATCTCGCGGATATACTCACCCGTGATCTCGCGCACCGTCGCGTCCTGCATTGCGAGCGCGAGGATCAAGGATTTCGGCAGGTCGTTTTCATACGCAACGTAGATATGATCTCTCGCCAGCAATTCGGCAAACAGCGCCTCCCCTGCCCCCGGTGTCAGCTTCACCACGCTCCCGTCCTCTCCGAAAAGCTTCTCGTAAAACGGAACGAGCGTCGCGCTGACCGACGCGTTCTCACCGCCAAGGCAATGGAAGCCGACGTTCTCGCCGAGTTCCCTTGCCGCAAAGCCGACGAAGCGCGGACAGGCATAGGATGACTCAAAATAGTCTGCATACTGATATTTGACCGATTCCCCGCTGAGGGTCGCCATCGTTTGTCTTGTGAAGGCGTAGCCGCCGACCGTCTGATAGGAGAGCATATAGATCGTGCAAAGGCAGACGAGCGCGACCAGGAGCAAAACGACCGCCACGTCCTTCAAAAGCTCGGCAATACTCAATTTTTTCTCGGACATTATGCTTTCTCCTCCGTCAGGATCGATATATAGGGCAGCGTCACGAAGACACTCGTTCCGCGTCCGACGGCGCTCTCCACGCGGATCTCACCGCCGTGCGCGTCCAAGATCTCCTTGGCGATGGCAAGCCCGAGTCCCGAGCCGCCCGCGTCGGAGGAGCGCGCCTTCTCCACACGGTAGAAGCGCTCAAAGAGTCTGGGCAAGTCCTCCTTCGGGATGCCCATGCCGTTATCGGCGACGCAGATCGCGATTCCCTTTTTGGCGGGTGTCGCGGTAATGGAGACCGTGCCGCCGTCTGCGGTGTATTTCATGGCGTTGGAGACGACGTTGATCAATACCTGCTGCAGCTTCTCGCGGTCGCCCGTGATCTCGGGCATATCCATCGGATAGGTTCTGGTGAAGGTCTGCGAGCGCTTCTTTGCCTCCACGCTCATAACGTCGTAAATATGGTCAAGGAATTTACTCGGAGAGAAGGTCTCGATCTTCCACGCCGTGCGCTTGTTATCCAGACGGGAGAGCACGAGCAGGTCGGACACGATACGCGTCATGCGGTCGCACTCCTCTACCGCCATATTGAGGAAATTATCGCGGATCTCCTGATCCAGCATCGGGTACTCGATGATCGTCTCCAGCGCGCCCTTGATGCCCGTTAAAGGCGTTCTCAGCTCGTGAGAGATATCCGCGACGAACTCGCGGCGCGCCTTGTCCAGCTCGTAGTGGCTGGTATTGTCGTGGATGACGCACATGATGCCGTGCATCTCCTCGTTGCGCTCAAAATAGCGGAACTCGGCAAAATTCACGTCCACCACCTGCTCGTCAAACATGACGTCGTGTACGATATGACTGCTGTTCTCCTTATATTTTTCGGAGATCTCGCGGTAGTCCAGCCCCATCGAGCGGAGCATACGGGAGAAATTGAGCGTCGTACCGTCGGAGAACATACCGTCGCCGTCCGTGCGGAACAGGGAGCGCGCGGTTCTGTTGATATGCATCAGCTTGCCCGCGTTGTTATAAACGACGACCGCCTCGTTCAGATAGAGAAAGAGCGTCTCGAACTTCTGTCTCTCGCCCGTGATCTCGTCCATGGTATCCTTGAGGACGTTTTTCATATGATTGAAGGCGGTCGTCAGAATGCCGATCTCGTCATCGGAGCGATTCTCGATCTCCTCCTCAAATTTACCGTGCGCGATCCTCTGCGCACCCTCGGTCAGTCTGCCGATCGGCGCGGTGATCGCCTTGGCAAGGAAGAAGGAGAGCAGTACCGCAATGGCAAGACCGATAAAGAGCGCCTGCAGAGCGATCTGGAATACCATGATCGAGAAGGAACGCGCCTCGTTCTGCAGGTCCTTGATATAAATAATGCAGGCGTGCTCCTCGCCGACGAGCGGAACGGCATAGTCGATGTAATCCGTATGGAATTGCTTCTCCGTACCGTAGTTGCCCGCCATGGCGGCGATCATATTGGCGGTGATCTCCAGCGACGCGCCCAGACGCGCGTCAGAGCCCTCCAGATACACGCCGCCCGCATCCAGAATATAATAGTTTCTGTATTTACTGATCCCGAGCTGACCCGAGTAGGAGCGCAGGATCTCCTTCTGCCGTGTAGCAAAATCCTCGCCGCCGAGCGCCTCGCGGAGCTCCGCGCACAGCGCGCCGTCGGGCGACAGGGCGTCGTTCATCTGATCCAGAAAATCCTTATTGTAAAAACTATAGGCACTGCTGACGAGGATCGCACCGATCGCCGTCATCAGCGTGATCGTAAACACGACGAAGATCAGGATAATTTTGTAGTGCAGGTTTCTGTACATCGGTCTACCTCAAAATCACTTCGGTATGTAGTAGCCCTTGGAGCGCTTGGTGATGATATACTCGGGCTCAGCGGGCTTATCCTCGATCTTGGCGCGCAGGCGGGACATCGTGACGTCCACGGTACGCATCGCGCCGTAGTAGTTATCGTAGCCCCATACCTTGCCGAGCAGCTCCTCGCGCTCAAAGACCTCGCCGACGTGGGAGGCCAAAAAGTACAGAAGCTCGTACTCCTTATTGGAGAGCTCGATCTCCCGACCGCCCTTGCTCACGCGGAAATTCTTATTGTCGATCACGAGCTCGCGGATGACGATTTTATCCTCGTTGACCTCGGGCGCGACGCGCTCCACGACCTCACCCGAAAAGCGTCGGATATTCGCCTTGATGCGGGCAAGCAGGACCTTGATCGAGAAGGGCTTGGTCACGTAGTCGTCCGCGCCGATCTCAAGACCCATGACCTTATCGTCCGCCTCCTCCTTTGCCGTCACCATGATGATTGGCGTATCCAGCGTCTTGCGGACCTCCTTACAGACGGAAAAGCCGTCACGCTTGGGGAGCATCAGGTCAAGCAGGATCAGGTCGTATACGCCCGTCAGCGCCATACGCAAGCCCTCCTCGCCGTCCGATGCCACGTCACAGTCGTAGCCCGCCATCATCAGATTGACCTGTACGACCTGCGATATCTTTCTCTCATCCTCTACGATGAGTATTTTCTTTTTGGTGTCAGCCATATCCATTCTCCATTCCGCCGTATGATCGGCATTCCGTCATTTTGATGTCATGTATTCTGCAAAAGGTACGCCGCGACGAGATCCACCACGAGACCGTAGCTTTTCACGCCCGCAGGCTGATTATTGGAGGAAATATACGCGTCGTTGACTGCCGTGGAGACCTCGGAAACCACGGTCTCACGGTATTTCTCAAAAAACTGACTGTACGCCGTATTTTCGCGCTTGACCTCATCGGGCACCGTCGCGGCAACCTTGGCGTATAGCTCGGGGGATGCGGAGTAGAGCTGTCCCAGCACCTCGTTTAAAACGTCCACGTTTCCGCAGTAGCGGATATAAGGGTCGTCACTCAGAGAGCAGACGAGGTACGCCACGAAATTTGCCTCGTCCTCGCGGTTGATCCCTCGCTGGTGCGCCATCTCATGCGCCGCGGAGCTGACCACGATAAAGTCGGGGTAATTCACGTTCACGTTCGCCTCACCCGTAAAGAACGTATACATTCCCGAAATGTGCGTATACGTCCACGGCTCGCTGAGCATGACGGGCTTGGTATTGGTATGCATCCGATCAAAGCCCCCGTATCGGTCGCAGAGCGTATCGTACGCCGCATTCAGCTTGCGGTTGAGCTCACTGTAGGAGAAGGTCATCGCCGAATACGTTCCCCTCGGGTAGCTGACCGCGGGCAGATCCTCTCGGATATCCTCCACCAGAAGCACCGCCGTCTCGTAAAGCTGCTCGGGCGAGAGATCCTCACGCTCAATGCCGACCGTCTTGTCCACCGTGTCAACGTAAAAGCCCGGCTCGTTACCAAACACGGAAAGCGTATAGAAGAGCGAGACAACGGAGAGGATCGCGACCGTCGTACGGACGCCCTCTGCCATTGACCGCCGCGTACGGCGGAGCAAAAGGATCGTTAAAAGCCCCACGAGCATCGGAGACCCCAAAAGCAAAAATTCCGCAAGCGAGAACGGGATCCACGACGTAAGCGTCGCGAGCACCGCGCGGATCACGGCACCGACCGTCCCGTGGAGCGCCGTCGCAAGCGCGGGGGAGCGATGGATCGCCGCCGTCAACACAAGCGACGCCGCGCAAAGCGCAAGCAGGACCGCCGACCACGTCGGAATATAGCGGGACAATGTCTGATGAAGTTTCTTTCTATCCATATTTTATAACCCTCGTTCATGATCAATACAAATTATCGTTATTATTTTATAATATCACAAAACCGCTCATTTTTCAATAGTTTTATCCCGATTCCATATATTGATTCCGCGGAGATGCTTACGTGGCGGGGAAGCATTCTTTTCTTTGCTCTCAAAGAAAAGAATCAAAAGAAAGGACGAACGCGACGGCGTTCGATCCGTAGAAGGGGGAGGATATTTTTCGGTGCACCCCCGTTTTTGCGGTGGAGGTCGGCGCCCTCGACGCCCCGTTATCGCCATCCCCGACGATCCGCAACACCGTAGGGACCGGCGTCCCCGACGGTCCAAAAAGCGGAAGCCTCCCCTGCGCCGTCATCCTCGAACGCAGTGCGTCAGCACGGAGTGAAGGATCTGCGCACGGTACGAGTTTAAAATATGATTTTCTTTTTTTGCGCAAGATATTTTTTGAAAAGAATGCACCTAAGATCGGAAAGCATCCGCGTGCGCAGATCCTTCACTACACTGCGTTTCGTTCGAGGATGACAGCGCAGGGGAGCGTTTCTCGGGTCAAGCGTCCTGCGCTTGCCGTTTCTTTTGCTTCCCCCCTTGTTTTCAAGCCGAAAACGTGGTATACTTGAGGAAAACACCATTTTTTAAACAGGAGTACGACGCGCCATGCACAAAAATCACCGCGAACGATTGAAAAACCGCTTTCTTGCCGAGGGGCTGGACGGCTTTGAGCCGCACAACGTACTGGAGCTCTTGCTCTTCTACGGCATCCCGCAGAAGGATACCAACGAGCTTGCACACACGCTGATCAATCGCTTCGGATCGCTCTCTGCGGTATTTGACGCGCCCTACGAGGAGCTCATCACCGTCCCCGGCATCAAGGAGCACTCCGCGACGCTCATCAAGATGATCCCTCAGCTCTCCCGACGGTACTTTTTCGACAAGAACGTCTGCGAAAAGACGCTGGACAGCACGGAGAAGCTTGGCGAGTATTTCGTCAACAAATACATCGGCGCCACCGTCGAGACCGTGTATCTTCTCCTGCTTGACAACAAATACGAGCCGATCGAGTGCATCCTCATCCATGAGGGCGCGGTCAACTCCGCCGCGATCACTACACGCAGGCTCGTCGAGCTTGCCCTGTTCCGCCGCGCATCCATGGCGGTGCTGGCGCACAACCATCCAAACGGTCTGCCGATCCCGTCCATGGAGGATATTTATACGACCAAGGATATCGCCCGCGCCTTTGAGCTGCTCGATATCCACTTCATGGCGCACATCCTCGTCGCGGGCGACCGATACGCCGATATTTTGCAAAGCGGATGTCTGTAAGATCATGCAAACTCCCGTCAGAGCCCACACGGCTCTGACGGGAGTTTTTTGATCTATAGGAAATTGCGCAAACCGGACCTCGCCGTTATGCCGCACTTGGTGACACGGAAACCTTCGATAGGCGAGCACATGGATGCGGGCACAGCCCGCTTTTTTGTCCCGGCAAATACCCTTTCGCAGCTTTTTTTCCGTGCAAAATACATTTTGCCGTGATACAATAGGCTCACAAGGATCGTGGTGAATGGTTTCACGACGGTGCGCTCGGGTTCCCTTTGCGTATGCCGTGATCTCTTGTAACGTTGACATATAACGTCACCAAGTTATTTTGCCCCTCGGGGCAGCGCCCTATAAGGCGATCATCGGCCGCTTTGCCAAGCGCTCCGCGCTACGGTCATACGGGCAGAGGCCTTGTCGGAGAGCGGATACCGCCGATCCGTAAGCGAGGTCAGAGTCGCACGGCTCCCACCCGCAACCGCTCGTCTGAAGCCCTCCGCCGCCCGCCCGTATGAGCGGCCAAAAACGATTTTTCTTTCCGAAAGGAGTATACATATGATCAAAACCGTAACGATTCAAGAAAATGAAATGGGTCTGCTTTTCAAAAACGGCAGATACCAAAAGCTCCTCACCCCCGGCAAGTACTATCTCACCCGCGCCTGTGAGGTGGAGATCGTCTCCACAGAGGAAGAGCTCTGCGGCAAGCGCTGTGCGCTTGCCGCCCTGCTTGCGGACAAGAGGATCCGCGAGCGCACCTCCGTTGTCGAGGTTGCGCCCTCGGAGCTTGCTCTGCACTACGTAAACGGCAGATTTAAGGACGTGCTGGCAAATGGCCGCCACGCCTTCTGGAGCGTGTCCGACAAGCATGAATATCAGCTCGTCAGCACCCTGTCGCCCGAGATCGACCCCGAGATCCCCGAGGAGATCCTCTGCGCCATCCCCTCCGCGTATCTTTGGAAGGTCACGGTCGAGGAATATCAAAAGGCAAGACTGTATTTCAATAAGCGCTTCGTAAGACTGCTCGACGCGGGCATCTACTACTTCTGGAACGGCGCAACCGAGGTAAAAACCGTCATCATGGATACCAGAGTCACCGGGCTGAATATCACGGGGCAGGAGCTCCTGACCCAAGACAAGGTCTCTCTGCGCATCAGTGTCGTCCTTGACTATCGCATCACCGATTTCGTCCGATTCGGAACCGAGGTGGCAAACGGCACCGAGCGCCTCCATCTCGCCGCGCAGCTCGCCCTGCGCGAGTTCGTCGGTCTCCGCAAGCTTGACGAGATTTTAGAGAGCAAGACGGAGCTCGCCCGCTTCCTGCACGAGCGTCTGAAGGCGGAGGAGCCGCGGTGCTTCGTGGAGATTCTGATGGCAGACGTCAAGGATATCATCCTGCCGGGTGAGATCCGCCAGATCATGAATACCGTGCTCGTCGCAGAGAAGCGCGCACAGGCAAACGTCATCACGCGCCGCGAGGAGGTCGCCTCCACCCGTTCCCTGCTCAACACCGCCAAGCTGATGGACGAGAACCGTACGCTTTACAAGCTCAAGGAGCTTGAGTACATCGAGCGCATCTGCGAGAACGTCGGCAACATCACGCTGAGCCCCGGCGGTGACCTGCTCACCCAGCTCATGGGCCTGCTTGGCCGTGACGCGTCCGAAAAGACGGTCTGATATCCATCCCATAAAGTAAAGGAAAACCGCACGGACGAATCCGTGCGGTTTTCCTGGTATATATTTTTGAAAAGAGGATAGCGTGATTAATCCTGCTTCAGCGCCTCTGCGATGATCTTCTGTGCATTCAGCGCGGGAACCTCTTCATAATCCCAGAAGGTGAGCGTGTAGGAGCCTCTGCCCTGCGTGATGGCGCGCAGCTGGATCGCAAAGTCCACGAGCTCGGCCATCGGAGCGTCAGCCTCGATGATCTGGTCGCCATGCTTCTCGGCGGGCGTCATGCCGAGCACTCTGCCGCGACGCTTGTTGATCGCGCCCATGATGTCACCGAGCATATCGCCGGGAGCGGTGATGTGCAGCTTGCCGATCGGCTCAAGCAGAACGGGCTGTGCCTTGGGGAGCGCCTCCTTGTAAGCAAGAGAAGCGGCGATCTTGAACGCCATTTCGGAGGAGTCAACGGGGTGGTAGGAGCCGTCGGAGAGGTCTGCGCGGAGGTTGACCATGGGGTAACCTGCGAGAACACCCTTCTGCATTGCCTCAAGAAGACCCTTCTCAACTGCGGGGAAGTAGTTCTTCGGAACAGAGCCGCCGACAACGGAGGTCGTGAATTCGAGACCGGGGTTGATACCGGGCGCGAAGGTCATCTTGACGTGACCGTACTGACCGTGACCGCCGGACTGCTTCTTATGCTTGCCCTCTACCTCGACTTTCTTCTTGATGGTCTCGCGGTAAGCGATCTTCGGCTCGGAGAGAACGACGGAGGTACCGAAGCGTGCCTTCAGCTTGGAAACGACGACGTCGAGATGGATATCGCCCTGACCGGAGAGCAGGAGCTGCTTGGTCTCGGCGTTATTTTCATACTTGAGGGTAAGGTCCTCCTCCAAAAGCTTTGCGATGCCCTGAGCGATCTTGTCCTCGTCGCCCTTTGCCTTGGGAGCGATCGCCATCTGGTAGTAGGAGCCGGGATATACGATCTTCTTATAGGGGAGCGCGTTCTCTGCCTGAGAGAGCGTGTCGTTGGTGTTGGTGGAGATGAGCTTTGCGGTCATACCGATATCACCCATGGAGAGCATCTTGACCTCGGTCTGCTTCTTACCGCAGACGGTATAGATACGGGTGAGGCGCTCGTCCTGCTCGGTGGTCAGGTTCTTGAGCGTGGAATCGGCGTAGAGCTCACCGCCCATGACCTTGAAGAAGGACATCTTGCCGACGAACGGGTCAGCAATGGTCTTGAAGACGAAGATGGATGCGGGGCCGTGCTCGCGCAGCGGAACCTCGTGCTCACCCTCCGCGTCAACGACGATCTCCGCCTTGTGGTATACAGGGCTGGGAAGCGTGTCAACGATGATGTCAAGGAGCAGACGTACGCCGCAGAGGTTGGTTGCGGAGCCGCAGATAATGGGGGTGATATCGCCGCGGAGAATGCCGTCGTGGAGCGCCTTGACGATCTCCTCGTGGGTGATCGCCTCGCCCTCAAAGAACTTCTCCATCAGCTCCTCGCTCGTGGAGGCAACGGCCTCATGGAGCATGTTGCGGCAGGTCGCGATTCTCTCGTCGTTGCCCTCGGGGATCTCGATGGGCTGACCGTCCTTGCCGTTTTCAAAGGCAACGGCGCGCATCTGGATCAGGTCGAGCAGACCAACGATCTTGTCGCCCGTCATCAGCGGGATAACAACGGGACAGATGGAGGAGCCGAACTTATCGTGGAGCTCCTTGGATACGGTCTTGAAGCGTGCGTCGGGATCGTCGCACTTGTTGATAAAGAAGGCACGGGGCATCTTCTCCTTGGTGACCATGTCCCAAGCAAGCTCGGTACCGACCTCAACGCCTGCCTTTGCGTCAACGACGATCAGAGCACTGCCCGCAACGCGGAGCGCCTGAGCCGCCTCACCGACGAAGTCAAGGTATCCGGGGGTGTCGATGATGTTGATCTTCGCGCCCTTGTGCGTAACGGGAGCGATCGCGGTCTGGAGAGAGAAGCCTCTCTTGATCTCTTCGGGGTCGTAGTCGCAAACGGTATTACCGTCAGGGGTCTTGCCGAGACGGTCTGTCAGCTTTTCAACGTAAAGCATTGCCTCTGCCAGAGAGGTCTTGCCGCTCGCGCCATGGCCGAGCAGGCATACGTTGCGAATGTCTCTCGAATGAATTTTTTCCATAGTAAGTACCAACCTTTCAAAAATATCTGCATATACCAAAATATATACCAATTCCGGATCCCATGACGGTTTGTATAAGGCTCCGCTCACGGTGATCGGCAATTTTCATATCAGCGGGCTTGCTTTCCGCACACGCCGCATTTCCATTATAACGGCTGTTTTTCCATTATGCAAGAGAAAGTTTTTGTTTTCATTGCCCTAATCACATAGAATTTTCCCGTCTGTTTTTGTTTAGATTTAACATATTTTCTCAAGTTGACACCGCTTTTTGCCCTTGCGCCGAAATGTTTCAAAAAAATATATTGACATCGGGAAACGCTTATGATAAAATAATATTGTTGTGTGGAAAATTATCCGTCAAAATCAAACGGACACCGTTTTACGGCAGGTCCCACCCACAGCTAAAATGTAAAGAAAGGCTCGGTTCACACGTTATGGTTATTACGAAGGAATCCATCATCGGCGATATCCTCGACTTCGCTCCCGATACCGCAATTTTCTTCTTTGAGATCGGCATGCACTGCCTCGGCTGCCCCGCATCCCGCGGCGAGAGCGTAGAGATGGCTTGCGCCGTTCACGGCACGGACGCTGACGAACTCATCAAGAAGATCAACGATTATCTCAGCAGCAAATAATGAATTTTACTTTCCCCTTCGCAATTTGCGAGGGGGAAAGCACTATTTAACGATCGGAGCAACTATGAAATACAAACTTGACAGCCGTCTGCTCGCCGTCGCCGACTGTGTACCCGACGGTGCGTACCTTGCCGACGTCGGCACGGATCACGCGTATCTGCCCATCGAGCTTGCCTTACAGGGTAAGCTTCGCGGCGCCGTCGCGTCCGATATCCACAAGGGCCCCATCGAGAGCGCGAGAAAAAATATCGACGAGGCGGGGCTCTCTCACCTGATCCGCACCGAGCTTACCGACGGTCTTGCGGGGCTGGAGCACTATCCCTTAACCGACGTCGCCATCGCGGGCATGGGCGGCATGATGATCGCGGGCATTCTCGAACGCGCGCCGTTCATACGGGAGCGCCGCATCCGTCTCATCCTGCAGCCGATGCAGCACGTCCCTGAGCTGAGACGCACGCTTGCCTTGGCGGGCTTCCGCATTGAAAAAGAAACGCAAACCGTCGCCGACGGCAAATTTTATCAGATCCTGTGCGCCGTTTACGACGGCGAGATCCGCGAGCTTACGGACCTTGAGGCAACGGTCGGTGCGTATAATCTCGCGCATAAGGACGAAAATAAAGACAACTTCACTCTGCTCTGCCGCCGCCAGCTCGACATCCTCTCCGAGCGCGTACGCGGTCTGACACGCGGCGGTCACGACGCGTCCGTCCCGCAAAGGCTGATCGAGGAGATCGAGGCGGCGCTATCGACGCTGTAAGCACACTTACGTATCAATTACTTATCGGTTACCGTAAAGGAGGTCGTATCATGGCGACTTTGAATGAAATTGAAAGCTATCTCGATACTCTGATTCCCCGCGCCCTCTCCTGTGAATGGGACAACGACGGAATGATGGTATGCGAGGACCGCACCGTCGACGTAAAGAAGGTGCTCTTTACCCTCGACGTCACCCCCGCCGCCATCACGCGCGCCGAGGAGCTTGGCGTCGATCTCATCATCTCCCACCACCCCCTGATCTTCAAGGGGATCAAGCATATGGACGGCGCGGACACGACCTCGGAGAAGGTCATCCGTCTCTTACGGCGCGGCATTGCCGTCATGAGCTTCCACACGCGGCTCGACTGTGTGAAGGGGGGCGTCAACGACATCCTTGCCGCAGATCTCGGGCTGACGGAGGTCACGCCCTTCGATACCGAGGACGGTCCCGTCGGCAGGATCGGCACACTGAATACCGAGATGACCCTGGAGGCGTTCTGCCTCCACGTCAAGAAAACGCTCGGTGCGCCCGCGCTTCACGCCTCCAAAGGCAAGCCGACCGTGCGCCGCGTTGCCGTGCTCGGCGGCGCGGGCAGAGACTACGTCGGTGACGCCATGGCGGCGGGTGCCGACGCCTATCTTACGGGCGAGGCAAATTACCACTCGCTGATGGATGCCGCGGAGCTCGGCTTCTCCGTCATCACCGCGGGACACGATTTTACGGAGAGACACTTCTTCGCGTTCTTTGAAAATACGCTCTGCAAGTCCTTCCCCGAGATCACCTGCTATCGCCACGCGGAGGAAAACACCCTCTTCCACGTCTGACCCCGGCGGGCGGCGGGCGGTGCCCGCTTCCTTGTTCTCGCCTACCGTAGCTTTCCGCCCCGCCATACGCGGCACAACGGCGAGGGCTGTTTTGCGCAATTTTCTATGATATAAAAAATTATCTTCCCTCCCGTATTTTGCTTGACAAAATCGCACAGTTGGTGCATAATAATAAGAGAATGGCGTCACGTGACGCCGCATCCTTTTGATGACAGAAAGGAACGCACAATATGATCCTACAACCCAAAGATACCACGCTTGCATACCGTTGTCCCGAATGCGGCTCTACCGTATTCAGCGTGGTCGGCGCGCTCGCGCTCTCGGGCGATATCATCAAGCTCAAATGTCAGTGCGGACGCTCGGAGCTCGTTCTGGAGAGCACCCCCGACGAGAAGCTCCGTCTCACCGTCCCCTGCATCTTCTGTCCCTCCCCTCACAGATATCAGGTCTCGCGCAAGCTCCTGACCTCCCGTGAGCTCTTCACCTTCCCCTGCGCCTACGCCAACATTGATATTCTCTTCGTCGGCTCCAAGGGTGCGGTCATGAAGGCGGTGGAGATGTCGGACAGAGAGCTCTCGGAGATCATCGACGACACCGAGCTTGCCCACATTCAGGAGGCAAACGGTGATGCCTTCTACGGAGACGAGCATATCCGCGACCTCATCATTTTCGTTCTCGGCGATCTTGCGGAGGAGCACCACATCCATTGCGGATGCGACGGCGACGGCGACTACCTCGTTGAGCCCACGCGCGAGAGCGTGCGCATCACCTGCAAGAAATGCGGCTATGCCAAGGAGATCTCCTGCGCGGGCAGTACGCTGGACGCACAGGCCTTCCTCGACTGCAACGATCTCTATCTCGACCCCCCGACCGCGCAATAGCGGGCGGTGCCCGCCTCCCTGTGCTCGCCTATCGTAGCCTTCCGCATCGCCAAGTGCGGCCAAACGGCGAGGTCGATCCCGAGCTATTTCCTATGGCATTAAAGCGGGCGGTGCCCGCCTCCCTGTGCTCGCCTATCGTAGCCTTCCGCATCGCCAAGCACGGCCAAACGGCGAGGTCGATCCCGAGCTATTTCCTATGGCATTAAAAAATATATAAATATCGGAGGATTTCAAAAATGAGTAAAATTGTTTGTTTTGGTGAACTGATGCTCCGTTTGAATCCGGAGGGCTATCTCCGCTTCGAACAGGCAAAGAGCTTCGAGGCCAGCTTCGGCGGCGGTGAAGCAAACGTCGCCGTTTCCCTTGCTCACTTCGGCATGGACGCGGCATTCGTTTCCAAGTTCCCCGCACACTCCATCGGCGACATGGCAGTCCGCTCTCTTCGCGCTGAGGCCGTCAACGTAGACAGCATCGTCCGCGGCGGTGAGAGAATGGGCATCTACTACCTTGAGAAGGGTGCCTCCCAGCGTCCCTCCAAGGTTATCTACGACCGCAAGTATTCTTCCATCGGCATGGCTGACCGCAAGGACTTTGATTGGAACACCATCCTCGACGGTGCAGAATGGTTCCACTTCACGGGCATCACTCCCGCTCTGAGCGACGAGGTCGCCGAGATCACCCTCGACGCACTCAAGGTCTGCAAGGAGAAGGGCGTAAAGGTAAGCTGCGACCTCAACTTCCGCAAGAAGCTCTGGTCGAGCGAAAAGGCAGGCAAGGTCATGGGCGAGCTCTGCAAGTACGTTGACGTCTGCATCGCAAACGAAGAGGACGCAGAGAAGGTCTTTGGCATCAAGCCCGATCACAACGACGTTGAGGGCGGCAAGCTCAACCGCGAGGGCTACATCGACGTAGCCAAGAAGCTCTCCGAGCGCTTCGGCTTTGAGAAGGTTGCGATCACCCTGCGTGAGAGCATCTCCGCAAACGACAACAACTGGGCTGCTATGCTCTATGCTGACGGCGAGGCATACTTCTCCAAGAAATACGCCGTTCACATCGTTGACCGCGTAGGCGGCGGCGACTCCTTCGGCGCAGGTCTGATCTACGGTCTCATGAACGGCTTCGACAGCCAGAAGACCATCGAGTTTGCCGTTGCGGCATCCTGCCTCAAGCACACCATCGAGACCGACTTCAACTACGTTTCCGTAGACGAGGTCACCACGCTCATGAAGGGCGACGGCTCCGGTCGCGTACAGAGATAATCTGACACATCCGTAATATCATACGGCACACACCCCAAGGAACAGGGGAGTAGCAATCGTGAGATGTGAAACCTCATCCGATGCTCCGCGCTGTCCGACAGGCTCTGTGTGCCGTTTCTTTTTAATAAATAAAACATAAGAAAGGATCTCTTGCCATGAAACGACTCACCTCTCTCGTAGCGTTCCTGCTCGCACTCGCCGTACTCTTCTGCGCCTGCGGCACGACACCCGCGGAAACCACGGGCGACCCCATCACGACCGACAACGGCACGACCGTCCCCACCACGACCGAGGCGCCCGACACCACGACCGAAGCGCCCGCCACCGAAACCACGACGGACGCACCCGTCACGACGACCACAAAGGCACCCGAAACCACCACCGTCCCCGAGCCTGTGATCCCCGAGATCGAAAAGAAGTCTCTCAAGGTTCTCGCCATCGGCAACAGCTTCAGTGAGGATGCCACAAAGCATCTTTGGGACATCTGCGACGCCGCCGGCATTGAAGACGTCGTGATCGCCAATCTCTATATCGGCGGTTGCACCCTTGACACCCACTGGGAAAACATGAAGGGCGACAAAGCGGCATATCAATACCAGTTCAACGATTTCGGTGTCATCACCAAATCGACAAGAAGCATCCGCTACGCGCTGGAGCATCAGGATTGGGACATTATCACCATCCAGCAGGTCAGCCAGGACAGCGGCAGACCCGAGACCTTCAAGAATCTGCAGAATATCCTGAATTATATCAATCAGTACAAAAAGAATCCCGATGCCAAGATCTATTGGCATATGACGTGGGCATATCAGTCGGGCTCCACGCACTCGGGCTTTGCCAACTACGGCAAGGATCAGATGACGATGTATAACGCCATCGTCTCCGCTACGCAGGGCATCCTCAACGACTATGAGGAGATCGCGGGTGTCATCCCCAGCGGCACGGCGGTACAGAATCTGCGTACCTCCTTCCTCGGCGACACCATCACCCGTGACGGCTATCACATGAGCTGGGCGACAGGCCGTTACATCACCGCGCTCACTTGGTTCCACACCTTCACGGGATATCCTGTTGAATACGTGGATTGGTATCCCGATTTCATTGAAAGCGGTATTGACTACCGTTTCGATCCCAAAAATCTGGACGCCGTTCGTGAAGCTGTAACCAACGCCGTCGCAGAGCCCTTCAAGGTAACGGAGTCCGCATACGCGCCCGTCACCGAGCCCACCAAGACCACCGCGCTGACCGCCGCCGACCGCAAGACGCTCTCCGACGCGGGCTTCAATCCCGATCAGTATGCGGTTCTGGATCTGGAGCTCACCGTTCACGCCTTCTACAACTCCGGCTCCAACTCCACGCTGACCACCTCCGAGAACAGCACCGCCACAAACGTGCCCAACTTCAACGCCAGCCGCCTCTTCGTGAAAAAGGATATCCCGAACGGCTCCGTCATCTGGGTCGGCGAGGGCTATCAGTACCGCCCCGAGGGCTGGACGAATCTCTCCGCCAAGACCTCTCCCCGTCCCGAAAACGTCAAGCGCACCATCACCGTCGTTGACGCCGAGTGGTGGGGCAGCTATCAGCATCGCGCCTTCAACCTCTCCGCGATCACGACCAAGACCATGACCGCAGAGGACAACGCAAACCTTCGCGTATACGTTCCCACCGTAGCAAATCCGACCATTCCCGAGCAGGCTGAGGGCCCCAAGACCGCGCTTGTCAGCGGCGACCAGAAGAAGGCTGACTTTGAAGTGCTCGCCGCACTCGGCACCGTCTCCTCCGCAAGCAAGGCAAGCGACTACACGCTCCTCGACTGGAAGCCCACGGTTGCCTCCTATTACAACTCAAGCTCCAATTCCCAGCGCGTCTCTGCGGCTAACAGCTCCGCCTCCAATATTCCCAACTTTATTTCCTCCGACATGTTCACGCCCGCCGATCTCCCCGAGGGCACGATCATCATCGTGGACAGCGGCTATCAGTACCGCCCCGAGGGCTGGACAAATCTCTCCGCCAAGACCTCTCCCCGCCCCGATAACGTAACGGAGAACGTCGTGGTCGTCAGCGCCGGCTGGTGGGGCAGCTACAAGCATCGCGCCTTCAGCCTCTCCGCGACCGTCACCAAGACCATGACCGCAGCGGATGCGGCACATCTGAGGATCTACGTTCCGACCAAATGAGCATCGAAAACGACTGGCTTTACCGAAAAGACACGTTGCCCCTGCGCGACGCGCTCTGCGAGTTTCTTGAGGAGCACTACGGCAAGGTGCGCTTCCTTGAGGAGAAGACCCTCGGGCGCGTCCGCGCGGATATGATCGCCGTCCTGCCAAACGCAATCTGCGGCATTGAGATCAAGAGCCATTGCGACACCTATACCCGTCTTGACGGTCAGGTCAGAGGCTACGACCGCTTCTGCGACTTCTCTTATCTCTGTGCGGCGGACAAGCACGTCCACGCCATCGACCGCATCCCTCCCGCATGGGGTATCATCTCGATCACCGTGCGGGAGGGTGCGCGCTTCCGCATCGTAAGAGCCCCCGAGGAAGCCCGACGGGACGTGCTCGGCAATCAGCTCTCCCTGCTCTGGAGAAATGAGCTTGCCGAGATCCTGCGTGCGGAGGGGCTCCCGAAATACACGGGCAAAAGCAAAAAATTTATCTGTGACGCGTTACTGCGACGCGTCCCGGGCGACCGTCTGCGCGCGCGTCTTTGCGATGCGCTCTTCGAGAGGGATTACAGCCTGTATTCCGACGCGCAGACGTAAAACGGCAATAACCTACTATCTCGTAACATTTAAAACTTTACTTTTGCAGATGCCTCCTCTGTGCTGTCATCCTCGAATGAAGCGTAGCGGAGTGAAGGATCTGCACACGCGGGCGCTCTCGATCAGATGCGTACTCTTTTCAGAAAATATCCTACGCCAAAAGAAAAGCGGATTTATAACTTCTGCCGTGCGCAGATCCTTCACTTCGTGCTAACGCACTCCGTTCGAGGATGACAGGCGCAGAG
>JAFTIJ010000041.1 GCA_017456965.1 Clostridia bacterium
AAGAAAAATCAGAAACTATGACGCTACTATCAATCATGGCGAACGGTTTGAGCTTGTAGCTTCAGAGTGGAAAGAAGAACATTTCCAAACACTCAAGCCGAATAGCAGGAAACCGTATAACGGTGCATACAATCGCGCAATGAGATATTTGACAGGAAAAAGAATAAATGACATAACACAAAATCATATTGCAAAAATCATTGATGAAATGAAAAGACAAGGCATGGCCAAAAAAACAGTTGCCATGCAGCTACTTGTTCTCAATCAAATTTTTAAGTATGCAATTCAAAACAACCTTGCTGAAAAAAATCCTTGCGATCTAATTGAAACTCCTAAAAATTTGAAAAAAACCAAAAGAGAAATGCCGTCAGCAGAGGATATCCAAAAAGTAATTGAAAATGTCAATAAAGATCCCTTTGGTCTGTTCGCTTATTTTCTTTATTTTACAGGATGCCGTTTCGGCGAGGCGCTTGCAATCAGAGGAGAAGACATTGACTACGAAAAGAATGTTATATATATTTCAAAATCAATTTACTTTGAAAATGGGCCACAAATTGGAACCCCCAAAACAGAAAGCGGGACGCGTACGGTACCGCTTCTTGACTGCCTTAAGGATCAGCTCCCGAAGTTGAATGCGGAAGAATATCTTTTCTCCTATCTCGCCGATCGGAGCGCACCGTATACGCAAAAGAGAATCTTTACACAATGGCGACGATATCGCGAGCGATTAGAGATTAGTTGCACACCGCATCAACTCAGACATGGGTACGCAACTTTACTATATGAAGCAGGTCTTGCGGCTAAGGACGCACAACAAATACTCGGACATGCTACCCTTGAAATGACTATGGATACCTATACGCACATAACAAAAGCAAGAGCAAAAAGAAATACGGATAAATTAAACGAATATTTGAACGCACAGAAAAAAGATTGATTTTTGGTGTCAAAATGGTGTCAAAACGCTATTTTTGTTGAAAAACACTATGTTTTAACATAGTTCGAATCTCTCCTTCTCCGCCAGAAAAACGACAGGTTTCGGCCTGTCGTTTTTTTTTCGATCTATGGGAAATTGCGCAAACCGGACCTCGCCGTTATGCCGCACTTGGTGACACGGAAACCTTCGATAGGCGAGCACATGGATGCGGGCACAGCCCGCTTTTTCGTACCATAGGAAATTGCTCAGAATGGACCTCGCCGTTATGCCGCACTTGTGACACGGAAACCTTCGATAGGCGAGCACATGGATGCGGGCACAGCCCACTTTTTCGTCTTATGGGAATTTGCACGCAATCCCACAGCGCGCGGTCGGCGGTGAGGCGCTTGGGTGAGAGATGAAGTGGCTTGGAAGGACGCGACGGGATTGGCGGTGCGTGGCGGTTCTCCCTTCGCGCGACGAAATCGGCATCGCCCGTCCGCCGACCGTAGACGTGGGCATCTCCGATCGGCTTGTGTCGGACGCTCCGCACAGACCTGCGGGTCTGAGGAGAAATAACCTTGCTTTTTGATAAAATAAAATGCGGATGGCAATGCCGGTTGCGATAAATTTTGGCGAGGCTATTGCATTTAGGAAAATTTTATTGTATAATAAACTTATCAAAAGAAAAGGAGTGAATACAATGAAACTAAGATTGCTCGTTGCCTTGGTGGAAAAGCTGCTGGGAATTCCCGACCACGGAGATCAGCCGCGTGCGGATATGTATCTGCCCGCGTGGATCCTCGCCTTTGGTATCGTGCTGATCGTCGGCGCGCTCGGATTCCTGATCGGCTTTGCGTTTACCTTGAGCGTAGCTTTGATCGTCATTTCCGTGATTTGCGGCGTGCTCGGTGTCGTCGCGATCCTTTGCTGGAGAAACCAGACGGTACGGATCCTCAGCGACTCTACCTTTGAGTACAGCACCTTTTTGGGGAAGAAAACGGTATATACCTTCTCCGAGATCAAGGGCTTGCGCAGAAATTCCGACTCCTGTACGCTTTTCGTCGGGGAAGGGAAGGTACATATCGAGTCCTGTGCGATCATGACGTCCCGCTTTTTGGAGAAGCTCGATGCGGCGCTTGCGGCAAAAGGGGGCTCTGTATGAAAAAACGGATGGCGTTTTGTATTCTCTTGGCGGTGGCGTTGCTCGTCATCCCCTCGTGCGGCAAGGAGGATGCGCTCGTTGATTGCGGACAGCAGGTGATCCTGCGTATGGATGCGCTTGCGGACGCAGAGGCGTATACGGAGCAATTCACACCGCTCTCACCCAACGCCGCATCGTATACGGATGCGGTCAGAGCTCAGGATTTCTCCACCCCCAATGAGATCTATCGCATTTGTCTGAACGATGCCTTGGCACTGTACGGTCTGCAGGATGCCGCGTCACTCTCGGAGACGGTGCGTGATAAAATGACGGCGAGTGCGTACGCCTCGATCGCGTCCAAGCTGAACAGCATGATCGGAACGGACGCGATGATCGCCGCGAGTGTCTGCTCGGATACGATGGCGTTCGTCTGCGATACGCTCACGGAGCATACGGCGTATCTTTACGTTTATGAGAATGGGCACGACGTGGTCGTCAGCTTCCGTGTCGGAGAGGATGGCGCGGTTATGGCGACGGCGCAGGTTTTGTTTGACGAGGAGGGTGCAGGCGGAAACGCTGTTGGGCGCTTCTCCGGTTGGGCAACGCTCGAAAAGGTCGGGTAAGGCTTACCCCGGCAGAATGCGGGAGAGGATCTCCTCGGCGCCCATCGAGTGGATGCCGTCGGGATCGCAGAGGACACGCCAGGAGAATTTCCCTGTGAGCGGCTCCTCAAAGCGCATATAGGCGTCGAGATCCCGTACAGTGACGGGATAGCGTGCATACCACGACGGAAACCGTAATTTCATATACCGATCTGCGAGGCGATACGCTTCGCAGATTTTGTTTTGCGACTGACAAAGGGCGGTGAGCTGAACACCGCCGCCCGGCTGTCCTCTTCGCGAGAGGGTGGGGGAGGAGTGCGCGATCACGACGCTCTCATCGGCGCAGACGCCGATACAGAGCCAGACGTGCCCCTTCATGCTCACGATATCGCCCGGGGAGAGCGTGTGTGATCTCGTGTAGTCACCGAGCCCCATGGACGCAAGACTGTGAGCCAGACGGGTGGAGGAGGTGACGAAGCCCTCCTTGCCGTTTTCCGTGCATAGGGTATTGTAGACGACCCAGCCGACGTAGCCCGAGCAATCCAGCCCGAGGGCGTGATATGTATTGACGCCGTCGTGGGGGTAATAGCTGTTTTGCGGATCGTCGTCGCTTTTGTAGGTGTAGAGTACGTCGCGGCTCTCAAAAAACGTTTGCCATACGGGGCTTACCCCGAGCGTGCGCGTCTCCTCGGCGGCACCGGTATCCTCGGTATTCCAACCGCCGCCGTAAATATAGAGCGTGTGTCCCATGGGGCGCACGGCGTTTTGCAGTAAAGACAAGAGTGTGGGATGCATGACGTCCCTCCTTTTTAATCTATAGGAAATTGCGCAAAATCGACCTCGCCGTTATGCCGTGCTTGTCTGCGCGGAAAGCTGCGATAGGCGAGCTGGGGGATGCGGGCACAGCCCGCTTTTTTATTTTATGCTTCGTTATTATTATAGCATGATACGGGGAATATGACAAGAGTGGATTTTCGGAGTGGCTCTTGACGGCGTGGGGGGGCGTATGATATAATTTGATCATCACACGACGGTGCGTGTTTTCGCATCGGAAAGGAAGTTATTATGAAAAAAGTCATCCTGATCTCCATTGACGGTATGCGTCCCGACGGATTTCTGCAGTGCGGGCATCCTTTTATCCACGAGATGATGCGCAAGGGCTCCTATACGCTGAACGCGCGTACGGTCACGCCCTCCGTCACGCTCCCCTGTCACACCTCGATGTTTCACAGCGTGCCGCCGCAGAGACACGGCATTACCACCAATCTCTATATCCCCTTTGCCAGACCCATCAACGGTCTCTTTGAGCAGATCAAAATGCACGGCGGCGTCAGCGCGATGTACTACGGCTGGGAGCCCCTGCGCGACGTATCCCGCCCCGAATCGCTGAAATTCTCTGCGTATATCAACGCCTATATGGAGGAGAAGAGTGACGACGCGCTGACCGACCTTGCAATGGAGCGCATCGAAAAGAGCAACCCCGATTTCGTTTTCCTCTATATGGTGGAGACGGATGAGAAGGGCGGACACGATCACGGCTGGATGTCAAAGGAATATCTCGACTGTATTTATACCGCCATTGATAACGTCAAGCGCGTATACGAGGCCTTTGGCGAGGAGTATACGGTCATCGTCACCGCTGACCACGGCGGTCACGATCGCTGTCACGGCACAGAGCGTGTCGAGGATATGACGATCCCGATGTGCTTCCTCGGCGACCGCTTTGAAGAGGGTCGGGAGCTCGACGGTGTCAGCATCCTGGATCTCGCACCCACCATTGCCGACGTGATGGGCATCACCCGCGCTGTCGAGTGGGAGGGCAAGTCTCTTGCCGTATAAAAAGCCGCTGCTTTGAAATTCTTTTGAAAATCGGGCGGGGCTTCTTGACAAACGGGGTGCGAGATGCTATACTTTGATATCAGTCCAATGCAATAATGACGCTTTTTATGGAGGCTATGATATATGAGTAAGGTAATCGTCCCCGAGGGCTACCGCCCCACGCTGGGACTTTATGACACACAGACGGCGATCGGTATGCTCAAGCGCGTCTTTGAGGAGAAGCTTTGCTTCGTTCTGAACCTCAAGCGCGTATCCGCGCCGCTTTTCGTTGACCCCGAGACGGGTCTGAACGATGACCTGAGCGGTGTCGAGCGTGCGGTACGCTTTGACATCAAGGAAACGGGAAGAGACGCCGTTGTCGTCCATTCCCTCGCAAAATGGAAGCGTATGGCGCTCTACACCTATGAATTCTCTGCAGGAGAGGGTCTCTACACGGATATGAACGCGATCCGCCGCGACGAGGAGATGGACAATCTCCACTCCATCTACACCGACCAGTGGGACTGGGAGAAGATCATCACGCGCGAGACCAGAACGCTGGAATATCTGAAAAATACGGTCAAGGGCGAGGTCGGTGCGATCTGTGACACCCTCGATATGCTGAAGGTACGCTATCCGCAGATCCGCGTGGAGCTCAAGCGCGAGGTCAGCTTTGTGACCACGCAGGAGCTGGAGGATATGTATCCCGATCTCACGGCAAAGGAACGTGAGACCGAGTATCTGCGTGAGCACAAGACTGCGTTTATCATGCAGATCGGCGGCAAGCTCCGCTCGGGCAAGCCCCACGACAGCCGCGCTCCCGACTACGACGACTGGACGCTCAACGGCGATATCATGTTCTGGAACGACGTTCTCGGCTGTGCCTTTGAGATCTCGTCCATGGGTATCCGTGTCGATGAGAAAGCTCTGGACGAGCAGCTCCGTCTTGCCAACGCGGACGAGCGCAGACGCTATCCCTTCCACAAGGCATTGCTCTCGGGCAATCTGCCTTTGACGATGGGCGGCGGCATCGGTCAGTCCCGTCTCTCGATGCTCCTGCTCGGCAAGGCGCATATCGGCGAGGTTCAGGTTTCGATCTGGGACGAGGAGACCAGACGGATCTGCGCAGAAAACGGCATCGTTCTCCTGTAACAGCAAAATCAAACGGCATCGGATGCTTTCGTCCGATGCCGTTTTTTGCGGGCAGTACCCACACCCGTGTGCTCGCCTATCGCCTTGTTACATCGAAACGAAGTGCGGCAAAACGGCGAGGTTGGATTGTGAATCGTAACGACAATTTGGAATTTGCGGGCGGTTTGGTTGAGCGGAAACGCTCGTTCGGCTCCCTGCGGAGGGAGCTCCCGACGAAAGTCGGGTGAGGGAGAGTGCGTGTAATAAAGGTGCAAGCTGAGATTATGGGAT
>JAFTIJ010000042.1 GCA_017456965.1 Clostridia bacterium
ATCCGCACCTCTTTTTGTCACGCTATTTTTTGCTCGCTCTCATTATATCATACCTCTGCTCCGTTTGCAATACGTTGCGCAATTTCCTATGGAACAAAAAAGCGGGCTGTGCCCGCATCCCCCAGCTCGCCTATCGTAGCTTTCCGTGCAGACAAGCACTACAATACGGCGAGGTCCATTCTGAGCAATTTCCTATGGTACAGAAAAAATGCAAGGCACACCGAAGTATGCCTTGCATCCCATTACTGTATCAGATATTACTGAGCAGCCTTTACGATAACGGTGAAGTCGTCGCTCTTGAGAGAAGCGCCGCCGATCAGACCGCCGTCGATATTCTCCATGGAGAGAAGCTCTGCAGCATTCTTTGCGTTCATAGAACCGCCGTACTGGATGGTGATAGCCTCAGCAGCGTCAGCGCCGTAGAGGGAAGCAACCACGCCACGGATCTGAGCGCAAACCTCTTCTGCCTGCTCAGCAGTAGCGGTTCTGCCCGTACCGATAGCCCAAACGGGTTCGTATGCGATGATAACGTTCTTGAGCTCTTCAGCGGAAACGCCGAGGAGAGCGATCTTGGTCTGTCTTGCTACGGTTTCGTAGGTAACGCCCTGCTCGCGCTCGGTGAGGGTCTCACCAACGCAGAGGATCACGTTGAGGCCGTTTGCGAGACCTGCCTTGACTCTGCCGTTTACGGTTTCGTCGGTCTCTGCGAAGTACTGACGGCGCTCGCTGTGGCCAACGATGACGTACTTGACGCCGCACTCAACGAGCATCTCACCGGAGATCTCACCGGTGTAAGCGCCCTTTGCTTCCATGTGGATATTCTCAGCACCGATCTCGATGTTGGTACCCTTGGTAGCTTCTACGGCAGCAGCGATGTCAACGAAAGGAACGCAGAGGACGATCTTGCAACCGTCGAGACCTGCAACCTTGGGAGCAAGTTCGTTCATGAAAGCCGTCGTCTTGGACGGGGTCATGTTCATTTTCCAGTTACCTGCGATAACAGCAGCTCTTTTTGCCTTGTTCATGTCAATATACCTCTCTCTGTTTCTATGAATTGTGTTCGTAGTGAATGGGGCTTTTGATTATTTGTCGAGCAGGCATGCAATTCCGGGGAGTTCCTTGCCTTCGAGGAATTCGAGAGATGCACCGCCACCGGTGGAGATGTGGGTGATGCGATCTGCAAAGCCGAGCTGCTCGCAAGCTGCTGCGGAGTCGCCGCCGCCGACGATGGTGATCGCCTCGGAATCAGCGAGAGCCTGTGCTACGGCGATGGTACCCTTTGCGAGGGTGGGGTTCTCAAATACGCCCATAGGTCCGTTCCATACAACGGTCTTTGCGCTCTTGACTGCGTCAGCGAAGAGAGCCTTGGTCTCGTCGCCGATGTCGAGACCCATCTTGTCAGCGGGGATCTCAGAGGAGGGAACGACGGTCACGTCGATGGGAGCGTCGATGGGGTTCGGGAAGTCAGCCGCGATAACGGTGTCGATGGGGAGGAGGAGCTTAACGCCTGCAGCCTCAGCCTTAGCCATCATCTCCTTGCAGTAGTCAACCTTCTCTGCATCGAAGAGAGAGGTACCGATGGAGTAGCCCTTAGCAGCGAGGAAGGTGTAAGCCATACCGCCGCCGATGATGAGGGTGTCAACCTTGGTGAGGAGGTTGTTGATGACGTTGAGCTTGTCGGAGACCTTAGCACCGCCGAGGATGGCAACGAAGGGTCTTGCAGGGTTCTCAAGAGCCTTGCCCATAACGCCGATTTCCTTCTGGATGAGGTAGCCGCAAACTGCAGGGAGGTAGTCAGCAACGCCTGCGGTGGTAGCGTGTGCTCTGTGAGCGGTACCGAACGCGTCGTTTACGTAAACCTCTGCGAGAGCTGCGAGCTCCTTCGCGAATTCGGGGTTGTTCTTTTCTTCTCTTGCGTCGAAACGAACGTTTTCGAGAAGAACTGCTTCGCCTGCGTTCATAGCGGCGATCTTAGCCTTTGCATCCTCGCCGACGATATCGGTAGCGAATGCAACCTTGCCGTCGAGGTACTCGTTGAGACGGTCAGCAACAGGCTTGAGGCTGAGCTTGGTTCTGTCCTTGCCTGCCTTTGCGAGGAGCTCTGCCTTAGCGGCTGCCTGCTCTTCGACAGGGAGAGCCTCAACCTTCTTCTTCTCCTTCTTGGTCAGACCAAAGCCCTCGGTGAGGACGTTGTGGGGCTTGCCCATGTGGGAGCAGAGGATAAACTCGCAGCCCTTGCCGAGCAGGTACTTAATGGTGGGGAGCGCCTCTACGATTCTCTTATCGCTGGTGATCACGCCGTCCTTGAGCGGAACGTTGAAGTCGCATCTTACGAGGACCTTCTTACCGGCGAGATCGATGTCTTCGATTGTTTTCTTGTTATAGTTCATCGGTTATCAACCATCCTTCTATAATATTTTACATTTTCAGTATACCACCAAATACATGGTTTTGCAATATTTTTCTTGTAATTTATGTGGCTTTTATCGTGTTTTTTCACCCGAAATCCGCATTGTAGCCCCTTTTCGCTCAGTTCGCGCCGCGCATGATATCGCCCGCATGGGTCTCAAAGGGAACGGGGACGGAGAATATCATGAAGGGGTGCGGTGCCGCGGGGACGTCCTCGCCCGCCTCGTTTTTCATCGACTCGATCACGAAGCCGCGTCCGAACGCACCGGGGGTGATGATCTCCACCGCGTCGCCGACCTTTGCCTTGTTTCTCTGGATAAAGGTCGCCGTTTTCGTCTCGGCGTCGTAGCCCGTGCATACGGCGAGATACGATTTCTCTCTCAGATAGCCGGGCTGGGTGCAGGTCTGTGCATTCTGCATCGGATCGTCGAAATAGTAGCCCGTGCAATATTCTCTGTGGCTGACGGAATCCAGCTCGCGAAGCCATCTCTCGTCGAGCACGTGATCCTTGCCCTTTGCCATATAGCCGTCGATCGCCGCACGGTACGCGTTCGTGACAACGGCCGCGTAGTAGGCGCTCTTCATTCTGCCCTCGATCTTGAAGGAGGCGATGCCGCTCTCGATCAGCTCGGGCACGTGCTCGATCATGCACATATCCTTGGAGCTCATGATGTAAGTGCCCTCGGGGTGCTCCTCGATGGGCAGGGGCATATCGGGGCGCTTCTCCTCGCGGATGGTATAGTTCCAACGGCAGGGCTGTGCGCACGCGCCGCGATTGGCGTCTCTGCCGACGAGCGCGTTGGAGAGCAAGCATCTGCCCGAGAAGGAGACGCACATCGAGCCGTGAACGAACGCCTCGATCTCCATCTCGGCGGGGATATTCTTACGGATCTCGCGGATCTCCGCCATCGAGAGCTCGCGCGCGAGCACCACGCGCGTTGCGCCGAAGCGATGCCACGCGATGGCGTCGGCGGAGCTGACCACACCCGACTGGGTGGAGATATGAAGCTCCGTTTTCGGTAAGAGCTCCTTTACGAGCGTCATGACGCCGATATCCGCGACGATCGCCGCGTCGGGTGCACCGTTTTCAAGCGCAGCAAGCGCCTTTAGGAACTCCTTCAGCCTCGGATATTCGTGTTCACGGGGCATGGTATTGAGCGTGATATAGATCTTCTTGCCCCTTGCGTGGGCGTAGCCGATCGCCTCGTTCAGCTCCTCCAGCGTAAAATTGTCTGCGGCGGCACGCATACCGAAGTTCGTGCCCGCAAGATAGACGGCGTCCGCCCCGTAGAGGAACGCCGTTTTCATTTTCTCAAAATTGCCCGCAGGCGATAAGAGCTCTGCCATGATATCATATCCTTTCTTACGGCGACCCCCTCAGCTTGGCGATCGCACGTAGATGCTCCGCATAGGTCTTGGAGAAGATCGTCGTCTTATCCTCTGCGGAAACGAAATAGTAATAGTCGGTGTCGGCGGGATACAGTACCGCCATCAGCGCATCCTTACCGGGTGAGCAGATCGCCCCCGGCGGCAGACCGCGCGTAAGATAGGTGTTATACGGTGTCTCCAATTCGTCGAGGTCCTCGGCGGTGGGCGCCCCCGCAAGCCCCAGCGTCTCCTTGGCATACTGCACGGTCGCGTCGCTCTGGAGATACGGATAGGCGCGGTTTTGGAGTCGGTTACAGAAGACCGACGCGATCTGCGGCATATCCGAGCGGTAATACGCCTCGCGCTCCACGATCGAGGCAAGACGCACGATCTCGTCCACGGAGAAGCCGCGCTCCCTTGCATATGCGCGCAGGCTCTCATCCATTTTGCGGTCAAAATTGGCAAGGAGCTTGGCGAGGACCTCCTCCTCCGAGGAGTCCGTATAGAAAAAGTAGGTGTCGGGGAAAAGATAGCCGTCCAAGCGGTAGGTCCTGCCCTGCACGGGTGTCAGCTCCCGCAGAAAATCGTAGCCGAAATCTCCGCCCGTCTCGATCGCGCGGACGAAGCCCTCTCTCGTGCCGATGCCGTTTGAGAGGAAAATATCAATGATCTCGTCCGTCGTCAGTCCCTCGGGGATCGTGATCCTCGTCTGCGAGCGCGCACCGCGCCCCGGTGAAAGCGCCGCGCGAAGCTCGTCGTAGCTCATATCGCGTCGGAGCGTGAATTCTCCATTCAGATACGGTCGCTCCCATGAGCGCAAAGCGGCGTAGAGACGGTATAAATACGGGAAGCGGATCAGCCCCGCCTGACCGAGCACGCGTGCGACCTCCTCGGTCGCCGCCCCCTCGGGGATCACCACCGTCTCGCTCTCATCCCCGCCCGTCAGCGCAAAGGCATCGTCTGCGGCAAGGATCACGGCGGCGCACAATACGACCGAGATCACAAACGAAACAAACACGGTGCGTCGGAGCGGATGCGCGGTCTTTTTCATCTTCATTTCCCCCTTTTTCGGTATCATCGTTTTTTCGTAGTGTTAC
Organism: Clostridia bacterium; assembly: GCA_017456965.1. Taxonomy (GTDB): domain Bacteria; phylum Bacillota; class Clostridia; order Oscillospirales; family CAG-272; genus QALR01. The sequence continues at coordinate 4,875 of JAFTIJ010000042.1, forward strand.
CGAAACGGGGGGATTTATTCATAGAAGGAGCCGTACGATCGCCGCGATCAGAAAGACGACGGCAAAAAGCGCCAGCGGGGGTGCGGTCAGGCAATCGAATCTTGCCAGCTGACGCCTTGCCCCCGACAGCGTCGCGGGTGCGGGCTCATCGCGTCGCGCACGCAAACAGCCCTCCGCATGATGGAAAAAGAAAAAGGCCGATACACCGAGCGCCACCGTCAGAACAAGACGGTAAAGCGGCAAGCTCTCCTCGGCAATCGCCGACAGGGCAAAATATTTCTCAAGAAAAAGCGAAAAGACGGCGTATCCCGCATGGACGGCGATCGCACCGGCAAGACTACCCGTCAGATAGCGCACGAGCGCAAAGCAAAGCGCACGGTAAAACAGGGCAAAAAACGCGGGAAACGACGTACCGAGACAAGCGGACAGAAGTGCGCTGATGACGACCGTCCAGATCGGATCGAGAAAGCGATACTCGTAGAAGAGCGCACCGCGGAACACCGACTCCTCTAAAATCGCGGGCAAAAGCGCTACGAAGAAAACGGCAAGCACCGCCTCGGCAAGCGTCTCGGGGTACGGCACCGAGAGCCCGTAAAGCGAGAGGTGCCCCGCAGGGAGCGCCGCGCGGAGGATACCGTAGCGAAAAAGCGAATCCCACAGGATCAGCGAAACGAGCGCCGCCAAAGAGAGGCGCCACGCCTGCGCGCGCATTCCGAAAAGCGGCAAGATCTGCGGCAGGGCGTGCCCGCGAAGCGCAAGGTAGACGGCAAGCGGGATAAAAAACGCAAGTGAGGCAAGCACTCCGCGCATAAAAATCTGCGCGATCGCGCTCTGTGCGTCAAACAGTCTGAAAAAAAGCAACAGCACCAGCACGACAAGGGTCAGTGCCGGTGCTAAAACAAACGGATTTTTTCTGTTATTTACCGGCATAGATCCCTCTCTCGCTGACGACGACATCCACGGTAATGTCGTATCTGCCGTGAGGAACGGTCTTAAGGATGAACTCCTCGTAGACCACACCGATAGAAGCAGGCTTCACCTTGCCAAAGAAGCGGTCGTAGTAGCCGCCGCCGTAGCCCACGCGATAGCCGCGCCGATCGTACACGATGGCGGGCACCAGACACAGCACGTTCTGCATCTCCACGCTGGCGTGCTCAAAGGGCGGGAGCGTGGTCTTGGGCTCCATGATGCCGTAGGCACCCTGCTCAAAATCCTCCTTGGAGGTAACGTAATAAAAGATCATGGAGTGATCCTGCGCGTTGCATCTCGGGAAAGCGACGCGCTTGCCTGCCGCGAGCGCACTCTCCATTAAGGGCATCACATCCGCCTCACCGCGCATGGGGTAGAACATCAGCAGAATGTCTGCATAACGGTATACCGCGCTGGAGAGGATATTGCGGCAGATCCTTGCGTCGCGTGCGGCGCGCACCTCGACGGGAAGCGCCGCCCGTTTCTCAAGATACTTTTTTCGGATCTCCATTTTATATTTTCTGGTCTCGTACATACCGAGCGGCTCCTTTCTTCGGTCAGTCCGCCAGCACGGAGCGGCGGAGCGACTCTGCCTTCTCTGTACCGTAAAGCGCCTCGGTCAGCGTCAGCGCAAAGTCAAGCGCCACGCCCATGCCCGCCGCCGTGATCACGTTGCCGTCACGGCATACGCGACGCTCGGAGAGGGTCGCGCCGATCAGATGGGACTCAAAGCCGGGGTAGCAGATCGCCTCCTTGCCCTGCAGGTAGCCTCTCTTGCCGAGGACGAGGGGTGCCGCACAGATCGCGGCAAGGATGCCGCCGCGCGCATGGACCTCGCGGAGCACGGTATCAACGACCGCGCTCTCGTCAAGATGGGTCGTGCCGGGCAAGCCGCCCGGGACGATCACCATATCAAAATCATAAGCGGTAAGCTCGGTCTCCGCGATATCCGCCGTGATACGGATGCCGTGAGAGCCGACAACCTCTCGTGTACCCACGCCGACGACGGTGAGCTCGGCGCCCGCGCGGCGGAGTACGTCCACCACCGTCAGCGCCTCGACCTCCTCCGTGCCGTCCGCAAAAAACAATACAACCTTTTTCATCCTGTATTCTCCTTTCAGGCGTCGATGTCAAGCAGCATCGTGACCTTCTCTAAGATCTTGCCCGCGATCTCGTCTTGCGGCAGGGGTGCCTTGCCCTCGTAGCAGACGATATTCTGCCAGCCGAGCTTGTCCGAGGCAAACGCCGCCGCCTTATGACAGCGCTCCATATACGCCTCGTCCAGCTCATGGATATCCTTCTGCTGACCCGTCTGCTCGCTTCTTCCCGTCACGAGGGAGAGCGCGATATCAAATCTCATATCCAGATACAGAACGAGGTCGGGTCTCGGGATACCGAGCTTATCGTACTCGTAGTCCTCGATCCAGGAAATAAAGTCATTCCAATCGTCACGCTTCAGCTTGGAGAGCTGATGGATCTCATTGGAGGAAACGTAGCGGGTCGCGATGACCACGCTGTCGGGCTTCTCATAAAATTCCTTCCAGCTCTGAACGTAGGAGGCATAGCGGTCCATCGCGTAGAAGCTGGATGCCGCGTAGGCGTTTACGTCGTCGGGCTTCGTGCCGAACGCACCCGAGAGGTACATTCTGACGAGCATGGAGGAGTCATTCTGATAATTGGGGAAAGAGATAACGCGTACGTCCTTTCCCTGGGCAATGAGTTCATTGGCAAGCATTGGCGTCTGCGTGGATTTTCCGGAGCCGTCGAGGCCCTCTATCACAATCAGTTTTCCCATAAAAAACGGTGTCCTTTCTGTTTATACGTCAAACGGCGCATCATCTTCCGTACCGCCTGCGGCGGCATCGCCGTCAATATGATTCATTCTCATTTCGAGATATTGCTCACGGGAGATCAAGAGCTTACGCGGTCTCTGCCCGTCGGGGGGGCTGACAATGCCGCGACGCTCCATCACGTCGATCAGCTTTGCCGCTCTGCCGTAGCCGAGCTGGAGGCGGCGCTGGATCAGGGAGGTAGAGATCTTGCCCTCGTCCACGGCGAGCTCGATCGCCGCGTCGAGCATCGGATCGTCCTCCTCGGTGATATCGCCGTGATCGAGGGGCGCGGCCTGAGAGCCGCCCTTCTTCTTCTGACCGCAGGAGGCTGCCGCCTTCTCGATCTCCTTGATCACGTCGTCGGAGTAGGTGCACTCACGGCTCTGGTCCTTGATAAACTCAATGATATTTTCGATCTCCGTCTCGGAGACGAAGGCACCCTGCACGCGCACGGGCTTTGACGAGCCGACGGGAGAGAAGAGCATATCACCGCGACCGATCAGCTTCTCGGCGCCCTGCGTATCAATGATGATACGGGAGTCGATCTGGTTCGAGACGGTGAACGCAATGCGCGAGGGGATATTGGCCTTGATCAGACCCGTGATAACGTCCGTCGAGGGACGCTGTGTACCGATGATCAGGTGCATACCTGCGGCACGCGCCTTCTGCGCCAGACGGCAGATCGAGGTCTCGACGTCGTCGGGGGCGCTCATCATGAGGTCCGCAAGCTCGTCGATGATAATGACGATCTGCGGGAGCTTCTCTTTATTGGGGTCATCCGCCACCGCCGCGTTGTACTGCGCGAGATTGCGGACGTGCTGTGCCTCGATCAGCTCGAAGCGGCGCTCCATCTCCTGCACCGCCCAGTGCAGAGAGCCTGCCGCCTTCTTCGGGTCGAATACGACGGGGACGAGCAGGTGGGGCAGACCGTTATATACGTTCAGCTCGACCTTTTTCGGGTCGATCAGGATCAGCTTGACCTCGTCGGGGCGTGCCTTGTAGAGCAGGCTGATCAAGAGGCTGTTGATGCAGACGGATTTACCCTGACCCGTAGCACCCGCGATCAAAAGGTGGGGCATCTTACCGATATCAAGGTAGACGGGCGCACCCGAGACGTCCATGCCGAGCGAGCAGGTCAGCTTGCTCTTGGCGGAGGAGAAGCGGGTGTCCTCGATCAGTGCGCGGACGAAAACGGTATTGGTGACCTTATTCGGCACCTCGATGCCGATCGCGCTCTTACCCGTGATGATACCGTCGCTTCTGACGCCGCTCGTGGCAAGAGAGAGCGCAATATCGTCAAGGAGATTGAGGATCGAGCGCACGCGCGTACCTGCGGAGGGCTCAACCTCGTAGCGCGTGATGGTCGGTCCGCGGGAGACGTTGGAGATATTGACGCTGACGTTAAAGCTTTTCAGCGTGGCGATGATCTTATCCGCATTTTCGCGGAGCTCTGCCGATACGTCCTCGTTGCGTCCGTCCGTCGGCGGCTCCTGCAGAAGATCGATCGGGGGAAATTCATATTCGCGGCGACGGGGGATCAGCTCCTCCTCGCCGTCGTCCTCCGTGCTCGGCGCGGGGACGCTCATTTCGGGCGGACGGATCGAGATCTCGTCCGATTTCTGCTCGGGTGCCTCCACACGCTCGGACACAGACGCTTCTGCGACAGGCGTCACGGCAAGGGGGATCGCACGGGCAGGTGCGGGTTTACGCTCGGGAATCGGCTTGCGCTCGGGCGCGGGCGTCTGCTCGCGTACCGTCTCGGGCGCCGTCTGTGCGGTCTCGTCGGACGCACAGGGCGTCTCTGTGACAGGCGCCGCCTGTGCGACGGGCGCTTGCGCCGTCTCGTCGGGCGCGGTCACGGGGGCGTGCTCTGCCGCGGGCGTAACCGTAAGGGGTGCTGCGGGCTCCTTTGTCTGTGCGGGGAGCGCGGGCCCCGGCTCCGTCTTGGGGAGCGTAGCTTTCTTTTTCTTTTTCACGGAGGTGAAGCTCGGCATTTCCTCGTCGATATCGGTATCTGCCGACTCATCCATGGGAACGTACGTCGTGCCCACGAGGCTCTCGTCACGGACGGGCTCGGTCTCTCTGCGGGGGATCTCGCGCGCACGCGCATCGGCGCCCGCACGGCGGGAGAGTACGTCCATGTCGTCATCATCGGGTGTGCGGGGAGGGGGCGTCTGCTCCGTCTCGATCACGCGCTCGTCGCGGACGGGCTCGTCACTCGTACCGAACGCCGTATGATCCTCAAAGATATCGCGGTCGATGCCGTCCTCGCGGTTTTTTCTCGCGGAGGACGTACGCGCGGTTTTGGTTTTCGTCTTCGGCTGAGATTGCGGTCGGGATTCTGCGGCCTTTTGCGCCTGCTCCCGATCACGCCGCATCTTTTCCTCGGCTCTCTTCGTCTGCTCCTCACGGCGAAGCTCCTGCTCTGCTCTCAGCTTCTCTCTCGCGCTCTGACTGCGGCTGCGGTAGAAGCGGTAGCGTTGCAGGCACTCACTCGGCGTAAGACCGAACAGAGTCATAACGAAGATCACGAGGAAGATCGTGCCGAACATGATCGTGCCGGGATAGCCCGTCGCACAGATCAGCGCACTCGCCAGAATACCGCCGAGGAAGCCGCCGCCACGGTAGGCAAGGCCCTTCTGAAAGAGCTCCTTCAGACTATCCCAGGAGAATGCGCTCGTGATCGTCAGCTTGGGGATATCGGCAAGCAGACAATGAATCGTGTGTGCCATCACGGAGAAAAAGAGGAGCGCAAAGAACGCCGCGATATACTTGTATCGCACGGCACCCGTCGCCACGTCTCTTTTTCTGAAAAGTGCGAGTTGAACCAGCAAGAACGGAACGAGCAACGCGCCGACGCCGAACAGACCGTAGAAAACGTAGCTGATCGCGTAGCCGATCACGCCCACGTCGTCACGGAAGGCGAAGCAAATGCCGATAAATATCGCCAGCGCGGCAAGGAGCAGGATCAGCATCTGGTTTGCGGGGGACGAGGGATCGGGCTCCTTTTTTACCTCGGGCTCTGCCTTCGGCGCCTCGATCTTCGGCTCCGTGCCGGGGGTCTCGCGCGACTGCGCCGTCCGCTTTTTCGCGGTGCCGGAACGGGGGGGCGTCTGCTTGTCATCGCGCGCCGTCGAGGCACCCGCCGTCTTCGGTTCTTCGTTTTTTGGATTTTCATTTTTTGCGCGGGATCTGCCCGCAGATTGCTTTTTTTCTTCCGACAATTTCTTTTCCTCTCTTCAAAAATTACGGTCCGTACGGGATCAGGCAAAGATCACCGTCAAAAGACCCGCCGCCATGCAATAGTACGCGAAATATCCGAATTTGGACTTTTTGGATATGTAGAGCAAGAGCTTCATGGCGCAGAAGCCCGAGATCATCGCCGTCGCCATACCGATGAGATAGAGCCCGATGTCTCCGCTTGCGACGGGTGAGGAGATCGCATCGGGGATATTCAGAATATTGGCACCGAGGATCGCGGGAACAGACATGATGAAGGAGAACTTCACCGCATCCTCACGCTCCAGACCGAAGAGCAGACCGCCCGAGATCGTCGAGCCCGAACGGGAGAGACCGGGCAAGGTCGCCGCCAACTGGAAGAAGCCGACACCGAAGGCACCCAGCGGAGAAAGCTCGCGCGTCTTGACTCGCTTTGCCATATAGTCCGCGAAGATCAGCACGAAGCCGTTAAGGATGAGGATCGCGCCCACGACCTTGGGGTACGCAGACAGAAGCTCGACCCGATCCTTGAAGATCAGCGCAAACGCAAGGGGCAGGGTCGCGATGATCAGCAAAAGGACGAATCTCTCGTTTTTGGTCCATTCCGACAGACGGAATTTACCGCAGAATACCTTTTTCATCATGGTGAAAAAGGCGGGAACGAGGGGGAAAATATCTTTGTAGTAAAAAATGAATACAACGATGAGTGTTCCCAGATGCAAAAGAAGGTCAAACGCCAAGTTTCCTTCGGGTGTTCCCATGTTGAAAAGCGAATGTGCGATGGCAAGGTGGCCCGAGCTCGAAATGGGCAAGAACTCTGCCAAGCCCTGAATAATACCGCAAATAACGGCTTCCAGCAACGTCATAATTACCTCCTACAGGTCAGATCGTCTGCGTATGGCGGGACGAATATTTTCTCACGGGTATATCAAAAGGATATGATCCCATAATAGAATTATTATATCACACTTTTTTTGAAATTACAATATTTTATCATGAGTATGCACGATTTTCAAGAAAATTTTTCCGAATGTTTCACCCTCCGTGCCCGTCTGCGCCTCCACCCCGCGATCGGTCAAAAAATAGTTACAAATTATACACCAAGAACACGTTCCAACATCTTGCAAAATCGCGCATCCTATGGTATACTGTTCTATATGAAAATCAAACCCCATCAAGAAAGGAATCTTATGAAAAAAGCATATCGTTTCCTCGGTCTTCTCGCGGCGGCGGCGATCACGGCGGTCACGCTGACCCTCTCCGCAGGATGCGGCGACGTCCCCTCAGACGTCCCGACGATCGAAACCGACGGACAAATTTACCACAGCAAAAACTCACTCTTCAGCTATACACTCAATGACGATAACAAGGCCACGCTGATCACCTACCGCGGCAACGAGACCAAGGTCATCGTCAACGTCATCGACGGCAAGCAGGTCGTCGCGATCGCCGAGGGTGCCTTCATCGGCAACACGAGCATCAAGGAGCTTGAGATCTCCGACAAGGTCAGAGCGATCGGCAAGGCCGCCTTTGCGGACTGCACCGCGCTTGAGAGCGTCACCTTCCGCGGCACGCCGACGCTTGCGCGCATCGAGGAGAGCGCCTTCTCGGGCTGTACCGCGCTCAAGAGCTTCGCTATCCCCGCCTCCCTCAGCACGATCGGCGACGAGGCATTCATGAATTGCAAAAACGCATCGATCGACTTCTCGGGCGCCAAGGGGCTGACCGAGATCGGCGCGTACGCCTTCTCCTTCTGCGGCTCGGCATCCGAAACGCAGTTCTCCGTCGATCTGCCCGTCAATCTGACGAAGATCGGCACGGGCGCCTTCTACGGCTCTCTCAAGATCGACGCCTTCAGCGTATCCGAGCAGAATACGGCCTACTCCTCAAAGGACGGCATCCTCTACAATAAGGCAGGGGACACGCTGGTGCTCTTCCCTGCCGCCGCATACATGGGCGAGGAATTTACCGTTCCCTCCTCCGTACGCACGATCGCAGGCGGCGCCTTCGCGGGCGCGGGCATCAAGCGTCTCGTTCTGCCCGAGGGTCTGACCGAGATCGGCGGCAGTGCCTTCTACAGTGCCTACGCCATGGAGAGCATCGTGCTCCCCTCCACGCTCAAGTCCATCGACAGCTTCGCCTTTCTTGAGTGCGTCGCGCTGAAGGAGATCGACATCCCCGACGGCACGGCACTCGGCACCTATCTCTTCCGCTCCTGCAGCTCGCTGACGCGCGCATCTCTGCCCCGTGACCTCACCGAGCTCCCCGACGGTATCTTCGACTCCTGCGCGAAGCTCACGAGCGTCTCGATCCCCGACGGTGTGACCGTGATCGGGCAGTTTGCCTTCAACTACTGCACCGCGCTCCCCGAGATCAAGATCCCGCAGGCGGTGCGCACAGTGCGCTCCTATGCCTTCCGAAACTGCCAGTCGCTGACGGCAATCGACCTCTCGGGTGTCTCGGAAATCGGTGACTTCGCGCTCCAGTACTGCAACAAGCTCACGCGCGCCGACATCAGCGGCGTCACAGAGATCCCCGCTTACCTCTTTGAGGGTGCGGCTCTGCTCTCCGACGTCGTCTACTCCGACAGCCTCACCGCCATCGGAAATTACGCATTCCTCGGCTGCGACCACCTCGCCGCCTTCAATATTCCCACCACAACGACCGTGATCGGTGACTACGCCTTTGCAGGCTGTACGTCGCTTACCGAGATCACGGTGCCCGCCTCCGTCTCCGTGCTTGGCAAGGGCGCCTTCTACGGTGCAGGGCTAACCAAGGCCGTGATCGAGGCAGAGATCACCGAGATCCCCGCGTCTCTCTTTGACGGATGCAAAAAGCTCACCACCCTCTCCCTGCCCGCTACCGTTGAGGTGATCGGCATGGGCGCCTTCTCCGAGTGCGTTCAGCTCACCGATATCCCGCTCGCAGGTCCTGTCAAGCACGTCATGTCGGGTGCCTTCACGGGTTGCCGTAAGCTGACCCGCTTCATCATCGGTACAGAGGACACCGCGATCGGCACGGGTACCTACTACGGCTGTGACGGTCTGACTGCCATCGTGATCCCCGAGGGCATCACCGCGATCGGTACCTCCGCCTTCTCTGGCTGTGCATATCTCGAATCCGTCACCTACCCCTCCACCTTAAAGCAGATCGACGCCGGCGCCTTCTCGGGCTGTGTCAAGCTCGCCCGCGCAGAGCTGCCGAGCTCGCTGAACGTCATCGGCGAATCCGCATACCTCGGCTGCACCAAGCTCACGAAGATCACCGTCCCGACGAGCGTCATCTACGTAGGCGACAGCGCCTTCGCAGGCACGCAGTGGCTCAAGGGTCAGAAGGATACCTTCATCGTCGTCGGTGACGGCGTGCTCCTCGCCTACAACGGAACCGCAACGGATATCGTGATCCCCGACACGGTCAAGCGCATCCCCGACCACTCCTTTACCAACCTCAAGAGCGAGCCCACCTCCTTTACCATTCCCAGGAGCGTCGAGTATATCGGCGTCGAGGCGTTTGCCAAGCTCGTCTCCTCGGGCGACTCCACCTACTTCCAGCAGAGATACGTGAAGATCCGCGGCTATGAGGACTCCTACGCCGAGATCTACGCCAACCGCGAATACTACACCTTCGAGGCGCTGGATTGATCCGATTTGACAAATGACAAAAACTGCGTGATGCCCATAAGGCATCACGCAGTTTTTCTTTTTGATCCGTTTATTTTATGCGGAAAGCTTCAATAAGCGAGCACGTTCCCACAGCCACCGCTTATTCGCCGTAGTAGAAGACCTCGATCTGCTGCTGGAGGCCGCCGAGGACCGTATAGATCCGCGCTCTTGCGGAGGGATCCAGCGAAACCGTCTGCAGAGCGGTACACTCGGAGTTAAAGAGCTCTGTTCCGGGGTGAGAAAGCCCCTCGGGCAGATATACGTGCTGGAGCGAGGAGCATCCCGCAAAGAGATTGATGCCGATTTTCTTGGTATTGACGGAGAAGCGGAAGCCGGGCATACTCTTGCAGTAGCGGAACGCATAGTTTTGGATCTCCTCTACGTTGCCGCCGCCCGTGATCGACGAGAGCGCGTCACAATAGGAGAAGGCGTGCATACCGATCAGGCGGAGCGACTCGGGAAGCTCAATGGATTTGAGGCTGAGCATACGGTAGAAGGCGCTGTTGCCGATGACCTCCAGTGTATCGGGGAGCACGACCGAGGTGACGTGATAGCTGAGATTGTATTTGGAGAGACCCGAGAGGCTGAGCCCCGTGGTGTCCTCGGGAATATACGGGATATCCCATCCGCAGAAGACGGAGCCGGCGAGCATCTTTACACCGTCGGGAACCGTAACCTCCGTCACGCCCTCGGGAACGAACGCGGCAAGCAGAATGCCGTCACCCGTGATCCAGAAGCGATCCTGCTCTTTTTCCGCCTTGGACGCGCGCTCCATAAAGGAGGCGTACGCCCCCGTTGCGGCAAATGCGTATTCACCGACGTGCTTGACCGACGTCGGGAGCGTAACGGTCTCGATACCGCCACAGCCGTGGAACGCATAGTCGCCGATGGACGTGAGATTTTTGCAGGCAGAGATATCAATATCAGCCTCGGACTCCATGCCCTCGATATAGACGTTGAAGGCGCTGTCGCCAACCGAGGTCACACCCGCAGGCAGAACCACGGTCTTTAAGGCGTTGCATCCCGCAAACGCGGAGGTGCCGATCGTGACGAGCGTATCGGGGAGCTTGAGGGTCTCAAGATCGGCGGCATACTTATAGCCGTAGGCGATCGACTCGCCCTCGTTCTCTGCATTCCAGAAGGCGGCGCCGCCAATGGACTTGATATTCTTGCCGTCGAGGTCAATAAAATTCGGATGGACCGTACACTTGATCAGGACGCCGTCGCCGACGATCAGATAGTCCTCGGCATTTTCCTGATACCAAGGCGTATAATGGAAGGCGGCAAAATCAATCGTGCTGACGGTATCGGCGATCTCGACACGGTCAAGACGGGTACACTCATAGAAGGCAAGGATACCGATAGACTCGGTACCGCTCGGGATCACGATCTCACGGAGCATCGTGCAGGAGAAGAAGGCGTAGTCACCGATACGCTTCAGCGCCGTGACCTCGGAGAGGTTCGTATCGGCAAGGCTCGTACACTCGGCAAACGCCCACGTGCCGATCTCACGGAGCTCCTCGGAAAACTCTACTCGCTCCAGCGCAAGGCAAGCGCCAAAGGCGTTGTCACCGATCTCGCGGACGTGCGCAAGCGAGATGCTCTCCAGCGCGGTACAGCCGTAGAAGGCATAGGGAGAGATCACCGTCACATCGGAGGGAAGCTTGACCTCCGTCAGCGCCGTGCAATTATAAAAGGCGTAGGAGCCGAGCTCCTTGACGCCCTCCGCGATCTCTACGCGGGTAAGCGAGGTGCAATTCTGAAACGCACCCGAGCCGATCATCGTGACGTTCGGACCGATCACGATCTCACGGAGTCGGGTATCGCCCGCAAACGCGCTCTCCGCAATCGCGGTGACGTCGTCGGGCACGTAATATACGCCGTCCTCGTTCGCCTGACCGATGCAGGAGAGGAGCAGACCATTCTCAACGTGATAGGACTTCGGATCCGTCGGGGTCTTGGCATCCGTGGTGGTGACCGACGGCGTGTCGTGATCTCCGCAGGAGGCAAAGCCCAAAACGGTCAGACAAGCCGCAAGACATAATGCAATCAATTTTTTCATAGAAGAATTCCTTTCGTATTTGGCGAAATCATTTTCTGTTTCAAAGACCGTACAGGTCTACCACTTTATTATATAACACTCTCGCCCGGATGTCAACCGAGATTCAAAGAAGTTCACAAACTTGTAAAAAAGCGGGCTGTGCCCGCATCCTTGTGCTCGCCTATCGTAGCTTTCCGTGTCGCCAAGTGCGGCATAACGGCGAGGTCTGGTTTGAGCAATTTCCTATAGGTTAAAAAAGCGGGCTGTGCCCACCTCCTTGTGCTCACCTATCGTCATGCTCTGCGCTACCGATCACAGCACAACGGCGAGGTTGATTTTACAGTATGCCCAAAATGCGACGAAAAAAAGCACTTGCTTTCGCAAGTGCTTTTTTTCTGGAGCGGATTACGGGGCTCGAACCCGCCACCTCGACCTTGGCAAGGTCGCGCTCTACCAAATGAGC
>JAFTIJ010000043.1 GCA_017456965.1 Clostridia bacterium
AAGCGTGGCAAAGCGGCGAGGATTTCCTACAATGCACAAAAGGATATGCAACGAAAGTCAGCATATCCTTTTTTATATCATGGAGATCGGGTTGGCTGGATAAGAGGCCCGATCAGATCGTCTCGATACGGATCGTGTTGGTATTGCCCGATTCGCCCGTACGGGAACCGCCCGTGATGACGATCTTATCGCCCTTTTCAAGAGAGAGCGTATCTCTTGCGATATTCTTTGCCGTATAGAAGAGGACCTCAAGAGAGGGGTAGACCTCGCACATGACGGGAATCACGCCCCAGGAGAGCGCGAGCTGATGCCACGTCTTCTCATTGACGGAGAGACCGATGATATCCACAGGAGAACGGAAGCGGGATACCATACGCGCCGTCATACCCGAAATGGAGCAAACGACGAGCGCCTTGGCGTTGATATCCATCGACATCGCGCAAACGGAGTGAGAAACGGCGTCAAGCTCGTTGCGGATGCGGACTTCGGAACTATAGAAACGCTTCTCGTAGTCGATGCTCTTCTCTGCCTGCTCCGCGATGCGAGACATCGTCTCGACGGTCAGCACAGGATACTTGCCCGCCGCAGTCTCACCCGAGAGCATGATCGCGCTCGAACCGTCAAAAACGGCGTTTGCCACGTCAGAGATCTCCGCTCTGGTCGGTCTGGGATTGTTGATCATGGACTCCAACATTTCGGTTGCCGTGATGACGCGCTTGCCGAGCAGACGGCACTCGGTGATCAGCTTCTTCTGAATGGCGGGGAGCTCCTCAAAGGGGATCTCAACGCCCATATCACCGCGACCGATCATGATACCGTCGCACTCCGAGCAGATCTCCTCGATATTCTCAATGCCCGAGCGATTTTCGATCTTGGCAATGATGCCGATGTTGCCTGCATTGTTCTCCTTCAAAAACGCCTTGACGTCCAGAATATCCTGCACGCGGGAAACGAAGGAGCAAGCGATATAGTCGATATCGTTCTTGATGCCGAAAAGAAGGTCGCTCTTATCCTGCTCGCTGAGGTAGATCTGGTTCAGAACCTTATTCGGGAAGCTCATGCTCTTACGGTTGGAGATCTCGCCGCCCGCGAGAACGCGGCAGACGATATCGTTATCCTTGACGTCCTCTACGCTAAAGATCAGAAGACCGTTGTTGACGAGGATCCTGTCGCCCGTGTGGATATCCTCTGCCATCTTCTTATAGCTGACGGATACGCGCGTTGCGTCACCGATGACGTCATCCGTTGTGAAGGTAAAGAGATCGCCCTCCTTCAGGATCTCCTTACCGTTTTTAAAGATGCCGATACGATACTCGGGGCCCTTGGTGTCCAGCATGATCGCAACGGGCATATTCAGCGCCTTGCGGATCTTCTTGATCGAGTCGATTCTGAGCTGATGGTCCTCGTGGGTACCGTGGGAGAAGTTCAGACGGGCGACGTTCATGCCCGCCAGACACATACGGCGCAGGGTCTCCTCATCCGACGATGCCGGTCCAATGGTGCAAACAATTTTCGTTTTTCTCATATATTCTCTCCTGAATATTTATTTCGTTAACCTTATTTTAACACACCTCACACAATTTTGCAAGAGTATATTATATATTGGAACGATTTCTTTTCCTCCCTTACGCGTAAGAGCAAATCCGTTGACAACCCTCCCGTTTCATGGTAAAATAAGCATAAGAAATAATCACTCACAAGGAGGGGCTATGATCTTCGGAAAACATATCAACCGATATTATCTAAGGTATCTGCCCGTACTGCTTTTGGGTATCGTCTCGCTTCTGCTCGTCGATATCCTGCAATTAAAGATACCCGAGTTTTACAATCTGATCGTAAACGGCATGAACGGGGGCGTCGTGGAGCTTGACGGCAACAAACTCGCCTTTGACATGACCCTACTGATCGAGCACGTTTGCATCCCGATGCTTTTTGTCATCGTGCTCATGACCTTCGGCCGCTTTCTGTGGCGTATCTGCTTTTTCGGCTCGGCGATCCGCGTGGAGACCGATCTCAGGCGCAGAATGTTTGCCCACGCAGAGACGCTCTCGCAGAATTTCTACGGCAAGAACAAGGTCGGCTCGCTGATGTCTCTTTTCACAAACGATCTGGAAACGGTGCAGGAGTGCTTCGGCATGGGCATCATGATGTTTGGCGACGCCCTGCTTCTCGGCACGCTTGCCATCATCAAGATGTGGCGTATGCACGGACTGCTCACCCTGCTCTCGCTGATCCCCATGGCATTCATGCTGCTTATCGGTACGCTCGTGGGCAAAGCCATGATGATCAAGTGGCGTGAACGCCAGGAGGTCTTCTCCGCCCTGTCGGATTTCACGCAGGAGAATTTCTCGGGCTTTGCCGTTGTCAAGGCGTTCGTCAAGGAGGCAAGCGAGCTCCTCGCCTTCCGCGCGCTGAACGCTAAAAACGAAAGGGCAAACGTCACCTATACCAAGATCTCCACGCTCCTTCGCGTCTCGGTCACGCTCTTCGTGGAGTCGGTCATCTGCATCATCCTCGGCTACGGAAGCTATCTCGTCCATCTCGGCGTCTTCAACGCCGGTGAGCTCGTGGAATTCATTGGCTACTTCACGGCGATCATCTGGCCCGTCATGGCGATCTCGGAGCTGATCGACCTCAGCTCACGCGGCGGCGCCTCACTCGGACGCATCAGCGCCTTTTTAAACGAGATTTCCGACGTCACCGACGGCAGCGCGACGCAGGAGGCGCCCGACGTGCTTGTCGGCGAGGTCGAGCTGAGATCTCTTTCCTTCCGCTATCCCGACGGCGGTGCGGACGCCCTCCGCGAGCTCTCGCTTCACATCCGCGCGGGTGAGCACGTGGGCATCGTCGGCAAGACGGGATCGGGCAAAACGACGCTTGCCGACCTACTCCTGAGAACCTATAACGTACCCGACGGCACGGTCATGCTCGACGGTCACGATATCAATGCCATACCCCTACGCACCGTACGCAAGAATATTGCCTACGTCCCGCAGGATAACTTCCTTTTCAGCGATACGATCGCACGCAATATCGCCTTCTCTTTGTCCTCGGATGAGGATGGCACGCTCGACGCCGTGAAAAACGCCGCCGCGCTTGCGGACGTACACGAGCATGTCCTCGCCTTTCACGACGGCTACGACACCGTGCTCGGTGAACGCGGCGTCACAGTCTCGGGCGGACAGAAGCAAAGGATCTCCATTGCCCGCGCACTCGTAAAGGATGCGCCGATCCTGATCCTCGACGACGCCGTCTCCGCCGTCGATACGGCAACCGAGCAAACGATACTGCAAAATCTGAGAAGCACGCGCGAGCATAAGACCACGATCATGATCGCGCACCGCATCTCCACCGTCGAGCGCATGGATAAGATCGCCTACCTTGAGGACGGCGCGCTCACAGCCTTCGGCACGCACGAGGAGCTGATGGCATCCTGTGAGGGCTATCGCTCGCTCGTGGAGCTGCAAAAGTTAGAGGAAGGAGGAAAACATAATGCCTGATTTCTATCCTCTATTGATCGTCGGCGCGATCCTCGGCACCTTTTCCGCCGCCTTCCTCATCGCTTTCCTTTTGATGAAGGACAAAAAGCAAGCCATCGGCTTCGACCGTAACATGACGGACGCGGAGATTACGCAGAGACTTCTCGTTTACGCCAAGCCCTATCTCGGCAGATTTCTGCTCGTTGCGCTTCTGATGCTGCTCTCCGTCTCCTACGACATCATCTCTCCCCTGATCGTCGCGGACATCGAGCGTCAGCTCATTACCGATTTCGGCATGGGTGCGATCCTGCTTCGCGTCGCGCTCTACGCCGTGATCCTGCTTACCTCTCTGGTCTCGACCTATCTGCAGGCCGTGATCCTGCAAAAAACAGGTCAGCGCATCATCTCCGCTCTGCGCGAGGACACCTTTGCACACATCAGCCGTCTCTCTCACGCACAGCTCCACGAGACGCCCGTCGGCGCTCTCGTGACCCGTGTGACAAGTGACTCGGGCGCGATCTCCATGATGTTTACCAATACCCTGGTTGGTATGATCAAGAATTTCTTCGTGATCATCGGCGTACTGATCGCCATGCTTTGTCTCAATTATACGCTGACGCTGATGGTGCTCTGCTTTGTTCCCTTCGTCATTCTCTTCACCTTTATTTTCCGCAAATTCACGCGGCGCGCCTTCCGCAGAGTCAAGGACGGTACCACGGGCGTCAACGCCTTTCTCTCCGAGAATCTCTCGGGGATGAAGATCATTCAGCTCTTTGACAGAGAGGATGCAAAATTCCGCGAGTTTGAGCAAAGAAACCGCGCACTTTGCGCGGCAAAGCAGCAGCAGACCTTCGTTTTCGGCATCTTCCGTCCGATGGTCTATCTGATCTTTTACTCCGCGATGCTTTGCCTTTTCTGGCTTGGCGGCAAGGGCTATATCGACAACGTGACCTTCCTCGGTCAGCGCATCGACGCCCCCACCGTCGTTGCCTTCTATATGTATATCTCCAAATTCTTTAATCCTATCCAGAATCTCGCGGAACAGTTCAATCTCCTGCAATCGGCGTTTGCCTCTGCGGAGAAGATCTTCGCCGTGCTCGACGTCGAGCCCACCGTCACCGACGACGAGGGCGCGATCACGCTTGACACCGTACGGGGTGAGATCGAGTTCCGACACGTCTGGTTTGCGTACAAGCCCGACGAATGGGTATTACAGGACGTCTCCTTCCATATCACCCCCGGTGACACCGTTGCCTTCGTCGGTGCGACGGGCTCGGGCAAGACGACGATCCTCTCCCTGATCTGCCGCAACTACGATATCCAAAAGGGCGAGATCCTCATTGACGGCATCGACATCCGACGTATCCGCATCGATTCCCTGCGCAGGCACTTCGGACAGATGCTGCAGGACGTCTTTCTTTTCTCGGGCACGATCCGCAGCAACATCGTCCTGCGTGACGAGCGTATCACGGACGACGAGGTCATGACCGTCTGCCGCTACGTCAATGCGGATCACTTCATCAAGGGGCTCCCGAACGGTCTTGACGAGGAGGTACGCGAGCGCGGAAACAACTTCTCCGCAGGTCAGCGTCAGCTCCTATCCTTCGCCAGAACCGTAGCACACCACCCGAGCGTCATGATCCTCGACGAGGCAACCGCCAACATCGACACGGAGACCGAGGTATTGATTCAGAACTCTTTGGAAAAGATGATGAATATCGGCACCATGCTGATCGTCGCACACCGCCTCTCCACCATCCGACAGGCGGACAAGATCATCGTTTTGGAAAACGGGCGGATCGTCGAGGAGGGTACGCATGAGAAACTGCTCTCCCTCGGTGGAAAATATCACCGCCTTTACACAATCCAAATGCATAGAGAGCGCCTGCAAAAATAGCACTTTTCCCGTCTCTTCTCCACATCCTTTTGCACAATTTTCTCCTCACGCATTTCACAATGCGCCCACGATTTTTCCACAGAATTTCACACAAATCCCGATCAGAAAGGACAGATTATGGCTCTTTCCGAAAAATTCATACGAAAACAACTGTTGCGCTTCCGACCGATGTTCACCGTCTCCGGTCTGGACGCGGCGCGACGCGGACAGGACAAGCTCGGCGAGCTGATGAGCATGACCTGTAAGAAGGAGATCAAAACAGAGACCGTTCATCTCCCCGATTTTGACATGATCTGGGCAATTCCGAAGGACGAGCCGCGTGACGGTGTCATGCTGTATCTGCACGGCGGCGGCTACTGCTGTGGCGACACCGCCTACGTGCGCGGCGTCTCCTCCATCCTCGCCCAGAAATGCGCCATCCGCGTTCTCGGCGCGGTATACCGTCTGGCGCCCGAATCGCCGTTCCCCGCCGCACTCGACGACGCGCTGGAGGCGTATCGCTATCTGATCCGCACGGGGCATCTCCCCTCGCAGATCGTCCTGTGCGGCGAGAGCGCGGGCGGCGGACTGCTCTACGCGCTCTGTCTGCGTCTGATGGAGGAGGGGCTTCCTCTCCCCTGCGGCATAATTGCCATATCGCCGTGGACAGACCTGACCTCGCGTCTCCCCTCCTACGAGACCAACAAGGAAAAGGACCCCACCATGACGAGAGAGCGCCTGCAGTTCTTTGCCAATCACTACGCAAAGTCCAAGCGCGACCCGCTCGTCTCCCCGCTCTTTGCCGACCTTAGCGGTATGCCGCCCTCTCTGATCTTCGCAGGCGGCGACGAGATCATGCTTGACGACGCCCGACTCCTGCACCTGAAGCTTCGCAAAAAGGGCTGTGCAAGCGAGCTTGTGATCGCACCGCGACTCTGGCACGCCTATATTCTCTATCAGCTCAAGGAGCGCACCGAGGATTTTGACCGCATGAACGCTTTCTTGAAGCGCGTTCTGCCCCGCGCACGCAAGCTACGCTGGATGCGTCTGGATAATGCCGCCAAGATCTATCCCGCGGCGCGACGCAGATCGTGGACTAACGTCTTTCGTCTCTCCGCCACGCTGAAGGAGCCCGTAGACGTAGACATCCTGCAATCAGCGCTGGATGTCACGGCGCGGCGCTTCCCCTCCATCTCCGTCCGCCTTTGCACGGGTCTTTTCTGGTACTATCTGGAGGAGCTCTCCAAGGCACCCGACGTTCGTCCCGAGATGTCCTATCCGTTAGAGAATATGCACGACAGCGACCTGCACACCTGCGCCTTCCGCGTGCTGGTCTATGAAAACCGCATCGCTGTCGAGCTTTTCCACTCCATCACGGACGGCAACGGCGGTCTGGTCTTCTTGAAATCCCTCGTTGCGGAGTATCTGCATCAGAAATACGATATCCTCATCCCCGCCACGCACGGCATCCTTGACCGTCTGGAGGAGCCCTCGGAGGCTGAGGTCGAGGATAGCTTCCAGAAATACAGCGGCAAGGTCGCCATGAGCCGACGGGAGTCCAACGCCTACAAGCTGGACGGCACCAAGGAGCCCGACGGCTTCCACAATAACGTCACCTTCATCCTCAGCGTCAGCGAGATCCACAAGGCGGCAAAGGCGCACGGCGTCAGCATCACGACCTTCCTGACCTCCGCCATGATGCAGGCCGTCATGGAGCTGCAGGAAAAGCAATGCGCACCAAACGACCGCCGTCTGCCCGTCAAGATCCTCGTCCCCGTCAATCTTCGCAAGCTTTTCCCAAGCGTGACGCTTCGTAATTTCGTGCTCTATTTCACGCCCGAGATCCATCCCGGCATGGGTGAGTACACCTTTTCGGATATCTGCAAAAGCGTACACCACCAGATGGGCATGGAGGTCACCCCCCAGCGCATGGGTGCGCGTATCACGACCAATATCAACAGCGAGCGCGCGATGATCGTCAAGATCATGCCGCTTTTCATCAAGAATGCCGTGATGAAAATGGTCTTTAACGCCGTGGGGGAGCGGAAATCCTGCTTCACCCTCTCCAACCTCGGTGCGGTCACGCTCCCCGAGGAGATGACGCCCTACGTCGAGCGCTTTGACTTCGTGATCAGTCCGCAGGCAAGCGCGCCGAACAACTGCGCGGCAATTTCCTACGGCGATACGCTCTGCATAAACTTCATCCGTAACACGGTAGAATCCACGCTGGAGGCACAATTTTACGAGGTACTGCGCCGTCTCGGCATCCACACCAAGGTGGAAAGCAACGACAAAGCCAGACGCGACCTCGCCGCCCCTCACGCGTAACGCCACGAATCTCAACCAATCTTCACCCAAGGAGGATCTTTATGTACTGTATCAAATGCGGTGTGGAGCTCGCATCCAGCGAATCGAGATGCCCGCTCTGCCAGACCGTCGTCTATCACCCCGATCTTGACACGAAGCCGACAACGCCCCCCTACCCACCGAACGCCAAGCCCAAGCTCCGCGTCAACCGTCTCGGTGCCCTCTTGATCGTCAGCGCGCTTTATCTGATGCTGATCCTGCAGCTCCTTGTTTGCGATGCCACGATCTTCGGCGGCTTTACCTGGTCGCTGTACGCGTCGGGCGCCCTTATCCTCTCCTACGTGATCATGATCCTGCCGTCGTGGTTTCCGAGACCCAATCCCGTGATCTTTGTCCCCTGCGACTTCGCGTCGGTGGCGCTGTATCTGCTCATGATCGACCTCATCACCGACGGCGGCTGGTTCCTCAGCTTTGCTTTCCCCATGATCGGCGTCTTTGCCTTCATCGTTACGGCCGTCATTACCCTCTGCCGCTACGTCAAGCGAGGATATTTCTATATCCTCGGCGGCGCCTTTATCGCCGGCGGCGCCTCGCTCCTGCTACTCGAATTTCTGATGTATCTGACCTTCGCCATGAAGCGCTTCTACTTCTGGTCCGTCTACCCCCTGATCGGCTTCACCCTCGTCGGACTCGCTCTCATCGTCATCGGCATCTGCCGCCCGCTGAGAGAATCCCTCGCAAAGAAGTTTTTCCTGTAAGGGGGAGGCGAAACGGGGAGACGCTTTTTGCAAAAAGCGCCTCCCCGAACCCCTCCGCAAAAAACTTTTGGAAGGAAAATTGGAATTTGTCGGTGAGTTTGGGTGAGCGGAAACGCTCGTTCGGCTCCCTGCGGAGGGAGCTCCCGACGAAAGTCGGGTGAGGGAGAGTGCGTGTAATAACGGCGAAAGCTGAGATTACGGGATGGGTCTATACTATGGGCATGGTTATTCAAGATCATATACAGCCTGTATGATTGTATACACGCACTCTCCTTCCGTCTCGCTAACGCGAGCCACCTCCCTCCGCAGGGAGGCTTTCGGTAACCTGCGCTTTTGTTATAAAACACTCTGACAAATTGAGATTTAGCGGTGAGTTTGAATGAGCGGAAACGCTCGTTCGGCTCCCTCTGACGAGGGAGCTGTCACCGAAGGTGACTGAGGGAGAGTGCGTGCAATAAAGGTGAAAGCTGAGATTACGGGATGGGTATATACTATAGGCA
>JAFTIJ010000044.1 GCA_017456965.1 Clostridia bacterium
CTAATATTACTTTCTGCGGTGGAACAGAAGAAGAGCAACAAAGCATTTTACATTCGTTAACCCACAGAAAAGCTATGATTTCCTTTACCACAAAGGAAGATATTGATAATAAGGCAAATGGCGATTATCACCTTTATTTTCAGTAAGCTTTGTATCAAAATTACAGTTATTAGCCAAACAAGGAGTGACGCGATATGAATGTTATCATCGTTCGGGATACGGATATCGTTGCCGTGAATCGCGGGAAACGAGAAAATGAATCGAGCGGTATTGTTTATCGGGACCGTTCGGGATCGATGCATGAAATTGATTTTCACACCTGCGCCCGGAATTACAAGACGGAGCACGGCTATCCTTCCGATGATTGTGTGGGAGAGAGAAATATGGAGGAAGCCTATTTCCTTTTCTATACAAGCGGAATCAAAACGAAGATCGTATTCAAAGGAAATTATGTGATCGATCTGTTTCGCTATCACTTATTGAAAGGGAGCAAGGCGTCTCGGTTTCATCACCTGCAAAAACTGATTTGTGAAACGAATTTCAAAACGTATGATCTGTCATAACAAGCATTGACTATAAACCGCAATCGGAAAACTCAATTCTGATTGCGGTTTTTTGAGTTGTAGGAATTTGCGCAAACCGGATCTCGCCGTTTTGCCGTTATTGGGTAATACGGAAAGCTACGGTAGGCGAGCACGAGGCGGCGCACAGCCCGCTTTTTGATTGCTGTTTTATCTTGCATTTCTGCATTGTATATGATAGAATAAATAATACAGGATGAAGCCGTTTGGCACGGCAGTGACATAAGCATGAGGAGGACGACCGATGGCAAAAAAACTGAACGCAAAGCAAAAGCGCGAGCTGGCAGAGCAGGCAAAGCAGGAGAAGTACCGCAAGCTGGAGGCGGATCGCAAGGCCGCCGAGGAAGCGGAGCGTATAAAGCGCGAGGCTGAGGCGCGTGAGCGTCTGGTGCGCGAGGAGGAGGCACGCCTTCAGCGTGAGCGCGAGGCGGCGGAGCAAAAGGCGCGGGAGAGGGCAGAGCAGATTGCCCGCGAGCACCCCGAGCTGATGCGCGTCAAGAAATCCCGCGCGAAGGCGGCGGGGCTCAAATCGACCTTTGTGATCGGGGACGAGCTTTTGATGACCTCCTTCGGTAAAGGCAATGACGCCGTCGTGGAGCATCATATCCGTCATGACGGAATCACGTCTTTGCAGGCGCCGCCCGCCTTTCGGATCGACGATTACAATACCTCGTTTGCCATCACGGGTCGCAACCGACTCTCCGCCACAGCGGACGACCCCCGACGCGCGACGGAGATGGGCACGGCGCGCCTTGACATGATCGGCGCAAAAAGCGAATTGGAGAAGCGCTTTTTCGGTAGGACCTTTGACGATAATATTCACGTTCAGCTGATCTATAATATCCTCGATATGGAGAAGATCCTCGCCAAGCATATCAACAATATCGTCTACGCCATCAACAATATCCGCGGGATTGCTGAGGACGGCATCGAAGATTTTATCGGATATATGGGTATGCAGAATTCCTTTGACACCTTTTCCGATCCCGAGCGATACAGAAATCCCGACAAGAAACGGGAGGCGTCGATCCGCGCCTCGATCGCGTCGCAAAATGCGAAATTTGACGCCCTGCTGAAAAATCCCCGTCTCGGTTACTTTGGCTCTGCCTTCTACAACGTGGGCTCGGATAAAAAGGCGAGGAAAAAGAGCGATATGCGCTCGGCAGAGCAGATTTATTATATGATCTGTCTGCTCGGTGAGGCAAGACAGGCACTCGCTCACAGCAGTAACTCCACGAGAGAAGCGCTCTACCGTCTCGATACGGTCCGTGAGCCCGCGAGAGCGACGCTGGACGCGCTCTACGCCGAGCGCGTCGATACGCTGAATGCGGATTTTATCAAGCACGCGGAAAAGGATCTGACGATCCTTTTCCGTATCACGGAGGTTTCCTCTTATGAGGAGAAGAAGCGGCTTGCCGCAGATTACTACGATTTCGTCGTCCGCAAGTCCTATAAGAATATCGGCTTCTCGATCAAAAAGCTCCGTGAGCGACTCATGGATCACTTCTTTGAGAGGAAGGGACTTACCGCAGACGACCCGAGCTTCAGCAGTGTCCGTCAGAAATTTTACAGACTCCTTGATTTCGTGATCTTCTCTCACTATCGTGCACAGGAGGCGCGGATCGCGCAAAACGTCGAGCGTCTGCGCGCATCGCTGAACGAGCTGGAGAAGGAGATGTTTTACGTGGAGGAGTCCGAGCGTCTCTGGCGTGAGCTGCAGACGGTGATCACGGACAAACTCTATACGTATATGAACGGCACCGCGATCAAGACGCTGGAGACGGATGCGGAGATCTCGTCCGAGATGATCGGTGACGTGCTGATCCGCTCGGATGCGGTCGAGTATTTCTCAAAAATGATCTATATGCTGACGCTTTTCATCGACGGCAAGGAGATCAACGATCTTTTGACGACGCTGATCCATCAGTTTGAGAATATCGCATCCTTCCTCTTCGTTTTACGTGAGCGGGGATTGAGTGAGAGCTTTACCGAGGGCTACGCGATGTTTTTGCGTGCGGAGAAGATCGCGCGTGAGCTCAGAGAGATCAACAGCTTTGCCCGCATGGAGCGCCCGACGCCTTCTGCCAAAAAGCAGATGTATTTAGACGCGGCGACACTCCTCGGCACGAGCGCCTCGGAGCAGGAGCTGACCGCTTATTTTGACGCGCTCCTCGACCGCAAGCAGGATTCGGGCAAGACGGGAAAAACAAGAGACAATACACTCCGTAATTTTATTGCGAGCAACGTCATCGAGTCTGACCGCTTTATCTACATCGTCCGTTATAATAATATCCGCAATGCCCGACTTCTCGCGCAGAATAAAAAGGTGATCACGTTCGTGCTGAACCAGATTCCCGATACGCAGATCGCGCGCTACTGCAAGACCTGTGCGATCAGCGTGCTTGCTTCCCGCGAGGCGCAGGTGGCGGCGCTCGCCGAGCTGATCGCGGAGATGGATTTCTCACGCTTTGAGCACGTACCGAGTGCAAAGGAGAGAGACAAGAAACGGGGCGAGGAGCGCCAGCGTCTGCAGGGCATGATCGGTCTATACCTGACCGTGCTGTATCTTCTGACCAAAAATCTGGTCAACGTCAATTCCCGCTACTTCCTTGCGTTCCATTGTCTGGAGCGTGACGGACAGCTCTTGGGGATCTCCGCAGGCTATAAGGGTGCGAACTACGGCGGCATCACCTCCTCCTTTATAGATGGAGGCAAGCTCAATCGCCATGCATCGTCGTATTTGCGGACGAATTTGGCAAATGCCGACGATTGGGCGACACGTCTTTTCCGAAACAACGTCGCGCATCTTGGTGCGATCCGCGGTGCGTACCGCTATATTGGCGATATCAAGTCGGTCCGCTCTTATTTTGAGCTGTATCACTATCTGATCCAGCGCCACATCGAGGCGGCGTACGACCGCGCACGCGAAGCGGGTTGGAGCGACATCATCTCGAACGAGAAAACGATCGCCTATCTGCCTCTCGCAAGAGTGAACGGTTGGTACTGCAAGGACTTTGTCAAGGCGTACTGTATCCCGTTCGGCTACAATCTGCCGCGATATAAGAACCTGACGATCGACGCGCTCTTTGATCGCAACAATCCCCCCGAGACGGATGGCGAGACGCGCTACCGTTGCAAGGACCTCGTGGATTAAAGCCAACAGCGCTCGGACACAACGCGCCGACACAAATTGGGATATCACGTGAAAGCGAAGATGAACGTCATCGGTTGCCGTAGTATCTTGTAACGTTGAAAGCTTTTCTTTTGCAGAAACCTTCTCTGTGCTGTCATCCTCGAACGAAGCGTAGCGGCGTGAAGGATCTGCACACAAGGGAAGCTTGGCTACGATGCATATTGTTTTCAGAATAGAATCAAATGTTACAACGTAGTAGGGGAGGCGTTTCGCCTCCCGTATAGCCGCCGCGCCAACATGGGGAAATCGCGTGAATGAAAACAGATTTTTGGGTCAGTATCCTTCAGTGCTTGACATTTCGATGAAAAATATGTATACTATATATGTACTATACCCCTTTGTAGCACGTGCTCTCGCTACGGATGCCTTTACCCATATGCGCTCTCTTTGACGAAGCGCCCCGCGCGCCCCGTTTCGCGTATACTTTTTTGAACTATACCCCTCAGCATTGCTTTTTGATGTCTCAAAACAACCGACGATGAAGCCAAACGGCTCAGACTCCGACAATTTGAGTTTGAGAGTAGTGTAATTTTTGAGGGGTCTAAAACCGTGTCGAGGGCATTCTTGTAGAGGTCAGAGTTTGAGAGTAGTGTAATTTTTGAGGGGTCTGAAACGTTGTTCTTTTCATGGTTTTTTCTCTATCAAATCGGTTGTTGTCGCATCCTCGCGCTTGTCTGCTGTGCGAACAATGCACGACGGAGAGACCGATTTTGTGCAATTTCCTATAGGTTAAAAAAGAGCGGAGAAGTTCCGCTCAGAAATTTACCGATCAACTTTTATCCTTGTACTATACCCCTTTTGTATACCGCTCTCGACGCTCCCACGCATAACCCCATTTTTTGAACTATACCCCTCATAGCCGCTCTCCGATACCTCAAAACAACCGACGATGAAGCCAAACGGCTCAGACTCCGACAATTTGAGGTTTGAGAGTAGTGTAATTTTTGAGGGGTCTGAAACCGTATGATCGAGCATGTGTGAATTTCTTGAGGTTAGAGTAATGTAATTTCAGAGGGAGCTGAAACCGCATCCTCATACATATCAGTGACGTCTTTGATTTGCGCGAGGTACGATTTCAAAACGCGCAAAAAAAGAGCGGAGAAGCTCCGCCCGGAAATCTACCGATCAACTTTAACTTTGAACTATACCCCCCGATATTATCACGCAAGTTCCTCGCTTGTTTACCTCTTGGAGAACAAATGGCACAATCAGATTTTCCCGTAGTACGTTGTAACATTTAAAAGTTTATAAAATAAGATAATTTTTGAAAAGAACGCACATCAGATCAGGGACTCCCCGCGTGTGCAGATCCTTCACTCCGCTACGCTTCGTTCGAGGATGACAGCACAGGGAGTGTTTA
>JAFTIJ010000045.1 GCA_017456965.1 Clostridia bacterium
AGCGCCGCCATATCCCAAAGCTTTCTGTAATATTCGGGAGAATCCAAAGTCATGACCGCTTTCCTCCGTCTTGCTCTTTATCTTACGTACGATTCATCTACCTGTTATTATACGACAAATCGTGTTGTTTTTCAATATCTTCTTCAAAAATAAAAAAATTCATGAAATTTCATGCAACCCCGTAGAAAAACGAAAAAAAATGTGTTATAATATTCCTGTTTTAATTTTGAGAAAAACGCCCGAAACCGATCTCGCCCATTCCGCCGACCGCGCGGGACGCGACAAGGGAGGCATCCGCAGTTTTTTGAAAGAGAAGGTGCTTTTATGAATACGATTTCCTTTGATAACGACCAATATATTTCGATGCAATCGCAGAAGATCCTGGAGAGAATCGCCTACTTCGGCGGCAAGCTCTACCTGGAGTTCGGCGGCAAGCTTTTTGACGACTTTCACGCCTCCCGCGTTCTGCCCGGCTTCCAGCCCGACAGCAAGATCAAGATGCTCTACGAGCTTCGCGACCGTGCGGAGATCATCGTCGTCATCTCCGCGGGCGACATCGAAAAGAATAAGCGCCGCGGCGACCTTGGCATCACCTACGATCTCGATACGCTTCGTCTCATCGACGAGTTCCGCGGCATCGGTCTGTACGTGGGAAGCGTCGTCATCACGCAGTACGCAAGCCAGCCCTCGGCAAACAGCTTCCGCAAGCGTCTGGAGGCACTGGGTATCAAGGTCTACTGCCACTACCCGATCGAAAACTACCCCTATGATATCCACACCATCGTCAGCGAGGAGGGCTTCGGCAAAAACGACTATATCGAGACCAGCCGTGAACTGATCGTGATCACCGCGCCCGGTCCCGGCAGCGGCAAAATGGCAACCTGTCTCTCTCAGCTCTATCACGAGCATCTGCGCGGCATCCGCTCGGGCTATGCAAAGTTTGAGACCTTCCCGATCTGGAATATTCCGCTGGGACACCCCGTCAATCTCGCCTACGAGGCGGCGACCGCCGACATGGGCGACGTCAATATGATCGACCCGTACCATCTGGAGGCGTACGGCACGTATACCGTCAACTACAACCGTGATATCGAGATCTTCCCCGTGCTCAAGGTCATCTTCGAGAAGATCTACGGCGAGTGCCCCTACAAGAGCCCCACGGATATGGGCGTCAACATGGCGGGCAACTGCATCATCGACGACAAGGCGGCAAGAGACGCCTCCTGCAACGAGATCATCCGCCGCTATTACACCGCACTTTGCAACGTATGTCAGGGCTTGGGCGAAAAGACCGAGGTAAGAAAGATCGAGGTCATCATGAACAAGCTCGGCATCAAGAGCGATATGCGCGCGCCCGTCAAGCCCGCGCTCGCCAAGGAGAAGGAGACGGGCGCTCCCGCCGTCGCCATCGAGCTCTGTGACGGCAAGATCATCACGGGCAGAACCTCCGAGCTCCTCGGCCCCTGCTCCGCCATGCTCTTGAACGCCCTCAAATATCTCGGCGGCATCCCCGACGAGACGCTCTTGCTCGCACCGAGCATCATCGAGCCGATCCAGAAGCTGAAGCTCAACCACATGGGCAATCACAACCCGCATATGCATATGGATGAGCTCCTGATCGCGCTCGCCGTTGCCGCCGTCACCGACGCAAACGCCGCGCTCGCCTTAGAGCAGCTCCCCAAGCTGCAGGGCGCACAGGCGCACTCCACGGTTCTGCTCTCCCGCGTGGACGAGAGCCTCTTCAAGAAGCTCGGCGTGGGACTGACCTGCGAACCGAAATACCAGACAAACCAGCTCTATCACGGCTGACGACAATCGCTCACAAGGCGCCTCGCCTTGTGAGCGTACTGTTATACAAAGAAAGGACATTCACCGTATGCAAGACATCCTATCCGATATCGGAAGCTTTATATTCATCGAGGACGAGCCCACGCCCTGCGACCTGATCGTAGCGATCGGCGGCAGCTTTCCGCAGATCGCGGAGAAGGCGGCGGCGCTCTATCACATGGGGCTCGCCCCCTACGTACTGGCGGGTGGGCGCTACAGCGTCAAGACAGGGCACTTCAAGGGCGTCAGCGACAAGCGGGAGCGCTACGACGGCGATTATCGGACGGAGTGCGAATTCTTTTGCGGCGTCCTACATAAAAACGGCGTACCCGACGGGGCGATCCTAAAAGAGGACCGCTCGGGCTTCACCAAGGAAAACGCCACGCTGGCACGTGCGCTGACCGACGCCCTCGGTCTCACGGTCCGCTCCATGATCCTCGTCTGCAAGCGCTTTCACGCGAGACGCTGTCAGCTCTTCTTTGCGTCCGCCTTCCCCGAGGCGCGCGTCGCCGTCGTCCCGGTCGATCTCGACACGGACGGCTACGATCTCACGCGCGACAACTGGTATCTGACCCGCGAGGGCAGAGAGCGCGTCCTCGGCGAGCTCGCCCGTTGCGGCGAGCAGCTTGGGGAGCAGGACCTTCTGCGCTGTGCCACGGTCCGTGATGCCGTCTGAGGGGGATGTATCTTCTTTTCTTGTCCCCACAAGAAAAGAAGCAAAAGAAACGGCGAACGCGACGGCGTTCGATCCGTCGTGAGGAGGCGCTCTTCTTTTCTTGTCCCCACAAGAAAAGAAGCAAAAGAAACGGCGAATGCGACGGCGTTCGATCCGTGGGGTGGGGGGATGTCTTCTTTTCTTGACCCCTCAAGAAAAGAAGCAAAAGAAACGGCGAACGCGACGGCGTTCGATCCGTAGAAGGGATAGGATATTTTTCGGTGCGCCCCCGTTATTGCCAATCCCGACAATCCGCAACAGTAGGGACCGGCGTCCCCGACGGTCCAAAAAAGCGGAAACCTCCCCTGCGCTGTCATCCTCGAACGAAGCGTAGCGCAGTGAAGGATCTGCGCACGTGGTAAGTCCCCGATCTGATACGCACTCTTTTCAAAAAGCGAGACGGAGGGAGCGCGCGTGTATCATATCGTGCAGGCTGAACATGATTTGGGGGAACCGCGTCATCGTAGGGGCGAACTGTGTTCGCCCGAAACGCTTGGGTTGCCGTGGGTTTTGGCGGGCGAACGCAGTTCGCCCCTACCTGAAGAAAAGCACGCCCCGTCCTGAACGGACGGGGCGGGCTTTTTTTGTTATTTCATCAGAGAGCATACTGCCTTGGCGTATGCGATCGGATCCTCGACGGGCAGACCCTCGATCAGTCTTGCCTGCTCGTAAAGGATACCTGCGTAGAGCGAGAGTTTGGCGCTGTCGCCTGCCGCGGCCGTTTCCTTCAGCGCGGTGAATACCGCGTGATTCTCATTGATCTCCAGAACCTTTTCACTTTTGATGCCATCGTTGCCGGGCATATTCTTGAGAACCTTCTCCATCTCGATGGATACGGGGCCCTCAGAGCTGAGTGCTACGGGGTGCTCCTTGAGCACGGAGGAGGTCTTGACTGCCTTGACCTTGCCGCCGAGCGCCTCGCAGAGCGCATCGAGCAGACCCTTGTTGGCCTCTGCCGCCGTCTTTGCCGCCTCCTTCTCCTCCTCGGTCTCCAGCTCCAGATTGCCGCCGCCGACGTT
This sequence comes from Clostridia bacterium, assembly GCA_017456965.1. Taxonomy (GTDB): domain Bacteria; phylum Bacillota; class Clostridia; order Oscillospirales; family CAG-272; genus QALR01. The sequence continues at coordinate 3,562 of JAFTIJ010000045.1, forward strand.
CTTGAAGGACTTCTCCTTATACTCTCTTACGATCTGCAGACAGAACTCGTCAACGTCGTCCGTGCAGAGCAGAACGTCAAAGCCGCGGTCGAGCACGGCCTCCGTATTGGGGAGCTTCGCCGCACGCTCAACGGAGTCGGACGCCGCGAAGTAAATGTACTTCTGCGCCTCGGGCATCGCCTCCACGTACTCGGTGAGCGTGATCATCTTCTGTTCCTTTGCAGAGTAGAAAATGATCAGATCGGTCAATACGTCCTTGTGTGCGCCGTAGTCGCTGTAAACGCCGAACTTCAGCACTCTGCCAAAGGACTTCCAGAAGGCCTCGTATTTCTCGCGGTCGTTCTTACACATGGAGAGAAGCTCGCTTTTAATCTTCTTCTCGATATTCTTGCGGATCAGCTTGAGCTGATGATTCTGCTGCAGCAGCTCACGGCTGATATTGAGGCTGAGGTCGGAGGAGTCCACTACGCCGCGCACAAAATTGAAGTAGTCGGGGAGCAGATCCTCGCACTTCTCCATGATCATAACGCCGGAGGAGTAGAGCGCAAGACCCTTTTTGAATTCCTTGGTGTAGAAATCGTAGGGCGCACTTGCGGGAATGAAGAGGACGGCGTTATAGTTGACCGCGCCCTCACCGCTCGCGGAGATCACCTTTGCGGGGTCATTGAAATCGTAGAAATTGGTCTTGTAGAATTCCGCATATTCCTCGTCCGTGGTCTCGCCCTTCTTACGCTTCCAGATCGGAACCATGCTGTTGAGCGTTTCCATCTCGCTGTGCTCCTCGTACTCCTGCTCCCAGTCGTCGCCTGCGTCCTCGGGCTTGGGCACGGGGTGGCTGTGCGTCATCATCATGCGGATGGGGTAACGGATATAATCGCTGTACTTCTTGACGAGAGACTGGATGCCGTACTCCTCAAGATAGCGGTCGTAATTCTCGGTCTCGGTATTCTCCTTGATCGTGAGGGTGATGTCCGTACCGACGGTGTTCTTCTCTGCGGGCTCGATGGTGTAGCCGTCAGCGCCCTCGGACTCCCACTTCCACGCCTGCTCAGAGCCGTACGCGCGGGAGACGACGGTGACCTTGGATGCCACCATAAAGGCGGAGTAGAAGCCTACGCCGAACTGACCGATGATATCAAGCTCCTCGGAGCTGTTCTCGGTCTTGAAGTCCAGAGAGCCGCTCTTGGCGATCGTGCCGAGATTGTTCTCCAGCTCCTCTGCCGTCATACCGATGCCGTTATCCACGATGCGGAGCGTACGCGTCTCCTTATCGGGGATCAGCGTGATCGCGTAGTCGTCAGCACCGAGACCCACGGTGTCGTCCGTCAGACCTCTGAAGTGGAGCTTATCCACCGCGTCGGATGCGTTGCTGATCAGCTCACGCAAAAAGATCTCCTTATTGGTATAGATCGAATTTATCATGAGGTCGAGAAGCTTACGGCTCTCGGCCTTGAACTGTTTCACTGCCATGTGAAAACCCTCCTTATAGATGATCTTTGTTTTCGGATTCTCGAAAACTTGCAAGTTAAATTATATAACTTTGCCTCCGAGTTGTCAAGATTATCCCCTGTTTTTTCGCAATTTATTTACAATTTATCTGAATTTCGCAACGCCCCACTCCATCGGATCCAGCTCCATATAGCCAAGCTCGCCGAAATAGCAGGTCTTGACCTCAAAGGCGCCGAAGAGGAGAAGCTGCGTCTTGCCGAGGACGGCAAGCTTCGACTTCTGCGGACGCTCGGTGGGATTGAAGAGGCGAACGACGTAGCCCTTGCCGTCATCCGCTTTCTTGAACGCCTGCAGGGTGACGGGAGCGCTCTCGTCCAGCGTCACGGGGCAAGCCGCGCATTCCCCCTCGCCCGAGGGATAGAGGGAGAGGAGCATCGGGCGCGTGCCGAAATGCTGTGCGAGTCTTGCGGCGTTTGCCATCACGTGCTTGCGCTCGCCCGCCTCCAGAAGAAACGCGAAATCGTGCTCGCCCTGATCGATATAGGGCATATAGCGATCCGTCGGCATCACGGGCCTGTCGCCCACGGGGTGCGCAGTGTAGGATGGAGAGCGAAGGAGCGTCAGCTTCAAGGAGGAGGCCGTCTCGTCAAAGGAGGAGCCGTAGGTGCCGTCGTTTGCGACGAGGAGGGCGTGCTCGCGGTCACAGAGCGCGATATATTTCTGCGATACGTTCTCCGTAAGGCCGCCCGCCATACGCTCTCTGCCAAATACCTGATCGCCGATGCACTCGGCGTTTTCCATGAAAGAAGCGACGTTCAGCTTGAGAACCTTATTCTTTTCGTGCCAATCTATATGCACTTTGATTTCAAAGGTGTCGTGATTGGAAAGGATATATTGCACGGATGCACGGGAGTCGCCATACCCGAATGCCGCCTCGATCACGGTACGCACCGCACCGCTCTCGATCACGCGCACGGCGGGGATGGGGGCGGGAACGGCGTAATACGCCGCTGTCTGCGTCGGGGAGAGGAGCGTAAAGTCACCGCACTTCTCCGTCCAGCGGTTACGGTTCATATACCACGGGTCGAAATTATCGTCCCACACCTCAAGCGCCATCGCGCCCTCTCTCAGATACTCCACACCGTCGCGGCAGAAGCGATCGACAAGACCCGTCTTGCGGTTGACGGCAACGTGCATACGCGCCGTATCAAACGTAAAATACGTCTCTGTCTCGGGGCAGGTGTACGTGGGACGCGCGTCAAGCGCGGTAAAGGCGCAGTCAAAGCGATTCATCGACATCGGTGCGAGCTTCGCGCGGAAGACAACGCGCTTGCGCCACTCGATCGGGATCGTGCTGTTCTCCTTCTCACATTGCGTGGGGAGCGCGTTTCCGCACGCGTCGTAGATCTGCGGCTGCATGAAGGTGACGTCGCGGTACTGATCCCAGAGCATCATCTCACACGTCAGGTCGCTCTCGATCGGATACGGATAGGGATTGTACGCGAGGACGGGGATCTTGTCCTCACAGGCCTTCTTCTGTCCCGCGCTCAGCGCGAAGAACGCCTGCGCGCGCAGACGCGAGAGGATCTCCGACGCGTGACCGAGCATACGGAGCGCCATCGCCTCCGCGCTCTGCACGGACGTGCCGGGGAGAATATCGTGGAACTGTACGGTCAGGATATCGTAAAGCGCCTCACAAAGCTCGCGCTCGGGGTAGGCGAGCAATCCCGCGCTCTCCGCATGGGTACACATCGCCTCCGTCATGAGATAATCGTTCTCCGCCTTGCGATACGCCTGCTTGATACGGCTCTGGCTCGTATAGCAGCCGACCGCCCACGGATTCAGGCTCTTTTCCACGCGGGGGAGCGTGCGCTTCTCCTTCATCTCGGCAAAATACTGCTCGGGTGTCGAGTGAATGACGGTAACGCCCTCGTTTGCCGCCGTATCGGCAAGCGCACCGATCTCGTCGAGATCACGCTTTGACGGACCGCCGCCGTGATTGCCGACACCCCAGAGACAGAGCGCAACCTCCCCGTCGGGGCACCCTGCGATCATCCTGCGGATCTTGTCCGCCGCCTTACCCTTGTCAGAGCCGTATCCGTAGCGAAGCCTCGTCGCCGCGACGGTATTGCCGTCGTAGCCGACCCAAGTGAAGTCGTCAGCGGGCAGACCGAAATCCCCGTTATTCGAGGAGGGACGCATAAAGAGATAGCCCGTATAGCCCGTCTTATATAAGAGCTGTACCAGCCCCCTCGTATGTCCGAAGGGATCGACGTTTACCGCGACGGTCGGCACAACGCCGAATTTCTCCTTGAAATACGTCCTGCCACTCGTGATCTGACGCAAAAGGAGCTCGCCTGCGGGCATATTACAATCGGGCTGCAGGTGCCAGCCGCCCATGATATGCCACTTGCCCTCCTTCACCAGACGACGGATACGGGCAAAGAGCGCCTTATCGTAGGTCTCGATCCATTGATACAGGAGCGCCTCGTTATGGCAAAATACAAAATTCTCATATTCCTCACAGAAGTCCGCGGCGATGCGGAAGGTCGAGAGCGCCTCCGCCGCGCCCTCCTCCCACTCCCACTGCCATACGGGATCCAAGTGTGCGTTACAGATCAGATGAAGCTTTTTCGACATGATTTCCTCCTCGGTATCGTACGATTTTTTTCTTACATTTTATCATTATGGGGAAATATTGTCAAGTTTTTTGCTTTTGTTTTCATCATCTCACATGTATTGCCGTGATTTTTTATACCATAGGAAATTGCTCAGAATGAACCTCGCCGTTTTGCCGCGCCACGGGGCGCGGAAAGCTACGATAGGCGAGCACATGGAGGCGGGCACAGCCCGCTTTATAAAAAATTTAATAATTATCACAAAAAATCTTGAAATAAAATTGAAACTATGCTATAATCCTATTAATAATAAGCTTATTTTTAGGAGGATGATTACCATGGCTTTCTATTACAGCGAACCTTCCCATACGTTCAGTGAATACCTGCTCGTTCCCGGCTATTCCGATGCAAACTGCATTCCTGCAAACGTATCGCTGAAGACTCCGCTCGTTAAGTTCAAGCGCGGAGAAGAACCCGCAATCTCTATGAATATTCCGCTCGTTTCCGCGATCATGCAGTCCGTATCCGACGATAATATGGCGATTGCACTCGCAAAGGAGGGCGGTGTCTCCTTCATTTTCGGTTCTCAGACCATCGAAAATCAGGCGGAAATGGTTCGCCGTGTAAAGGGACACAAGGCAGGCTTTGTCAACTCCGACTCCAATATCCGTCCCGACCAGACCCTCGCAGACGTTATCAAGCTCAAGGAGCAGAAGGGTCACTCCACCATCGCCGTTACCGACGACGGCACCTCCCACGGCAAGCTCCTCGGCGTAGTCACCAGCCGTGACTACCGTCCCAGCCGTACCCCCGAGACCGCAGTCGTCTCCACGTTCATGACTCCCCTTGACAAGCTCATCACCGCTCCCGAGGGCACGACCCTGAAGGAAGCAAACGATATCATCTGGGATCACAAGCTCAACTCCCTCCCGATCGTAAGCGCAGAGGGCAATCTCGTTGCTTTCGTTTTCCGCAAGGACTACGACCAGCACAAGACCAATCCCCTTGAGATCCTCGACTCCCACAAGCGTTACGTCGTTGGCGCGGGCATCAATACCCGTGACTACGAGCAGCGCGTTCCCGCACTGGTAGAGGCAGGCGCTGACGTCCTCTGCATCGACTCCAGCGAGGGCTTCACCGAGTGGCAGAGCCGCACCATCGCCTTCATTCGCGAGAAGTACGGCGACACCGTAAAGGTCGGCGCAGGTAACGTCGTTGACCGTGACGGCTTCCGCTTCCTCGCAGAGGCAGGTGCCGACTTCATCAAGATCGGTATCGGCGGCGGCTCCATCTGTATCACCCGTGAGACCAAGGGTATCGGCCGCGGTCAGGCAACCGCCGTCATCGACGTTGCCAAGGCCCGTGACGAATACTATGAGGAGACCGGTATCTACGTCCCGATCTGCTCCGACGGCGGTATCGTTCACGACTATCACATCACCCTCGCACTTGCGATGGGCTGTGACTTCTGTATGCTCGGCAGATACTTCTCCCGTTTTGACGAGAGCCCCACAAACAAGGTTATGGTCAACGGCAACTACATGAAGGAGTACTGGGGCGAGGGCTCCGCAAGAGCACGCAACTGGCAGCGCTACGACATGGGCGGCGCCGCTAAGCTCTCCTTCGTCGAGGGCGTTGACTGCTACGTTCCGTACGCAGGTCCCCTCCACGACAACCTCGCGATCACCCTCAGCAAGATCCGCTCCACCATGTGCAACTGCGGCGCTCTGAATATCGCAGAGCTCCAGCAGAAGGCAAAGCTGACGCTCGTCTCCGCGACCTCCATCGTCGAGGGCGGCGCACACGACGTTCTCGTCAAGGATCAGAATAACCACCAGTAAACGGACACTGCCCGCACCCATGTGCTCGCCGATCTCCACGTTCTGCGCTACCAATCACGGCAAAACGGTGAGGTCCATTCTGAGCAATTTCCTATGGTATAAAAAGAAAGGCTCCCTTGTGCAAAGGGAGCTGGCGCGATAGCGACTGAGGGATTGTTTGTCTGAAAGATTTATGTTATTTACAACCCCTCCGCCGCGTTCCGCGGCACCTCCCCTTACACAGG
>JAFTIJ010000046.1 GCA_017456965.1 Clostridia bacterium
AGAGCGCGTGTAATAAAGGAGAAGGCTGAGATTGCGGGATGGTTATATACTAAAGGCATGGTTATCCAAGATGGTCTACAGCCTGTAAAATTTCATACACGCGCTCTCCTTCCGTCTCGCTGACGCGAGCCACCACGGGGTCCCCAAGCCGCCGTGCGCGGCTTGGGGTTCTCGACATCCCTCCGTAGGGAGGCTATCGCGAAGATGCGCCGAAAAACGCCCTCATTCAACGGGTCAAGCGTCCTGCGCTTGCCGTTTCTTTTGATTCTTTTCTTGGGGGGCCAAGAAAAGAATACATACATCCGATCAGGGCGTGTGCGTATTGCCTGTCTGCATCCACCGTCGGGCGCGGGCGAGGTGCATTCCGATGCTCTCGCGGTAGGGCGTTCGGGAGGGCGCCTCTGCGCGTTCACGCTCGCGGCGGTCGAGCGGCGGAGAGGAGAGATAAGGGACGGGGATCGTGAGGAGACTGCGGTCACCCGTCGCGGCAAGGTAACGCTTGATCGCTTCGAGAAAGAGGCGGGTGTCCGCCGCTTCGGCACGGCGTACGCCACAGCCTGCGGGATACCACCGTGATTGCAGATCTCCCTCCTCGTACTGATGCGCGGCGGCACGCAAGAGCGCCTGCTTTGTGATCGCGGGCACGGTGGAGAGAAAGGTGAAGGCGTCCTGCAGGAGGCGGGCGAGCACGCAGATGCCACCGTGACGGGGGGCACACAGGAGCTCGCGAAGCTTTAGAAATAGATATCGTCTCTCCCATGCAAGCTTGTCTTCCTCCGTCGGTGCAAGAGAGCTTGGGAGGAGCTCCGTGGCGGACAGACGGCGGACCAGGGCACGGTGCGCCTCCGAGAGGATCGCGGTCAGACCGAAGCAGAGCGTTTGCTCTCCTGTCAGCGTCATGCGATGACGGAGAATGGCCATGTCCGATTCCCCGCGAAAGATCTTACCGTCGGAGAGCAGAGCCGCCTCCTCCGTCAAAAGCGTGACGCACTCCGTTGAGAATACGAGCATCTCGGAGATACCTGCCTCGTTTTCCGAGAAACGGGAGACGAGCAATCCGTTTTTCTCACGGCGATAGCGGTAAACGCGTGCGCTTGACGGCGCTTCACCGAGCGTGGGGCGTACGGCGTAGAGCACGGCGCACCGACGAGGGACGTCCGCACGCAGAGAGAGCATGAGCGCCTTGATGCCGAGGTGCGGCGTCAGTGTGACCGAGAGACGGAAGGTGACGCCGCCCGCCGCGCCGCGATAGACGGCAAAGCCGAAGCCGTACTCGGTCTTGGACGCGTCGGCACAGAGATCGTATTCCTTATAGCTTCTGCCGTCGTATATGCGGAGCAGGAGTCGCTCACCCATAGAGGCAGGGGAGGTGAGCCTGCCGAGGCACGCGTCACGTGCGTAGGTGTAGCCGAGTGAGTGCTCCGTCAAGACCGTACCCGTTACGCGGGAGAGGAGCACGTGATCCCGACTTTGACAGAGGGTGGTGTCGGTGCGTGCGGATACGATCAGCTCCTCACGTATCGGGATCGCGCGTGGATTTTCCTCTGCCTGCTCACGAAGTGAAAAGCGCAGATCGAATACCGCCGACGCCGTAACGTCCAGCGCAAATTGCTCATAAGGCTGCAGAGAGGTCTCTGCTACGGCACGGACACCGAGGTCTTCGCACCCCATATGACAGATCAGCGCCGCTACCGCCTCCTGCGCCTCGTCGGAGGGGCACAGGAGGATAAGATCAAAGCGCACTCCGCGGATGCGCATATAACGAAAGATCCCACAGAGCTCCCGTATGCGCTCGGGTGTTGTCGCACAGGCATGACGCGCCAGCACGAGCGGCGTGTCATGCGTCAGGTCGAAGCGTGTGAGTACTGTCTCGCGGAATCGACAGGTCGTTTCCGTGCGCGGACGGATCTCACCGAAGAGAAACGAGCGCAGAAGATATCGCTCGGGTGACGTGACGGGGCGGCACAGTCCCGAGGCAGCGTAGCGGAGATCGGCGAGCATCCCCCATTTCTGCTTTCTCTCGCGGGAGGCTTCGCGTAAGGAGGTCTCCATCATAAAGTCCAGCGCCTCTGCGTCCTCCGCAAAGCCGATTTGGAGGCGTGCCGCCCCTCTTTCAAGAGGATGTCGTATCACGCCGCTTGTCAAATTGCCCGAGATACCGACGACGCCGTTTTTGTGAGAAAAGACGGAGATGCCGCCAAGGACGGCGGGCGCTTGCGTCATCCACGGCGGGAGCAAAACGAGCACGCACGCGCGGTCGGTATCTCCCGAAACCGAGACGGAGAGCTCCAGGATTTCTCGGTCGGGCAGTACGCAAAGCGAGAGGGTCACCCCATACGCCCTGCCGTGTCCGACGTGTCGGGACGCGTACACGATCACGTCTCGTCGCGGCGTAAAGGAGAAGGTGGACGAAATGCCGTCAGCGCGCCTTCCGAGCGGCACGGTCGGGAGACGCCCATCCCTTGTCTCGATATAGATCCTCAGCCCGTATGCGTCATCGTAAAGCGGTACGGCAAGAGACGAGCGCAAGAGCGGCTCGTTCGAGAGCAACAGATGCCCCGAGGAGGAGGCGATGAGCTTGGTCTTGTGATTGCTGAGTAATGCTGCGTCAGGATGCGTGAGCGTATAGGGGCAGGGGGCGATCGACTCGTATCTCGGCGCGCTGTGTGCGACGGACGAGGTTTTGCGCGCGGCTACGTGTCGGATCGCAAGCGGGGGGTACAGCACGTAGCGGAAGGCGCGCAGGATGGGGGCGCGAAGCAGACGCTCTCTTACGGATCTCTCCGAGAAAAAGGGCGCGACGGCGCAGAGGCTCAGCGAGACGTGCAATGGACGGTAGCACCGAACCGCGCCGTAGGCGCGACCGACGCGTGAGGCGTCCGTGTCGATCGCATCGTAGAAGCCGAACGTACCGATGAGCCCGAGTGCACGGAAGCGGTGTAGATTTTCTGCCGCACGGTCGGGATCGTATTCCGATAGTAAAAAGGAAACGTACGGCGCGGCGGTATCGTGCGAATACTGCTCGTTGAGATAGTGCATATCCTTGTCAAAGGCAAACACAGTGCATCGGCCGCGACCGAAGAGCCGCGTTTTGCCCACGCGAACCGATTGGCGTCGGATCAGGCGGCATAGGTGTGGCATCGGAAGTGCGTTTTCTATGGGCAGAAAGAGCGCGTTTACGAGCGTTTGCTCGTGATACGCCCCCGTGTGTGTGAACGGTGGGAAGGGAACGCCATGCTTCGCGTGCGCGAGAAATGCCGCAAGCAGACCCTCGTCCGCATCTTCGTGTATCTCGTCCGTCCACGTTGCACGGCTGACGTGATAGCCCGTCCGAAAGCGACCGGTGTCTTCGTCGTATAGCGGGGAGAGGTCGGCGCCGTCGATCAGCTCGTCGAGCGTACCGATCACCTCCGAGAGCCGAGCCTCCTCGCAGACATAATCGCGCAGTCCCTCGCGGAGCGCCGTCAGTGCGCAGAGGAAAAGACCGCAGGACGCCGTACCGATCCGATCCCCGACGGGCGCAAGCGTCTTTGTGTGATACGCCTCAAAGGGACATCCGTTCCACTTGTAAAGCGAGGTGAGTGTTTTCAGTGAGACGAGACAGCGGTCGAGGAGCTCTCTTGTTGAGGCGTAGTCGAGGTCTCTTGCGCACAGCGCAGAGAGCAGATAGAGCGCTGTTGTCTCGGGGCTCGTCACACCGTCGGTGTACGCCGTCGGCGATACGGAGCGCACGTTTGGCATCAGTCCGTTTTCCGTGACGGTATGGGAGAGCCCCTCCCACGCCTCGCGGGTGTACTCGGCAAATTCCTTGCGGTCACAGGCGCAGAGCTTGCTTTTTCTCTTGTGATCCGTGTGCCATACGATCAGCGGCATGAAGATCCATAAAAGAGCGGCAAGCCGCGTGGCAAGCGTCGGCAGACAAAAGAGGAGCAGACCGATCATGGCAGAGGGGGAGAAGCGAAGCAGATAGCCGTCCGCGCCCTCTTTTCTTGTCTCATGAGAGGTGCAAATCGGAAAGAGACGGCGCACGCCGAGATACGCCTCGTACGCCATTCCGAGAAACGAGAGGCGGCGGCAAAGGATGCAGGCGAGAAGCAACAGCGTCAGCGCACCGAGTGATGCAAGCTCACCGAGTGCGCCGCCGAGAAAGAGACGCGCGATCAGAAACGACGGTATCAGCTCCCCGTAGGTCCACGCCCCTGCCGCCTTGCGCGCGTAATAGGCGACGACGCTGCGCGCAGGCGTGTGGATCAGCGTGACGGCGTCGGTATTGCGTGCGTGATCCGTCGGACAGCCAACGGGGAAGACACCGCACAGAAAGGGCGAGAGCCTCTCGTCGTGTCCTCTGTCGTTTGCGAGCCTCGGCCGCAGGAAGGCTTGCATCTCAACGGCGGCGTCGGCAAGTGCACGTACCGCGCCTATGGGCAATACGATATCCTCGCCGACGCAGACGACGGCTCGGATCGCGTGCAGGGGAAGCCCCTCGCACCGCGTAAGCGAGAATGCAGAGAGATCCCCTGTAAGATATCGGTGTAGTGCGGTGATGCAGAGCTCAGCGTGTTTTCTGTCGTCGTGGCAAGCACCGCCGCAAATGAAGAGTGCGAAGCGTGTGCCGTATCGCTCGTTCAGTGCGCGGATACGGTTTTCGGCGGCGGTGAGTGCGTCCCGTGTGCCGTAGCGTGCGGCGTCGCGCGGCTTCGTTGTCACGATGGCAAAGAGCGTGCGCTCAGGGTGGATCAGCGCGTGCTCCTCAAGGCGGTCAAGGATCGCGCCGTCCGTCGCCGTCCCGAGTGTGCAGGGGATCGCGACGAGTGTCAGCTCCTCGCGCATACCCGATAACATTTCCTTTTCAGACATAATATCCTCACGTTCGCGTTTTTTCCTATTGTTTCCGCGTGCGGGGAATTTATGCGCCGTCGAATTCTTTTTCCCGATAATGACTTGCAATTTTGTGCGATTTGCGTTACAATGATATTATAGATAAAATGTCGGCCGTAAGGCCCGCAAAAACAATACGACCGCAACGCCGTGCGTTGCTATGGAGGTTATCATGGAACTGAAAGGACTCAAGGTTAATTTTCTTGGAGACAGCATTACGCAGGGGATCGGTACGCAATCGCCCGAGAATTGCTTTGTCAGACGTTTGGAGAGAGAGTGCGGCTTTGCCGTGGCACGCAATTACGGTAAGAGCGGCACGCGCATTGCGCGTCAGCTTACGATGTCCGACAGCCCCTTTGACGTGGATTTTAATATGAGAGCGCCGCAGATGGACGATGACGCGGACCTCGTTATCGTTTTCGGTGGGACGAACGACTTCGGTCACGGTCAGGCGCCCCTCGGTATTTTTGAGGACAGAAACGTGCACACCTTCTACGGTGCGATGCACACGCTCTGCCAGACTCTGATCCGCAAGTATCCGAGAGCAAAGCTTGTTTTCCTGACGCCCCTTCACAGGATCAGCGAAAGCCCCGAGACCAACTCTCAGAAGCCCGAGGGTATTTATCCGCGTCCGCTCGTAAGCTACGTCAGAGCGATCCGCGAGATCTGCGAGTACTACTCGATCCCCGTGCTCGATCTCTATAAGGAGAGCGGTATGCCCGGTAACGTCAGGGAATTCTGCGACATTTATATCCCCGACGGGCTTCATCCGAACGATGCGGGTCACGAGATCATTGCACACAAGATCAAGAAATTTCTTGAGAATCTTTAAACCGAACGAAAGAGAAGAGGGCTTACCATGTATCAGATCAAAAATTTTACGGATAACGACGACATCAAAACGATTGCCGAGCTTGGCGCGTTCCGCGTGATCGAGTATCAGCGCGACCTGAGTGTTGCACCGAGTGAGGCGATGACGGCGTATTACTGCCACCAGATGAACGTACGCAAGCGTCAGGTCGTTTGCGATCTCTCCAAATCAAACGTCACCCTGCAGGCGGGTGCGATGCAGTGGACGGTCGGCGACGTTAACGCCACGACGGGCGTCAAGGGCGTCGGCGATTTTCTCGGTAAGGCATTCCGCGGCTCCGTCACGGGTGAGTCCGCCATCAAGCCCGAGTATACGGGTAGCGGTACGCTCGTGCTTGAACCGACCTATAAGCACATTCTGCTCATTGACGTTGCCGAGTGGAACGGCTCCATCGTGCTCGACGACGGTCTCTTTCTCGCTTGTGAATCGGGCCTGAAGCATAAGACCATCGCGCGTTCCAATCTCTCCTCCGCGGTTGCGGGCAGGGAAGGACTCTTCAATCTCGGCATTGAGGGCAATGGCGTTTTGTGTCTGGAGTCCGCTTGCCCGAAGGAGGAGCTCGTGGAGATCACGCTCCAGAATGACGTATTGAAGGTGGACGGCAATATGGCGATCGCATGGAGCGGAAGCCTCAGCTTTACCGTCGAGCGCTCGGGCAAGTCCCTCATCGGCTCTGCCGCCTCGGGCGAGGGTCTCGTCAACGTCTATCGCGGCACGGGCAAGGTTCTGCTCGCTCCCGTGGGTTGATTCTGCTTTGGTAAAAATATCCTATCCGTAAGGAATCACATCATAAAATGCCTGTTATATTAAAAATTGTGATGCTTTGATTCATAAAGTTATTTTTTCGGCGAAAAGTTCAAAAAAACTTCATAATTTCTGTTGACTTTTCACAGAAAATAAGGTAGAATACTATAAAGTAATACCAAATACATTTTAAAGGAGGACATTATGTCTTTTAGCGCTTCCACGGGAATTCCCTTTCTGATGCTCTGCATTTTTGCGGTTGCGGCAGTTGGTTACATTCTCGGCAGAATTACCATCAAAGGCGTCAGCCTTGGCACCGGCGACGTTTTCATTGTCGCTCTCGTTTTCGGTGTTTTCTTCTACCAGCCCCTTCTCGACGCTCTGACCGTCAGCGGTGAGGGTGTTACGGTCTCCTTTGCGGAGAAGGCTCTTACCGTTATTGAAAACGTCGGTTTGATCCTTTTCGTAACCTCCGTCGGCTTCATTGCAGGTCCTAAGTTCTTCGGCAACCTCAAAAAGAACTTCAAGTCCTACATTCTCCTCGGTCTGATCATCATCGTATCCGGCGCACTTGCTTGCGTTGGCTGTATCCTTGTCGGCAGACTCTTTACCGATCTTGACAATGCGGAGTTTACCGCGATGCTCGTCGGTATCCTCTCCGGCTCCCTGACCTCTACGCCCGCATTCTCCGCGGCAAAGGACACGGTTGCGGCTGAGCACACGGCTCTCGTTTCCGTCGGTCACGGTATCGCATATCTCTTCGGCGTTATCGGCGTCGTTCTCTTCGTTCAGCTCATCCCCAAGATGACAAAGGCCAATATGGACGAGGAGCGCGCGAAGATCACCGCTGTTGCCGCTGCTGATGAAAAGAAGTATGACGGCAAGCTCATTCACATGGACGAGTTCGGCTTCATGCCCTTCGCTCTCGCTGCCGTTCTCGGCGTTGTGATCGGCGGTATCAAGTTCGGTAACTTCTCTCTGACCACCACGGGCGGCTGTCTGCTCGTAGCGCTGATCTTCGGTCACTTCTCCCGCGTCGGCAAGATCTCCATCATGCCCGAGGTTAGCACGCTGAAGGTTTTCCGTGAGCTGGGTCTGATGCTCTTCCTCATCGGTGCGGGTATCTCCGGCGGTGCGGAATTCATCGCAGAGTTCCAGGCAGTTTACTTCCTCTACGGCGTGATCATGACCATCGTCCCCATGATCATCGGCTTCTTCTTTGCGAAGTACGTTCTGAAGCTCCCGCTTCTCAACAACCTCGGCTCCATCACAGGCGGTATGACCTCCACCCCCGCACTCGGTACGCTCATCGGCGTTTCCAAGACCGAGGACGTTGCCTCCGCTTACGCGGCAACCTACCCCTTCTCTCTGATCGCGGTCGTTATTGCTTCTCAGCTCATCATTCTCTTCTGCTCCTGATCGGATCGGAAGCGTGATCTCTAATACGTAATATGCGGATCGCCGCACTCTTATCTTGAAAGAGTGCGGCGATCTTTTTATACCATAGCAAATTGCGCAAAACGGACCTCGCCGTTATACCGTGCTTGTCTGCGCGGAAAGCCATGATAGGCGAGCACGAGGGGGCGGGCACTGCCCGTTTTTTGACCTATAGGAAATTGCGCAAAACGGATCTCGCCGTTATGCCGTGCTTATCTGCACGGAAAGCCACGATAGGCGAGCACAAGGGGGCGGGCACTGCCCGCTTTTTGTCCGAACGGCTCGATTGCGCGGGAATTTTGTGTGTTAACAGTTCGAGAAAAGAATGTTTTTTGTGACAAAAGCCTTGAATGTGAAGCGTTTCTTTTTCTTTTGTGCATATATTTGAAACAAAAGATTGACAGGGTACAGAGAAGAGGATAATTGACAAAACGTAAAAATTATGTTAAAATGAATCTACCTAATATTTTTCATAAAGAAAGGAAAAATTTTATGAAAATCAAACAACTTTTAGCACTCTTGCTTGCGGTTACGATGCTTCTTGGCATGGTAGCCTGCGGCGACACGGACACCCCCGCAACCACGACCGAGCCCGATAGCGGTGTGACTACCACCGAGGGCGGCTCCGTCGAGACGACCACAGGTGTTCAGGTCGAGACCGTTCTTGCTACGCAGGCGGTCGTAAAGGAGGAGATCACGCTTCCTCTTGATGAGATCGTCAATGCGATTTCTATCGAGGCTGATCCCGTGACCGAGACCAAGGAGATCCCCCTTCTTATCATTCTTGCCAACTTCGACGCAGACGGTGACGGCGAGGATGACTGGGATCCCGCAAATCCCTCCAAGCTCTACAGCGACAAGACCAAGGACTACTACGGCGAGCAGTGGGCAGGCTCTGATGTTACCGATCACTACAAGCTCTACTTCGGTGACGGCTACTCCCTCTCCAACTATTATGAGGAGATGACGATGGGCGCCTTCCGCTTCGTTCCGATCCCCTTCGACGTTGTTCCCGAGGGTTCTCCCTATACCAACGGTATTATTGAAGTCGTCGTTGACATTCCTCACCCCTCTGCATCCGGTGACGCACAGGGTGCGATCACGGCGGTATTTGAGGCTACCGACGATTACATCGACTACACCAAATACGATCTGAATAAGAACCACAAGATCGACTCGACCGAGCTCGGTGTCGTTATCCTGAATCCCGGCGTTGACGCCTCCAACGGTACCAGCGATATGGGCGGCAAGCAGAAGTTCCAGGTTCACGGTACTTCTCAGTCCCTCAACGCTTATAACGACGGTCTCTCCTTCTCCAAGGTTTCCAACTTCGGTGAGTACGGTAGCGGTCAGGGTATCATGCAGATCGGTACGCCCGCACACGAGCTTGCTCACAACCTCGGCGCAGAGGACCTTTACGATACCAACCGTAACGGTCACGGCGGCGCAACCGTCAGCGGCTGGCCCCGTGCATACAACTACTCTCTGGAATCCAACGGTAACCATCTCTCCGGCGGTACCCGCCCCGCATACCTCGATCCCTACCACAGAATCTATCTCGGTTGGGCTGACTATGAGGTCGTTGAGGACGGCGTTTACACCATCCACTCCACGATGACCGACAAGTACAAGGTTCTCCGTGTCAATACCCCCGACCCCGGTGAGTATTACCTCATCGAGATCCGTTTTGGCGAGGGCTTTGAGACCGCGTTGGTTGGCGGTGCATCCAAGGGCGGTATCATGATCTGGCACATCGACCAGGATCTCTGTGACCGTTACTTCGTAGAGGGTAGTGCATCGACCTCGACCGCCGTTGGCGGCAAGCGTCATGACCCCGCGATCGTACCGCTCTTCCGTGAGGGCTACGATATCGAGGGCCGCTACATGAACGACACCACGCCTTCGGATCCCTGCTACTACTACGATCCCGAGAATCCCGAGGCAGCTGTTTTTGACTCCGGCTTTTTCCACTCCGTTACCAACGGTACGCAGTCTCTGAACTCCTATCCCGCAGATTGGGAAGGTCCGGAAAACTATAACCTCCACGTAGAGGTCCTCAGCGCACCCGGCTCCTCCATGACGGTGAAGATCACCAGCGGCAGAAAGGACTTCGCTCCCAAGCTCACCGCTACCTACAGCGAAAAGAACCACACCTCCATTACCGTTCAGGGTCAGCTCGCGGCAGTCAACGGTGCAGACATCACTGCTTGTGCCGTTATGCTCTCCACGAGCGCAGACTTCTCCACCGGATGCGTTGCTATGAACGCTACCATGGCAGAGGATGGCAAATCCTTTACTGCAACCTTTACGGATCTGATCCCCGAAACCAAGTATTACTACAAGACGTACCTCACCTCCGACCGTGGCTACGTCGAGGCAACGGGTGATACCACGACCTCCAAGGCTCCGCAGGAAAAGACCAACTGCAGCGTATCGCTCTTCAGCGATGCTGATGCAAGAGCATATGCCGTCAAGGCTACCTACGGCAAGACGCTGGAGATCCCCTCCGGTTGGCTCAAGAGCATTACCAATAAGAAGAAGGGTATGCAGCTTGAGGGCTGGTACTACGACGCAGAATTCACTCAGCCCTACGACATGACCAAGGTTATCGAGAAGGGTACCGAGGACTTCTCCCTCTATGCAAAGTGGGTTCCCGCAGGCTAATGTAAGATCATAAACCCAAACGGCTATCTGCCTCGGCAGATAGCCGTTTTTTCGGATGTCATGCGAAAGTGGGGAGATCACATTTCCTTGCGTATTCGCTCCAGCGCGCTCTTTTCGATGCGGGAGACCTGCGCCTGTGAGATGCCGATCTCGGCGGCGATCTCCATTTGCGTTTTACCGCGATAGAATCGCATCCGAATGATCGCGCGCTCACGATCGGTGAGCTTTTTCATTGCCTCGTTGATGGCGATATTCTCAAGCCAGGAGTCCACGCTTGCCTCCTCGTCACAGATCTGGTCCATCACATAGAGAGAGTCACCGTTCTCACCGTAGACGGGATCGTAGAGCGAGACGGGTGCCATGATCGCCTCCAAGGCTTCGGAGATCGCTTTTTCAGTCTCTCCAAGCGAGAGCGCGATATCTCTGACGCTCGGCTCCGTCACCATTTTGCTTGCCAGTGCCTCACGCTCGCTGAGCGCACGGTAGGCAAGGTCACGCGTTCCGCGACTGACGCGCAGCATATTGTTGTCACGCAGATAGCGACGGATCTCGCCGATGATCATCGGCACGGCGTAGGTGCTGAATTTCACCCCGATATCCACGTCAAAATTGTCGATCGCCTTGATCAGCCCGATGCACCCGACCTGAAAGAGATCGTCCGCCTCTCCCGTCTTCGTTGTGAAGCGTTGGATGATACTGAGTACAAGTCGCAGGTTTCCTGCGATCAGCTCCTCGCGCGCTCGTTTGTCTCCGCGTTTGGTCAGACGCAGTAGCTCCGTTTTTTCCTCGTCGGTCAGCGTTTTCAGCTTGGACGTATTCACGCCGCAAAGCTCCACTTTATTATAAAACATAAAATAACCTCGATCAACAAAAAATGCCTTTGTGAGAACAGTATTGCCGAAGCGTGTCGCTTTTTATGCAGGGAAGTGAAGCCCACTTTTTTCCGCTCGGGAAGATAACGTGCCCGTGAAACGGCGTAGTGTGAATTCTCTTGGAAATATTCAAAAAAATTCCGAAAAGGTGTTGACAATTTGAAAATTGTGTTGTATAATGTATAGGCTCTCGTGAGAGAGCGCAACAAAATAATTCGGGGTGTGGCTCAGTTTGGTAGAGTGCTTGGTTCGGGACCAAGAGGCCGGAGGTTCAAATCCTCTCACTCCGACCACGGAAAAGCTTTGTAAATATTATGTTTACAAGGCTTTTTTCTTTTTCTTGAAATAGGGCTGATCATTTAAGCGTTTTTCATCGCAAAAAGCCGCAAGATAGCAATACTTTGCGGCTCTTTTTGAAAGGATATATCATGAGTACCAAAAAAATTGTTTCATTGCAAGAAAAGATACAAAAAATCGAAGCCGCTTCCTCTTTGGAAGAATTGCTTCCTATGTATCGACCAAAGGTGAATGGTGATACATATTATTTTGTTTCATATTCTCACAAGGATTTTCGGGAAGTATATAAAGACATTCTCTTATTTCAAGAAGAAGGTATATCGGTTTGGTATGATGGAGGAATCATACCCGGAAAGTCGTGGGCAGAAGTAGCCGATTTAATGATGACAAGGTATTCTTGCAAAGGTATCATTTTTTATTTGAGCAGGAATTCTCTTAACTCATCCGCAGTTATTGATGAAATTAATTTTGCAAAAAACAGCGGCAAGGATTTTGTTCCTATCTTCCTCGGAATCAAAGATACCAATGAATTTAAAACGGTTATTGCCGGCACTCCCCATTCTCAAAAGCAAAAAGAATTTTTGCTTTCCGTATTCAATGAAAACGTTATCTTTATTCCATACGAATCTAATTTAGAGGTCAAACTGTTGCAGATTAAAAAAATCAAATCGACTCCATTATTTGAATATGACCCGCAATATAGAATGAGAAACGCCTATATGGATCATCCGGGCTATGCTATATCAAACATAAAAGACCGTTATATCAAAAGCGTAACAATTCCGCAATTTGTTTATAACGTGCAAACAAATAAAAAAGATGAAATTATAGCAATAGGCACTACTGCCTTTTCTGCGTGTCAAATGCTGGAGCGCGTTATTTTGCCGTTTTCAATTGCCTATATAGGAGAATACGCTTTTGCTAACTGCAAAAAATTACGCTCGATTGCTTTGCCGAATGTGAGAGCTTTAGGAGACGGTTCCTTTTGGGGTTGCTCCGATTTGGAAGAAATATATTGTCCTGAAATAGAACAAGGATATATAGGGACATCTGTTTTTGAAAACTGTACCAATTTAAGAATAGCAACCTTTTGTAACACAAACTCGTTGGGAAGGGCAATTCTTTTTCACAATGTTCCCTTTGGTGCTTTTAGAAACTGTCATCATTTGATATCGGTGGATTATTGTTGGTCAAGTGTAGACGGCTATGCCTTTGAAAATTGCTTTCATCTGAATGAAATATCTATTTATCCACAATATATTGGGTATTCTGCGTTTAAAAATTGTAAAAGTTTAAAAAAAGTTTCACTATGCACTCAGTTGGAACGAATAGACGGCTATGCATTTTATAATTGTATGAGCTTGCAAAACATTATATTTGAGGGAACTGTGGCAGAGTGGGCGGCTATTCCAAAGGGGATTGATTGGGCATACAATGTACCTGCAACAAAGGTAATATGTTGCAATGGTGAGAGTCCTCTGAATTGAGGGTAATATTTTTTTGTTGAGTGAAAAACTGCTTTTCATTGATTTTTTGAAATAAAACAACCTTGCGAATGACCAAATACGCGCAAAAACGGCTAAATTTACACAAACGCGCAAAGACGTGATTTTTGTGCTATAATAATTACTATGATAAGGCTGAATTTTGGCTGACAAACGTGATCGATTCTACAGGAGGAAACAAAATGAAAAAGAGAATTTTCGGTATACCGTTGACTGTCATCATGATCGTCTGTCTGATGTTCATCATGACGGTGTCGGTGCTGTCCGCAGAGGCGGAAGTCACGGCACCCCCGGTTTACGTCGGCGGCGTGGAAATGAACGTCGGCGATTATCTGGCAAAAGGGGCTACTGCCGTTTCGGATACTGTCCCTGCCTCGGGGAGCTACGCGCACTATGAGATCGTCGACGGCAAGGCCACGCTGACGCTCAGCGACTATACCTACGAGGGCGCAGGCTATGAGTACGATACCAATGCATACGCTGCGATCTACTATGACGGGGCAGAGCTGTCTCTTGTGCTGACGGGGAGCAATATGCTTATCACTCAAGTCGAGAGCGCGGACATGATCACCGTCGCGGGAATCTATGTAAACGGCCTTGAGATTTCCGGCGCCAGAGATGTCTTCATCGTTAGGACCAACGGCCTTGACGGAGAAGGTGCGTCGGTTTATGCCTTGCATTGCTCGGATCTCACCGTGTCCGGTGGTGAGATCCATATAGAAAGTGCCTATGCCGATACACACTACGGCGTTTACTGTGAAGGCTCTGTTGACATTTCCGACGGTTTTCTGTTTGTAACCGGTAGCCATACAAATCAAGGCTGCGGCGTAAGGGCGAATGCAGTCAACGTTGCGGGCGGCAGACTGAATGTCGGCTGGAATTCGCTTACGGAGGCGGAGTCGTGTGCGTTGGCGGTTTACGGCGAGAACGAAAACGCCATTGTCATTGGTGAGGAGCTGACGGTCTATACGCCTGTCGGCGGTACGGTTGGCTACGATGAATCGAATTTGTGCTATACGTTTTTTGACGGCGATACGGTTTCTGCCTCAATTGATATTTGTCTCGATCCCGAGAAATGTACCCACAAAACGGTCAGCTATACTTCAAACAGTGACGGCACGCATCAGACCGTTTGCACGGCTTTGACTTGCCAAGCCGT
Organism: Clostridia bacterium; assembly: GCA_017456965.1. GTDB lineage: Bacteria > Bacillota > Clostridia > Oscillospirales > CAG-272 > QALR01. Next base: position 14,428 of record JAFTIJ010000046.1, read on the forward strand.
GGTTTCCGAAAACGAGGTCTGCGCGGTTGATGACGCAAGGACTGTTGAGGACATAGGCAGTTTGCCCGATTGTTGCTTTGAGGGCACAAAGTACGTCTATACATATTGTGCGTGCGGATATGCTTTTCCCATTCAGGAGATTTCCATTCCCGCCACGTATGACCATGAATCGCTTGTATACGTGCCGGGCGAGATACCCGACTGTCAAAATAGCGGCTCTCTGCAACGTTGGTACTGTGAAACGAAAGGATTCTCCTATAAAGATGAGAAGGGCACCTTGCGTATTGACGATCTCTATGCGTGGTTAAGTGAAGGCGGCGAGGGCTATCTCCCCGTCGATCCCGACAATCATGCCTTGGAAGACCTCAGCTATGATCCTGTTGATGAAAGCAGTCATCAGGTGAAGCATGTTTGCTGTAATGCCGTGAAGATCGTCAGTCAGCCTCACACCTATACGGACGGTATCTGTGTATGCGGTGAGCCGGAACGCTTTTCCGTTACCGTGACGGAACCCGAAAACGGTTTGATCGAGGTTGCATTGGACAGATATGCTGAAAATGAGTCGGTACTCGTTACGTTAATGCCAAACGATGGCTATGAGCTTGCCACTCTTACCGTTGACGGTGTTGACGTTACCGATCAAGTAGTAGAGCAGACTTATACGTTCTCAATGCCCGCTCATGACGTTGCGATCAGTGCAACCTATACTCAGCTCGTGGGCGAGGACGTTACCGTCACGCTTCCCTTAACGCTGAAAGCGGTGGATTCTGATGGCACACCTATCGATGATTTTCTGAGCGCTAAAATGGATACGACGGCTGTGAATAATATCAACGTTTCTTGGCTTACCGTTCTCACGGGCAGTTACCACGTTCTTTTCGCAACCGAGAATGGCTCGACCCCGACGGGATACGTGACTCCGGAGAGCTTTGAATTGACGGTTACCGACGAGGATCATGACGAAAACGGCGAGATCTTTGTCGATGCCGATCACGTGAGCGTTTCCACGGAGGAGATCGACGGTCAAACGGTCTACGTCATTACTGTCACGCTGGTTGACTGCACCTCTCACGTCGATGATGACGCCGACCTCTATTGTGATGTTTGCGGTGCTCACGTGTCTGCGCTGTGTGCGGATAACGACGATAACCATTGCTGCGACGTTTGCGATAGGTATATGAGTGAGTTGTGTGCGGATAACGACGATAACCATTCCTGCGACGTTTGCGATACTCACTTGTCCGAGCTGTGTGCGGATAACGACGATGATCATCACTGCGACGGCTGTGATAGGTATATGAGTGAGTTGTGTGCGGATGACGACGGTGACCATTACTGCGATGTTTGCCATACTCACATGACCGTGCTGTGTGCGGATAACGACGATAACCATAGCTGCGACGTTTGCGATACTTACCTGTTCGAGCTGTGTGCGGATGACGACGATAACCATAGCTGCGACGTTTGCAATAGGTATATGAGTGAGTTGTGTGCGGATAACGACGATAACCATAGCTGCGACGTTTGCGGCACTTACCTGTCCGA
>JAFTIJ010000047.1 GCA_017456965.1 Clostridia bacterium
GCCTCCCTGCGGAGGGAGGGGGACCGCGTAGCGGTGGAAGGAGAGCGCGTGTATGAAATCTTACAAGCCGTATACCATCTTGGATAACCATACCTGTAGTATATACCCATCCCATAATCTCAGCTTGCACCTTTATTACACGCACTCTCCCTCAGTCACCTTCGGTGACAGCTCCCTCGTCAGAGGGAGCCGAACGAGCGTTTCCGCTCCACCAAACTCACCGCTAAATCTCAATTTATCGGTGAGTTTGATTACAGTTCGGATACTAAAAAAGGATCGTCCCGCAATGCAGGACGATCCTTTTTTATTATGATACAATTTGGAATCAGATATATTCCTTGATGGCGTTTCTGGACATCTTGACGAAGCCGTAAACCTTTTCGGGCTCAAAGAATTCCTTCTTGCCGTGACCGAGCAGCTTCTCGTTCATCTGCATACCGCGGAACATATCGAGCATACCGAAGACCTCCTCTAGATATGCGTCGATCGCGTCGAGGCGCTTGAGCTTGGCAAAGTTGGTATCCAGCTCCTTATAGAGCAGCTTGAGACCCTTGTTGAATTCCTTCTTCTCCTCGATCTCTGCGAGCTTCTCGTCGGAAACGGTGACGTCGTACTCTGCGAACGCCATATCGTGGAGCGCGGTGAAATCGCTCTTCAGATGCGGATAGAGCGCGCGGTAGCGCTCGTAAACTGCCGCATACTTTCTGTTATTCTTGATGCTGGGCTCGGTGGTCGATTTGATGCGTACGACCTTCTCACACGCCTCGGCAACGGTCGGGTAGATACCCGCGCCGACCATGGCGAGGATGGCAACGCCGAGTGCGGGACCCTCCTTGGAGTCCACAGTCGAGATCCTCATACCGTAGATATCGGAGAGCATCTGACGCCAGAGGCTGCTGGAGCCACCGCCGCCGCAGGCGAGCATCTTGCTTACGGGGACGCCCATCTCATCCAGCACGTTGAGGCAGTCCATCAGGGAGTAGCTGACGCCCTCCATGATGGCACGCATCATATCGCCTCTGTCGTGGATCGCAGAGAGACCGACGAAGGCGCCGCGCGCGTTGGGATCGAGGTGAGGCGTTCTCTCGCCCATCAGATAGGGCAAGAAGATCAGCTTTCTTGCAGAGATACCCGATTTCTCGGCCATCTCGTCCATAAAGACGTAGGGATCCTTGCCGATGCCCTCCGCCGTCGCGATAATATCGCGGCAGAAGGTATCGCGGAACCAGCGCAGGGAGAGACCCGCGCCCTGTGTCACGCCCATGACGTGCCACTCACCGGGCACGGCACAGCAGAAGGTATGGACTCTGCCGTCGGGATCGATGACCATATCCTTGGTGTGAGCGAAAACGACGCCCGAGGTACCGATGGTGGTGAAGGCATCGCCGTCATGCACCGTACCCGTGCCGATCGCCGCCGCCGCGTTATCGCCCGCGCCGCCGACGACAGGCGTACCGACGGCGAGGCCCGTCAGCGCGGCTGCCTCCTCGGTGATATAGCCCGTAATCTCGGGGGACTCGTAAACGTCGCCGAGCAGATCGATATCAATATCCAGCTTCTCCAGAACCTCCTGTGACCAGATACGGTTGGCAATATCCAAAAGCTGCATACCCGATGCGTCGGAGACCTCCGTCGCGTAAACGCCCGTGAGCATCAGACGAACGTAGTCCTTTGGCAGGAGAATATGCGCGCACTGCTTATAGATCTCGGGCTCATGCTTCTTTACCCACATGATCTTGGAGGCGGTAAAGCCCGTCAGCGCGGGGTTCGCCGTGATCTGGATCAGGCGCTCGCGTCCGACGCGTCGCTCGATATCGCGGCATTCCTCCGCGGTTCTCTGGTCACACCAGATGATCGAGGGGCGAAGCACGCGATTCTCCGCGTCGAGCATAACGAGACCGTGCATCTGTCCCGAGATACCGACGCCGACGATATCACCTGCGGCGACGCCGCTCTCCGTGACGACGGTATGGATCGTATCTCTCGCGGCATTCCACCAGTCCGAGGGATCCTGCTCTGCCCAGCCGTTCTGAGGCTGTGCCATGGGATATTCCACGAGAGCGGACGCAATGACCGCGCCGTGCTCATCGAAGAGAACCGTCTTTGTACCCGAGGTTCCAAGGTCAATGCCGATTACGTAACGCATAGTCAGTCTCCTTTTCTGTTTGATTGGATTCTTATCAGAACATGAGGGCGTTCATAACGCTCTCAAGGTACTCCTGTCTGCCGCTGACGTTGGTGGTAACGTCGCCCATCTCCAGCGCGTACGCCTCAAGCTCCGCCATGGTAGCGGTACCGTCAACGATCTTCTTACCGATGCCGCTGTTGTAGCTTGCATAGCGATCCTCAACGAACTTGTCGATTCTGCCGTCACGGATCATCTTATCGGCGATACGCAGACCGAGTGCGAAGGCATCCATGCCTGCGATATAAGCGAGGAAGATATCCTCTGCGGTATTGGAGCCGCGGCGGGTCTTGGCGTCAAAGTTCAGACCGCCCTTGGTGAAGCCGCCTGCCTTGAGGACCTCGTACATGCAGAGCGCGGTCTCGTAGACGTTGGTCGGGAACTGGTCGGTATCCCAACCGAGGAGCATATCGCCCTGGTTTGCGTCGATCGAGCCGAAAACGCCATTATCTCTTGCAACGCGGAGCTCATGCTGGAAGGTGTGTGCCGCGAGGGTTGCGTGGTTTGCCTCTACGTTCATCTTGAAGTCCTTGTCAAGGCCGTACTTTCTGAGGAAAGCGAGAACGGTAGCAACGTCGAAGTCATACTGATGCTTGGTGGGTTCCTTGGGCTTGGGCTCAATGTAGAAGTCGCCCGTGAAGCCGATGGAGCGTGCATAGTCCACAGCCATACGCATCAGGCGAGCCATATTGTCCTGTTCGAGAGCCATATTGGTGTTGAGAAGCGTCTCATAGCCTTCTCTGCCGCCCCAGAATACGTAGCCCTCACCGCCGAGCTTGACGGTGATCTCGATCGCCTTCTTAATCTGTGCCGCAGCGAAAGCAAAAACGTCAGCGTTGGGAGCGGTGCCCGCGCCGTGCATATAGCGCTTGTTACCGAAGCAGTTTGCGGTACCCCAGAGCAGCTTCTTGCCGGTCTTGTCCATAAGCTCCTTGAGCAGATCGGAGATCTCGTCGAGTCTTGCGTTGGTCTCCGCGAGCGTTGCCGCCTCGGGAGCGATATCTCTGTCGTGGAAGCAGTAGTAGTCGATATCGAGCTTCTCCATCAGCTCAAATGCGGCGTAAGCCTTGTTCTTTGCCTGCTCCATGGGGTCGGTCGCGCCGTAGGACTTGTCGCCCGTGCCAACGCCGAACATATCGGAGCCCTCTGCGCACATGGTGTGCCAGTAGGACATCGCAAAGCGCATATGCTCACGCATGGTCTTGCCCGCGATCACCTCGTCGGGATTGTAAAATTTAAAAGAGAGGGGATTGGTAGAATCCTTGCCCTCATATCGAATCTTGCCGATGTTTGCATAATATTCCATTTGAAAATCCTCCAATAAATATGGTATTACACTTTCATTCTATCACATGAACCCACGCTTGTCAAATCTATTTTATAAACATTTCAAAAGAAAAACGACAACAAAAGCGAATGGCATCGAGATCCTCGCAAAAGGAGCCTGACGGCGTTTCCGCTCCACCAAAAATCCCGCCAAATCTCAATTCATCGACGCAAATATTCTGTGTAAACACCCCCTGCGCTGTCATCCTCGAACGAAACGAAGTGGAGTGAAGGATCTGCGCAAGCGCCAACCGCCCGATCCAATGTATACCTTTTTCAAAAAGTTACTTGTGCATAACAAAAATCAGATTTTTTCACTCCTACCGTGCGCAGATCCTTCACTCCGTGCAGAGCACTGCGTTCGAGGATGACAGGCGCAGAGAGTGTACGGCGCAATGCAACTGATAA
>JAFTIJ010000048.1 GCA_017456965.1 Clostridia bacterium
GGATACGATATCGGCCGTATGGCACTTCTGACCGCGCTTGAGGAGCGGGACGGGATCGGTCGGCGGACTCTGATCACGCCTCTCGTCGAGGAGAAAATCGGCGGGCGGGTCTTTGACGCGATCGCCACGCTTCACCAAAGGGGCGTCTCCTATATCGCCTCCTTTGCCCCGCTCGTTTTTGAGGCGGACGCGATGGGGGATGAGCAAGCGGGTGAGATCCTCGACACAAACGCGGCGCGTCTTGCCGATCTGATCAACTGCGCCCACGAAAATTTTGCACCCGTCGGCAAGACGCTCGTGGTAAGCGGCAGTATTTTCTATCAAAAGGCCTTTCTCGACCGCGTTCGGGAAAGACTGCACTACGATTTTGACGTCATGCCGACGGATATGCCGCCCGTATACGGCGCGTGCATCCTATGCTGTCGGATGTCGGACATAAACGAAAACGCGATCGCAGAGCGTCTGCGTCGCGAATATAAATCCGTCACGGAGGAATGATATCATGCTGAAAACCGAAGAAAGAAACCCGCATAGCAAGCATATCGACAGGGCGTCCACTGAGGAAATGCTCTCGATCATGCAACGCGAGAACATAAACGCCGTAAACGCCGTCGGTGCGGCGCTCCCCGATATCGCCCGGGCCGTCGAGCTTGCGACGAGCTCCGTCCGCGCGGGCGGGAGAGTCATCTACGTCGGCGCGGGAACCTCGGGCAGACTCGGGATCCTCGACGCCGCAGAATGTCCGCCGACCTTCGGCGTCACGCCCGACGTTTTCGTCGGTGTGATCGCAGGGGGTGAGAGGGCTGTCTTCCGCGCAAGCGAGAACCGCGAGGACTTTGCCGAGGACGGCATCCGCGCGGTCGAGTCACTCGGGGTCGGTGAGCACGATACGGTGATCGGCATCTCTGCGGCAGGTGGCGCACAATACGTCCTCGGGGCACTGACGTACGCCGCCGAACACGGCGCATCCACCGTTGCGATCACGTCAAACGAGAACACGCCCATCACTCGCGTCGCACACGTCGCCATCGTCACCGATACGGGCGCAGAGGTCATCACGGGCTCAACGCGAATGAAGGCGGGCACCGCCCAGAAGGTGGTACTGAATATGATCTCTACCTCCGTCATGATCAAATGCGGCTACGTCTACGAGAATCTGATGATCAATCTGAAGCCGACGAACGACAAGCTCCGCGCACGGGTGATCCGTATTGTCTCCGAGCTGACGGAGCTCGGTACCGCAGACGCCGAAACGCTCCTTACAAGAGCGGGCTGGGATATCAAAGAGGCTCTGCGCGTCTTCCACACCGAGCGCACATAAATGCATTGAAAGAAACGAGGGATCGCCCATACGGGACGATCCCTCGCTTTGTTTATTATCGGAATATCAGCTCTTACGGTCTCTGACCCATGCCGCCCTCAAGCGTCAAGGTCTCGCCGTTCATATACTTGAAGTCGGGAGAAGCGAGCTGTACGCATACTCTGCCGATATCGCGCTCGGGGTCGCCGAAGTAGCCTGCGGGAGGAACCTCGACGTTCTCGCGGAACGCCTCGGGATATGCCTTTTCAAACTTCTCAAGCTGTGCGGTCCACGCCAGAGGACAGATGACGTTCGTGTTGATGCCGTCCTTTGCCCACTCGGTCGCCGCAACGCGGGAGAGACCGCGGATGCCCTCCTTGGCGGCGGCGTAGGAGCACTGACCGTAGTTACCGAAAAGACCTGCGCCCGATGCAAAGTTGATGATGCTGCCGCGAGACTCCTTCAGATAAGGATAGCACGCCTTCATATAATAGAAGGTAGCATAAAGTCCCGAGTACATGGCAAGATCAAACTGCGCGGTGGTGTGATTCTGGATCGGCACACCCGATGCGGATGCCTGCGCGACGTTCACGAGCACGTCGATACCGCCGAACTCCTTGACGGCGGCATCCACGACGCCCTGTGCGGTCGCCTCGTTGTCACTGCCCGCGCTGATGTCTGCGGGGATGGGGAGCACGCGGATACCGTAGAGGCGCTCCAATTCCGCCTTTGCCTTTTCGAGCTTCTCTACGTTGCGTCCCGTAATGACGAGATTCGCGCCCTCCTTTGCGTATGCCGTTGCGATGCCGTAGCCGATCGAGCCGCATCTGCCGTCGGAGAGAACGGCGTAGCCGCCTCCCGTGATGATCGCTGTTTTACCCTTCAAAAAACTCATATTGTATCTCCTTTCCATTCATTCGTATCGTTGTGGGTGCGGACGCCGTTTCATGCGCCCACAGTCTTATAGTCTCTCAAAATCCTCGGCGCCGTGCTTACAAATCGGGCATACGAAGTCGGGCGGAAGCTCGTCCGCCTCGTGGACGTAGCCGCAGATCTTGCAGACGAAGCCACGCTTTTTGGGTGCTTCCTTCTTGGGCATGACGTATTTATGGTAGTAGGCGTAGGTCATCGACGCGCCGTCCGAAACGACGTCAGCCTCAGTCACCTCGCAGATGAAGAGCCCGTGCGTACCGAGGTCCACGTACTGCTCCGTGCGGAGCGAGAGGTAGGCGTTGATATACTTCGGGAGATATACGAGACCGTTCTCCGAGCGACACGGGGAGCAACCCGCAAACTTGTCGTGGTCGCGTCCGCTGACGAAGCCAAACGCCTCAAATACCTTGAAGGGCGCCTCCTCGGTCAGACAGTTGATATTCATGACCCCCGTACGCTTGACAACGTCGTGCGTGTAATTCTGCTTATTGATGGCAACGGCGACGCGATTGGGCGAGCTTGTGACCTGCATCACGGCGTTCACGATCATACCGTTATCCTTCACGCCGTCGTGCGAGGTCAGAACGTACAAGCCGTAACCGATCTGAAACATCGCTTTGGAATTGACTTTGTTCTCTGCCATATGGATTTCCTTTCCGACACGTTCGTCTTTTTTCTTTATTTTACCACAAAATGAAACTTATTTCTATTGAAAATTCAACAAAACTGAATTTTTTTATAACTTTTTCACGGAGAAAACGGTACACGCTCCGAAACCTCCATATGGATCAGATCCATCAGACGGAACGCATTGACCCAAGAGACAAGCCAATCGTTGAGCTCACCCTTTTGATGCTTGCCGTCAAAGCTCCAATCACTCTGGAAGATCGCCTCGTTCTGCCCGCCTGCGGGACGCGTAAGACCGTGAAGCACGGTCTTGCCATCGCTGATCGCCTGCATCGTGTACTCGTGCAAGAGATCCGCCTCGGTGCGCCACGCGGGATCAAGAGAGAGCTCCGCCAGTAAGCGCAGGTCGGGTGTGTAGTAGCTGCCCCAGCAGTCAAGATGGTGATGGGATGCCGAGACCGCCGTCGCGCCAAGCGTACGGAAGCCGAGCTGCGCGGCGTCACTTCCCTCGGGAAACGGGATATCGTAATAAAACATCCACGTCGAAAGGTAGCAGGCAATATTCTCCGCCTTTTTGAGATACGCGTCGTCATCGGTCAGTCGGTACAGCATCAGCGCCGCGCGCAGGACGGGACCCGCGCTCTCCTTGTCCACGCAATAGGTATCGAGCGCCGCGCCCGCCGCAACGTTATGGGAAAGGTAACGGTCGTAATAGAAATCAAACGAGCGCTTCCCTGCCGATAGATAGCGCGCCTCGCCCGTGACGCGGTACGTCTGTAGGGCGGCGACGGTCATCATCGCGCCCGCCATACCGCGTGTGCACACCGTCTCACCCCGCTCGTTCACCGTCTGTGCAAACCCCTCGCCCCCTCCGAGCGTCGGGATCACAGCGTCGAGCACGCCGCACGCGCTCGCAAGATAGTCCTCACGGATAATACCGCCGTTTTTCAAAAGCACGTAGCAATTTACGTATTGATAGACAAGCCATCCGAGATTACAGAGGTCAAGGGTCAGCGGGTGCTTTCCCGCAAACACGTCGTCGAGCATCACGGGGATCAGTCCGTTCTCCATACGATGGCGCTGCCACGTATCGAGGATCGCGATCGCGTTTACGAAATCCCGATCCTCGGGATCAAACGCTCCTCGGACGGCAAAGCTGATATCAAACGGCGCCACCGCCTCCGTTGCCGTCACCGTATAGCCGCGCCGCCTGAGACAGTCGAACAATAAGATCCACGCGTTAGAGATATTCTGTCCGCACCAGCCGCACTCATATCGCCCCGTCCTACGGTAGACGAACGCCGTTTGCGGGATACCGTCGACAAGCGTTTTTCTCGGCAAGAAGCCCATATTGGTCAGCGTCCCCCAAGGCGTGTGCTCCGTCAGACGCCGCAAAAAGGACATCGAGTGGCCGTAGATCTCCTTCGTTGGCGTCAGCGTCGGCTCCTCTGCGTAGCCCTCAAGCAAGAAGCGGATCCACGAGCGATAGCCGAACGTACCGCGTGCGCGATCCAGATGCAGGTAGGCGGTGAGGTGCATTGTCTCCATCGGGCGGAGCGTAACGGTTTTGTAAACGGCATCCCCAAGGCGTCCCCGCTCGGTATAGGAGCAGGGCGAGGCGATACGCGTAAAGAAGGCGCGCTGGATCACGTCCTCGCCCGAGATCTCAAGCGAGCAGGCGCTCTCCACCTCCTCCTGCGGCAGGAAAAGCACGGAGCAACCGCCGTCCCCCATGACCGCCGTGCATCCCGGCACACCCGCGTGATCGGAGGGAAAGACCCACGGCTCGCCGTCAAGAGTCATGCCTCTCTGCCCCACGTCGTCACCAAAGGCGTTGCCCGAGTAGCTGACCGAGGGGACGAACCAATCGCAGACGCGGTTCTTCGTCTGAACGGAAATGCAGGGCACGAATTCGATCGGCGCGTCACCGACGTTTGTGACCGTGCGGTTGATCGTTATGAGACGCTTGCTGTACGCGTAGACCGCATCGTCCACGCGCAGGTCTACGGTGCGGGTGGCGATCAGCCGTCCGTCCCGTATCAGAAACTGTTCATTGCGTATCGTATAAGGGATCATTTTGATTTCTTTCCTTTTCTTTTTATTACATTCAGCAGTATCAGAATACAAAGCGCCACGCCGACCGCGACGGTACCGATCACGATGATCGGGAGCGCGTCCGCATCCCTGTCATCCGCGCTATCCGTCGTATCCGTGCTCAGCGCGGTCGTTTGCAACGGCTCGGAGGGCGTACTCGTCTCTTCGGTCGTCTGCGGAGTCGCGGACACCGTCGTCACAAGCGAGGTACTCTCCGTCGTTTGTGTGACGGGCGGAAGCGTGCCGCCGCCGAGACTGTCAAGAAGCGCCTCGGCACGCGTGCTCAGATAATACCGAAGGAAGCCGAGCGCTGTCGTCTGATCCTCATCCCGGGCCGTACCGTATTCCGCAAACTGTACGAACTTCACCGAGGTCTTGCGTCCCGCGGCGTTCAGAAGCCAGCCGTTCGGGTCGCACATCGTCCAGCGCGTGCGATCCATCGTGACGGCATCCGTAAGCTCCCCCGCACGCGCGTCAAGCCAACCGCCCTCGGCAAGATACGCCATGACCTCGCGGTATGCCGTATGATACACCGTCTCCACAAGCTCTGAAAAATCCGCATGGCTCATCAGCTTTTTGGCAAAATCGCGCGGGTAGCTCTGAAATACGCCGTTCTGCGCCCAGAGATACGCGGTATCGGTGCCGTAGTCCCGATTGAAATTGATATTGCCGAGAGTATTGTCCATGTCCCAAAGAGGACCCATAAAGATCCTCGCGCGCACACCGTCCGTATCGGCATCCTTGAAAAAGAACATACTGGAGAGATACGCGTCCCAATTTTTCAGCAGCTCCTGCGCCGTATAGATCGCGGCAAAGCTCTCCGCGTCCATGTACTCGCTATAGTGAATTCCCTTCGTATTATAACCCGTTTCGGAGAAAATAGCCTCCTCCATATCCGCAAAGAGCTCTGCGATATACTCGACCTCCTCACGGCTTGCATACTCGGGCGATTTCACAACGTAGATATTGCCGTTCTCCGTCACAAAACGGCACGGCTCGCTCATACCGCGGATATTGTCAAGCTCCACAAGATACCCGCCCGTAATGTCCTCGGGTGACGCCATGCCCTCGCAATAGGTGTAGCTCGTAAGAATGGTGCGAGCGATCAGCTCACCGCCCGTCACGGTCCGCAAGGAAAGCTCGGAGAGCTCCGTGTCGGGATTTGCGCGCTCGTTCTCCTTTTCAAGATCGCGGATATTGACACGCGCAGAGTCGATCTGCACCTTTTCCGAGATCATATAGAGACCGCGGTATTCCCCGTCGATATACAGAGAGACGAAGCGATAGTCAATGGCAAACGGCACGCCGAGTGCCTCGGCAAGCGTAAACGCCAAAGCGTTATGGAGCGCCGACTGATCGGTATAGCCCGCAAGCAGGATCCACGTTTTTGCCTTCTCCATACCGAGGAGCGCGGTCTTTTTGCCGAGCTTGAGCTGATACGGCTTTTTATAATAGCCCCACGTGGCGTTGCCTCTGCCCTTGATTTCACTCACGGTCTCCCCGTCGAGGTCGGAGTATTCCGTCTCGCCGTCGGGCGTGAGCAAAAGCACGCGTGCCTCCTTGTCGCGGTTCTCCTTGCCGGCCTCAATATACGAGAGCCCTCTTGACGTGGTGACGAAAAGAGCGGGCAATGCGCCGTCGCTGTAAAACGTGACCGTTTCAACCTCGCCCGATACCCTCAGCGCCACGCGGTAGCAACGCGCACCGCGTGCGTCCGTCGTCAGAAACGGCGTGAGATCGAGCGTCTCACCCGTCGCAAGCGTCTGCCACGCACCGTCTGCGAGAAAGGCAAGTTCGCCCTCGGAGACAAGAGGCACGGCGTGAGGTGCCACGCAGGACGGCAGATAGACAACGCCGTCCGTCGGCACGATACAAGCCGTCTCACCAGTCGCCGTACCGACCGCAACCGTCACAGGTGCCTCCGCCGCCGACACGGTCGCGAGCGCCCCGATCAGAACGACGGCAAGACAAAGGATGCAAAACAAAATCTTTTTCATACGATCTCCTCCTTGTCTCTTACCCCCATTAGACCATACTGTTCGCCCGTGTGCAACCGGGGACGCTCTTCTTTTCTTGGCCCGCCTCCCCTTCTTTTCTTGGCCCCCCAAGAAAAGAAGCAAAAGAAACGGCAAGCGCGACGGCGCTTGACCCGTAAATGGGGTAAGGGAACCTTCGGTGCGCCTCGGCCCGTGTCGGCGATGCCGTCAACGCAACGGAACCACGGCAGGGACCGGCATCCCCGACGGTCCAAGCCCGCCGCCATAGGCTACGCAACCGCCCCACCAAGACAAACCGCACCTCGCCCCACCGCCAAGCCTCCCTTGCTAAAGGGATGCCGTGAACCCCAAGCCAAGCACGTTGGCTTGGGGACCCCGTGGGGGACCAACGCCGTAGGCGGTGGTGGAGGGATTCTGCCGCATAACGAATAGCACCGACAAAAACCCCGACAGACCAAAGCACGTCCGTCCCCCGTTACGCTCGGCGCGAATCTTCATGGAAAAATCCCTCCGCCACGCGACACCGTCGCGCGGTCCTCCTCCCTTTAGCAAGGGAGGCTTAACGAATGTTCCCGCTCCCACGGGCACGGCGCCTCGCACCCGCCATGCCTCCCTCCGCGAGGGAGGTGGATTTGCCGTCAGGCAAAGACGGAAGGAGCCCGCGTGCCTTACATCTCGACGGCCGTATCCTATCTCTGTGACAAAAGCCTCTTCACCTACGCCAAGGCATCCGACAGATTTTCAGCCTTACCCTTCCTTACACGCAGGCTCCCTCAGTCACCTTCGGTGACAGCTCCCTCTCGGAGGGAGCCTTCCAGCGTTCCCGCTCCCCCCGGAGAGAGGAGCCCTCCCCCTGAAAAAGCATCCGGCCGCTCGTGTTATCCTATACGCGACCTCTTGACAGTGTCAAAAAAATACGCTATCCTAATATATAGGACCCAATCAAAACAACGAAGGAGAAACGGTATGGCTGACATAAAGTATAAGACCCGCGGCGAAAGCTCGCCGCAGGGCAAGCCCCGCGTTTGGTTCTGTGCTCACCCCGACGATTACAAGCCCTTTTTTGCGCCGATGGCAGAGGCGATCCTGCAAAAGCAGAACTGCGCCGTCTACTACGACGGGGAGCCGACGGCCCCCTACGACGAGGAGTCGCTTTTCCTCGACCTCGGACGCATGAATCTGTTTCTGATGCCCGTAACCTACCGTCTGCTCCATACGAGGAATCGGGCGCTCGACGTGGAATTTCGCTATGCGATCGCGCATCACATCCCCGTGCTCCCCATCCTGCAGGAAAGCGGATTGGAGACAGATTTTAATGCCATTTGCGGAGATCTGCAGTGCTTGGACCCTCACACCGAGGACGCGACCGCGCTCTCCTACGACGAGAAGCTCACGAAGTATCTCTCGTCCGTCCTCGTCGGCGACGAGCTGGCGGAGAAGATCCGCAAGGCCTTTGACGCCTATATTTTTCTGAGCTATCGGAAGAAGGACAGAAAGTACGCACAGGAGCTCATGCACCTCATCCACAAAAACGACTTCTGCCGCGATATCGCCATTTGGTACGACGAGTTTCTGACCCCGGGCGAGAACTTCAACGACAGTATTGCCGAGGCGATGAAGAAAAGCAGTCTCTTCGCCCTCGCCGTCACGCCCAATCTCGTAAACGAAGAAAACTACGTCATGACTGTCGAGTATCCCGAGGCGAGAAAAGCCGAGAAACCCATCCTCCCCGCCGTGCTGGTTCCGACGGACGCCGATCTCCTGCGCACACTCTACGAGGCGATCCCCGACCCCGTCCACGTAAGCGACGGGACGGCCCTTACCGACGCGCTCCTTGATAGGATGAAAGGGATCGCCGTCCGTGAAAACGACGACGACCCCGAGCACAATTTCTTTATCGGCCTCGCCTATTTGAACGGCATCGACGTCGAGACCGACCACGCCCGCGCCCTCTCGCTCATCGAGAGCGCCGCGAACGCCGACCTCCCCGAGGCCATGGAGAAGCTCGTCGCCATGTACCAAAACGGCGAGGGCGTCCCGCGCAGCTACGAGACCGCCGTCGCATGGCAACGCAAGCTCGTCGCCTACCGTAAGCATCGCTATCAGACCACGCTTGCCGAGGACGATGCGCAGGCCTATATCAGTGCCATCTGGAATCTCGGCGACGCGCTGTACGCGCTCCGTCGTATCGAGAAGGCCAAAGAAGCCTATACGGAAATGCACACCGCCTGTGAGGAAATGCACGCCCGTTTTGCTACAAAACGTACACACCGAAACCTCTCTATCTCCTATGACAGGCTCGGCGACATCGAAATGAAACTCGGCAACCTCAACGGGGCGAAGGCACTCTATACAAAGTTCTTGGCCATCAGCGAAGCCCTTGCCGAGGGGACACAGACCGTCGAGGCGCGGCGCGACCTCTCGATCTCCTATGAAAAGCTCGGCGACATCGAAACTCAACTCGACAACCTTGGCGGAGCGAAGGCGCTCTATACGAAGGCCTTGGCACTCAGCGAGGCCCTTGCCAAGGAGACACAGACCGTCGAGGCACGGCGCGACCTCGCTGTCTCCTATAACAAGCTCGGCAACATCGAAACGGCGCTCGGCAACCTTGGCGGAGCGAAGGCGCTCTATACGAAGGCCTTGGCCATCCGTGAGCCCCTTGCCGAGGAGACGCAGACCGTCGAGGCGCGGCGCGACCTCTCGATCTCCTATGAAAAGCTCGGCAACATCGAAACTCAACTCGGCAACCTCAACGGGGCGAAGGCGCTCTACACGAAGGCCTTGGCCATCAGTGAGGCCCTTGCCAAGGAGACGCAGACCGTCAAGGCACGGCGCAACCTCTCCATCTCCTACGAC
>JAFTIJ010000049.1 GCA_017456965.1 Clostridia bacterium
CGCACGGCAACGAATTAACCTTGCCGAGATAACCTCATACAACGTGATTGCCCCTGAATCGGCTAATGATTCAGGGGCTTTTTCAGGTTATGGTATGGGGTTTTATTTAGTGCTTACCTTTTTTCTGTTTTTGATCCAAAAAAAGCCTTGTGTAAGCAATCTGCGCTTACACAAGGCTTTTTTACCTATAGAAAAAAATCTTTTTCCATTCTACGAGTCAAGCGCCGTCGCGCTTGCCGCTTCTTTTGCTTCTTTTCTTGAGGGGTCAAGAAAAGAAGGCTTCCCCGAAATCAAGCCGTGCCGCAATAAACGTCCATGCGCTTTGCCCATTTTCCGCGGAAAACAAGGGGATACGTAGCAAAGCAGATCGCAAGGGAGCCAATGACGTCAAGGATGGAGTGCTGACGCAAAAAGACGGTGGCAAGGCTGATCAGCACAGTGACGATCAGAAACGGGATTCTGAAATACCACGCGGAGAAATGCTTGCTGTGCCACGCAGAAAAGAGAACGGCAAACGATCCGCTGACGTGCATTGAGGGAAAAACGTTGGTATTGGTATCAAAGCCGTAGAGGAAAAACGCTACGTCGATCAGAAGATTGTCTCTGCCGATCTCCTCACGGGAGAGCGGACGAAACTCCTGCATATTGGGAAAGACGAAGTAGATGAGCGCCGCAATGCTGTAGTTGATGATAATGAACCACATATATTTCCGAAAGGTCGGGATATCAAAAAAGAAGGAATATATCAGCATCCCGATCAGAAAAACAAACCAGAAGTAATACGGAATGATAAACCACTCACAAAACGGGATCATATCGTCCAAAGGGCAATAGATCGGATAATAGGAGATCTCCTTGCCAAAGAGACCGAGAAGGTACGGCAGACCTCTCTCCAAAAACATAAACACGATACCGAAGATGGGCCAATACAAAAGGAGCCATATATGAGAGAAGGCGGGTGTATTCAAGCGATCGAGACGGAATTTGCGATAATCAACCAACGTACTGTACCTCAGAAAGAATGCTTTCATAAATCATTTTCGCGGCGCGATGACTGAGAAGTGCTCTTTGCGCGTGCATCATGCGCGCCCTCCGCGTCGCATCGCCAAGGAGCGAGATCGTATGATCGACGAGCCCCTCGACCGTGTCCGCCGTCACGGCAAGACCGTTTTTCGTAAAGAAATCCATATTTTTTGTTTCACAGCCCGGCACGGCGTCGATCAACACCATCGGCACGCCCTTGCAGGCCGCCTCCGTCGCGCTGAGCCCGCCGGGCTTCGTGATGATCACGTCGGCGGCGTCCATATATAACGACACAAGATCGGTATACCCTATCACGCGCACGCGATCCGCAGGCAGCTCGTGCAAAAAGCGATCGTATAGCTTGCGGTTGCTCCCACAGATCACCGCAAGCAGACCGTCCTCGGGCAACCGACCCGCGATCTGCTCCGCCAGCATCGGCAGCGGTCCGCACCCCATACTGCCGCACATCATTAAGATCATGCGTTGACTCTCGTCTATGCCGAGCGCACACTTGGCGTTTTCGCTTCTCGTATAGAAGGACGCCTTCACGGGAATCCCCGTCGGCACAAGACGCTCGCGCGCAATGCCGCACGCCTCATGCTCGGGGATCAGGGACTCGTGCGCGATAAAGATGCGATCGACCTCGACCTCCTCGATCCCGGGATAACAGGCGTAATCGGTCGTAATCAGATAGCTCGGCACAGCAATACCGAATTGCCGCTTCATCTCCGTAACGATGATCGACCCGAATAAATGCGTCGAGAGGATCAGATCAAAGGATTGCTCCCGAACGTATTCGTATAGATTTTCCGTACCGCTCTTGATCAGCTCGTACATGACAGACGGCTGTCCCTTTTTCGGCGGATGCTGCTCCATAAAGTGATAGCCTGCGCCAAACAAGCGGGGCGCATTCTTATAAACAAAGACGTGCCCCTTGCTGATCAATTTCGATTTCCGTTCCGATTTGAAGGCAAGCGCGTCGCGGATCTCACACGAAACACCCACCTCGTTAAAGTATTCCCGCATCGCTTCGGCGGCGGAATTGTGACCGCCTCCCGTATTACACGATAAGATCAAAACCTTCATATTCATTCCCTCCCACGATTCTTACGGATTCGTTTGTTTTTTCTGCATCTCCTCTGCCTCCGTGACCCGCGCCAGAAGTCGCGCAATATGCGGACGGTTATAACGCTGGATCAGAATAAACGGAATATTGCCAAGCGCATATAAAACGCATAAAGCAATACAAAACCACGTCCTCCCAATCAAAAGAACACCGAAGGAGAGAAAATAGAGAGCGATATGTACCGTTTCCGCAACGCAGAGCTCACGGAGCAAGCGCTCGATCTCAGCGGCACTTGCTCGGAAGGTCACACGCTTGGGAACCATGCGCCGATTCAGACGGCTGAGGTCGGGAAGCTTTTTCTTCCACTTTTTGATATGGATCCTGTCGTAAATATCCCCGCCCCGCTCGAAGCCAAACGAGGCAAAGGGCGGCGACGCCCAGTGAAACCATCTGCGCGGCAAGCGCTCGCCGACGAGATGTGACAGGATCATGATCACGATAATATAAGCAAGGCTAAAAAGATTTTCACGCATATTCAATAAGCCTTTCCCGGGGCGTATATCCCCGATCACGCGGCGCTATACCATTTGCCCAAAAAAGCTGACGCCGTTTGAGTATAGCATAACCCCACCGAATTTTCAATATTTTCCACTTTAAGATTTTCTTAGGATTGCACGCACCATTCACTTGACAAGCACCGTCGGATATGCTACCATATCCTCATCTCAAACGAAAAGGAGCGTCCAAATGACGGAGTACTGGGATATTTATGATGAAAACAGACGAAAAACAGGCAAGCTTCACGTGCGCGGTACACCGCTTGGCAAAGGGGAATATCACCTCGTCGTACACGTCTGGGTGCAGAATAGCAACGGTGACTTTCTGATCACGAAACGCGAAAGGGATAAATTTCCTTTCCCCGGATGCTGGGAATGCACGGGCGGCTCCGCACTTGCGGGAGAGTCAAGCCTTGACGCCGCGCTCCGCGAGACGCTGGAGGAAACGGGCATTGACCACACGAGCGCCGAGAAGCGTTGCATGATCTCCTACCGCAGAGACGATTGGTTCGGAGACGTGTGGCTTTTCCGTGCAGATTTCCCCTTGGAGCAGGTCCGACTGCAGGCGGGCGAGACCACGGACAGGCGCTTTGCCGATAAAAAGACCGTGCTTGCCATGGTGCAAAGCGGCGACTTCTGCGCCTACGATTATATCGAGCAGCTCATGTCTCTCGTATAACGCGCCACGCCTCGGCGAGCCGCTCTGCCGACCACGCGGCGTTTGCGGGGCTCGTTGACGGAAGATAGGTAGCATCCGACCCGATATGCTTGCCGTACAGCGTATGCGCCAGCCTGCCGTTGGTATACACGCGTCGGATCTTCGCCGCACGCAGAATGACCGAGAGATCGTTTGGTACGGCGTCGCGGATGCTTCCGTCCGCCGAGTTTGTTATCTCGCAGGTATCGATGACGTCCCAAAGCGCGATCCCGTGCTCAAGAAGAAACGCCCGCTTCTCTTCCACCGTCGTGGGGATAGCCTCCCCGTAAACCGCGGCGAGCACCTGCCAGAAGCGATTACGCGGATGACCGTAGAAAAAGCCCTCCTCCCGCGAACGGACGGACGGAAAGCTTCCGAGGATCAGAATTTTGCTTTGATTGTCAAATACAGGGGGAAAGGGATGCTTCATTGCAATCACCGCCTTGATAAGAAATTTCGGATGTCCGTTTTTAGCACATCCGATTCTGTAAAAAAGCGGGCAACGCCCGCAGGAAGATGCTCGCCTATCGCAGCTTTCCGCGCAGACGGGCACGGCAAAACGGCGAGGTCCATTTTGCGCAATTTCCTATAGGTTAAAAAAAGAATTGACATCTGACGGATCCTGTGGTAAAATACAATACGTACGATACGACACGGAGGTCATTATGAACGAAAAATACGAAACGTTTACAAGGCTTCTCACAAGCATTGGCAGAGGCATTCAGAAGATCAAGACGGAGGAGATGGCTACGTTCGGGCTGAAAAGCTCTCATTTCCCCTGCATCTATTATCTCTATAAAATGAACACACTGACTGCAAAGGAGCTTTGCGACATCTGCGAAGAGGACAAGGCAAATATGTCGCGCACGATCAAGCATCTGGAGGAGAACGGCTACGTCTGCTGTTATTCCCGCACACTCAAGCGCTATCAGTGCCCCATCCGTCTGACGGAAAAGGGCCGTGAGGTCGGCCGTCAGATCTGCGAGAGGCTGGACAGCATTACCGAGGCACTCGGCGCAGGGCTTAACGATCATGAGCGCGCCGCGCTTTACAAGGCGCTCGCGGTCATCGACACGAATGTTGCAAACTATACGGAGCGATACGAGTCCCGCATCCCCAAGATCCGCTGGAGAGAGATCATTCACCGTCTCAAGCATTCATCAAGCGATACGCCCGTATAAATTCACGGAGCTTTGGCATCACGCCAAAGCTCCGTTTTATTTTTCTCCGATTGCCATACGATCGCCGTATCACGGAGAGAGCGCTTTACTGCATCGGGCAGACCGTATCGTAAATCAAAGGCATTTGATAGAAGCTCTCGTAGATCTGTTTCCAGACCTCGGCGTTTTTCGCCATCATATTCGCCTGATTCTCTCTGTAGGAGAGGTTCGGATCGGGATAGATCGGCTCGGAAATATGGACGGTATACTCCTGTACGGGGAAGCCGTCCTCACCGACGATCTCGCTGTCGCGCATCGTGATGAAGCACGGTAAGACGGGAACGCGATTTTTCGCTGCCATCGTATACGCACCGACCTTGAGGGGCTTGGGCTTACGGTAGTTCCACCACATACTCTGCTCGGGATAAACGAGGATGAGATGCCCCTCAGCCAACAGCTCCTGCACGGCCGCCGTGAATTTTGCCATCGTCTGCAGATTCGACGAGAGCGGCAACGTATTGCAATGACGCATCAGCGTCCCGTAGAAGCCCGTGAAGGAGGTATAGTTCCCTTCTCTGATCACGCGGTAAAACTCACGGTGCGAGATCTTTGCCTTCTCATACGCCATCTGGAGCGCAAAGCTCTCAAAGGCATTGAAGTGGTTGCTCGTGATGATCGCACCGCTCTCAAGCGCTTTCAGATGCTCTACCCCGCGGATCTCCTTGACGATCATTTTTTTGCTTCTCAGAAGCTCACCGACAAACGTTCTCGCCGCCGCATACGCCGCCTTGCTCTTGAGACGGTCTGCGGGGCTTTTTCGGATATACTCGATCTCATCGGGCATGAGCACTCTGCCAGGCGGATCGTCCTCTACGTCCTCGCCAAATCTGCCCGCTCTCTCATACTCCTCGATCTTTCGCACGATCGCCACGCGCTCGGGGTCACGCTGATCCCGATTGACGCGATTCATGTAGTGATCCTCTCGGTTCGTCTCCTTGATCGCCAGTGCAAGCAACGCGTCGCAGGAGGCATAGTCGCGCTCACGCTCAGCATCCGTATACGACGCGAGCACCTCGCAGATCTCACCGTATACCGAGGTCTTTTCGGCATAACGCCAGAAAACATCTCCGTGACGGCAATCGCTGTAGTGCCACGGCTTGCTCGTCATGATATAATGCAAAATATACGCCTCGTCGATCGGATACGGGATCTCACCGAAGATCTCCGTATTCCATCGCTGATCCAGCCAATACACGTGATCCTTGCAGATCACGTTCAGATAGTCCTCATCCTGTGTCACAACGAAATTATAGGTATGGAGAAGCGAAACGAAGCGATCCAGAACCCGGCTCTTGCGGAAGCGCTCACAGTTGATCAAGAGAATTCCCGCATTGTAATACTGATAGCGGGAAATACCGAGCACCTTTTCCACGTAGGTGCCGTACTCGTCCACCTGTACCATCGCCTGCTCGTGACACGCGCCGACGTAGGCGTCTCCGATCTCCGTATCGTACAGCTTGCTGATATCGCCCTGTACGACGGTGTCACTGTCAATATAGATCGCCTTTTGATACTCAGGATACATCTCGGCGATAAAAAGACGGTAATACGTCGTTCTGGAATAGTAGTCTCGGATCGGGAGCTTATCCGAGATGCTCTGCAGATAGGACGTCACGTCCTCAAAGGAAATTTCGAAATTTTCATTTTCCAGCTTTTTGGTCTCCTGCATCATGCCATCGGTAATGCCCGTGTGCAGGATATAAACGTGATAGCGGCGATCGCGAGAAGCGTTTGCGATCATGGAGTGCAGGGAGACGATCGTATACTTCACAAAGTTGTCGTCGCAGGCATAGAAAACGGGAATGATCTCATTGATCATACGGTTTTGACCTCTCTCTCGTATTTTTCTTTCCAGTAGATATATTCGTATAAAATATCGTCAAAGCGATAATAACCAAAGACCTTATGTACGCGGCTGATATGCCACTGCTTGATATTGTCCGTGTGGGGATACGGGAGCCAGAACAGGCGCTTTGAGAAATGACGGACAACGGTATGACCGTGAAGAAACTTCTGATCGTTAAAGCGTTGCGGGAGCATCTTTTTTCTCGTCGTAGCGCGGATGATCGCGCTCTGATCGGCAAAGACGAGCTTCTTCGTACGGATGAGTTTCCGCGCCTTTTCAAGCAGTCCCGTTTCACGGATCTCCCTCAGATTAAAGAGTAGTACGCCCGCGTTAACGTAATTGGGATGGACCAGATATTTTCCGTAGTGGTCGCGCGCGGCGGCGTACTCAACGCCCTCCACGTCGGTATCGTACAAAAGATGGATATCCCGATTGAAAAGGATATCGATATCCAGATACAGAAGCTTATCGGGCAGGATCGCCACACGGTCCGAGAGCAAACGGATCAGCGTATAGGGCGAGCAGTAGGCATCCTCGTTCGGGCAAGCGTCAAACTCCTCTCGGTACAGCGCCGTCACGTCAAGCTTGATCACACGGTTCTCCGCGTGGTACGAGCGTATCATTTGATCAAAGACCGCGATCTGCTCGTCACTCACGGGAAGATAGGTCTCCTTCAGATGCGACACATCCATCGTCATCACGTAAAAGGTAAACGGCTCTTTGGATGCGGTACGCTTCAGAATCGAGAGAGCACAGGTCAACATACCGTCAAAAACGCCATTGTTGCCGCAAAACAAAATATTAACCATGGTTTTCTTCTTCCTTTTTGATATATTGAATGCAAGCCATATCCGAGCGCTTCGCGCGCTCGCACATCGCCTCGTATACGCGGTCACGGAGTTCCCGTCTGCGCTCTCTTACGGAGAGCGTCTCGTCGGGATAAAACGGCCCGTCGATATAGCTAACGATCCTCGGCTCACGGGAAAAGCGCCGCTTCTGATACGTATTGGTAAAGCAAAAAACAGGCATCCCGAGACGAACGGGATAGTGAAACGACTCATCCGTAAAGGGACGGATCCCCGTATAGTACGGCCAGATATGTGCCTCTGGATAGATCACGACGCTGTGCCCCTCGGAGATGCGTCGCTCCACAGCCTGTAAAAAATTCTTATAGGCTCGCATATTATCGGGTAAGGGGAGCGCACCGAGCGACGGTGTGATCCGCCCGAGCAGAGGCATCGAGACGTTATTCGGGTGAACGATCACGTAGTTCTCCTGCGGGCAGTTCAAGACGTTTGGGATAAAGGCGTCGCCGATATCCTGCGTATGGTTGCCGTAAAGAAAATATCCTTGCCCACGAAATGCCCGCAGACGCTCACCGCCGACGGTCCGATGCCCGAAGACAAGCTTCACATAAGCGTAAGCGATCGGCGTAAATACCATGCGATACCAGAAAAAATGTGTAAAACGCTTCCAAGCGGAGTCATGGCAATACGTATAGCTTTCATCAATCGTGCGCGGCGTGATCTGTGCGACGGAAAACTCGTCGTGAAGCTCATCCGTATAATAGATCACCTTGCGTTTATCCATAAAAAATCTCCTTATCTGCCGTCTTGATGTCAAAACAAGTTGTGTTAACAACAAGGATTATATCACAATCCATTCCGTTTGTCAATACAAACCAAACGATAACCTCAAAAAAGCGGGCAGTGCCCGCATCCCCCAGCTCGCCTATCGCAGCCTTTCCGTGCAGACGAGTACGGCATAACGGCGAGGTCGATTTTGCGCAATGTCCTATAGGTTAAAAAAGTGGCTAACGCCACATCAACACCCCTGCCCCTCAATCATGAGGGGTTGAGGGTGCATTTCTTTTGTGATATAATTGTAATATGACGATCATACAACAAATTTTTCAAGACCATTTTTACGATTTAGCAGCAACAAAAATCAATATTCGAGAAACC
>JAFTIJ010000050.1 GCA_017456965.1 Clostridia bacterium
CGATCGCCGACAAGACGGGCTACCCCGAGGACATGATCGACGGGGATATGGAGCTTGAGGCAGATCTCGGTATCGACTCGATCAAGCGCGTAGAGATCTTTGCCGACGTATTGAAGAAGCTTGGCGTTACCCTGACGCCCGACGAGACCGAGGAGCTGTCCGCGATGGCTACCGTAGAGGAGATCGCCTCGTATCTTGCTACGATTGTATAATAAGGAGAATCCTTATGGAAAATAAAAAATACGATCCGAGGACCGCGAGTCTGTTGGATTTCTGGAGTGCTCAGCAGGCGCGTCTGTCGCGCCTTAACGGAGTGCCCGTGACGGATGACGTGCTGACGCTTACCAAGACCTTCGGCGATTGCGAGATCGCCATGTTTGAAAAGCTGATGCAAACGCAGGACCGCCTGACGGCGCTTTTGGCGCAAGCAAGCGAGATGCCCGCCGTAAGCGCGGCGCCCACCGCGAAACGTGTCCTTGACCCCGTGATCGGGGGACTGGACCTTTCCGACCCGAAAACGGTACGCCGCTTTGAGATCCATCCGTACGAGAACGTCGGTGGCGTGCGCGGTGAGAGCATGATCCCCACCTTTGGCACTTTGCTTCTGATGGGACGATCGGAGCCCCGCACGCAGGCGCTTTCCGGGTTCTTTACGGCAAAGGGTCTGAACGTGCGACATATCGAAAAGAATCTTACCGAGGAGGAGGCCGCGGCGCTGATCGGGGAAATCGCCAAGACGGGTCCGATCACGGGTCTCGTGATCCCCGCCAATACCTGTGAGGGGAACGTGACGACGTCCGATATCTATAAGCACACCATGACGGTTGCGAATCTGATCAAGCACTATACGATCTATATCCGTGCGCAGAGGCCCGATTTTCGCAGTATGATCCTGTTTACGACCTTCCTTGACGGTAAGCTTGGCTTCACAGGGGAGAGCGACCAATACGCCTACGGCACCTTCAACGGCATTGCCAAGACGCTTGCGATCGAGTTTGGCGAGCAGGCAAACGTAAAGCTGATCGATCTTGAGCCGAGCGTTTCCGCACAGCGGATGCTGACGCTTGTCGAGGATGAGCTGTGCATACGCGACGTATGGCCCGAGATCGGCAGAACCAACGACGGCAAGCGCTGGTCCGTAAACGGTGTCCTTGCGCAATCCGTGGCAACGGAGAACCGTTGCCCCTATACCGAGGACGACGTGATCGTGGTCACGGGCGGCAGTCGCGGCGTGACCTCAAGATGCGTGCTGGCGCTGATGGAGAAGGCGCCCTGCAAGCTCGTCATTCTCGGACGCGCCGAGATCCTTGATGAAAATATGGACGACGAGGAAAGCGCAAAAATCCCCGATATCAAGGAGATGAAGACGCTGATTGCCCGCCGCTATAAGGCGGCAGGCTACAAGGGTCCGTTTGCCGAGATCGAACGCAAGGCCAAGGCGATCCTCGCGCAAAGAGAAATGCTGCATACCTTCCGCACGCTGGAGAAGACGGGCTGTGCGGTCCACTACTACGCCTGCGACGTCAACGATTTTGACAGTCTCTCGGGGACGATGGAGAGAATTGCCCGTGAGGTCGGTCCCGTGCGCGGCATCATCCACGGTGCGGGCCTGCTTGCGGACTGCAAGATCTGGAATAAGGACATGGAGCGCTTCCGCGCGGTGCTCGATACGAAATTCAAGGGGCTCTGCCACCTTCTCTCCTGTGTGGAGCCGGAGAAGCTGAAGCTCGTGGTTGCCTTCAGCTCCGTTGCGGGCTATTTTGGCAACGACGGTCAGATGGACTACGCCGCAGGCAACGAATTTCTCGATAAATTTGCTCACCGCTTCCGCAAAAAGTACCCGGGCTGTAAGACGCTCGCCATCAACTGGGGCGCGTGGGATGGCGGTATGATGGACTATATCTACCGCAAGACCCTGACGGAGAAGGGCTACGTCCTGATTCCGTTGGAGGTAGGCGCAAGCTATTTTGCAAACGAATTTCTGATCGGTCTGCCCTACGGACAGATCCTGATCTCCAATAACGATAAGCCTGTGGACGCGACCCGCCCGGCAGAGTAAAAAGCCGATTTGCCGAATCGTTACCTCAGACAAAGCTGATCGAACTGAATGAAAGGCATGGTTATACATCATGAATAAATCATATACCGTTGCGGGTATCGGCGTTTGCCTTGGCAAGACTCCCGGCTTTGAGGCGCTGATGGAGGCGGTCATTGCCGATACCGATATCTCGGGAAAGGAGCGTGCGGACGCCCTTTCGCTCGCGGTCGGAGAGGCAATGCAGTATACCTCGGAAAAAGCTCCTTGCGTTCTGACGGATACCGCGATCGACACAGAGCTCGGGCTCGGTGCCGTGCGACACTGCACAGGCATGTGCGAAATGCTGGAGACGGCACCCGAAAATGCGCTCCTTCTTTCCCACGTGTCGGGCGGCTGGATCGCGCTTGCGCTGACGCGGGAGAAAAGCGGCTTTGCCCGACTTGCCGTCACAAGCGGTGACGGCAAGGGTGAGGACGGCGGTCTTTTGCCGCTGTTGCTCTCCGCGCTTGAGATCCGTTACTCTCTGCATCTGGATGATCGCAAGACGCTATATCGCTTTTGGGATGCGGGACACAAGCGGGAAAAGACGCTGACCTATGGCGGGCTTTGCCTTACGCTGAGCGAGCCCGAGATCCCCGCGATCCGCTCCTATACCGCAAAAAAATATTTACTGCCCGTCGTATTCACGACGGCAGACGAGGCCGTACGCAAGCTCGGTACGCTGAAAAGGGCAACCGATCTGAAGGCCGCCATGGATGCGTCCCTTGCAGAGCTGTCGGGGAGAGGTGAGAATACCAACACGGTCGTGCTGCTTGCGGACTCCTTTGAGACGCTGGATGCGGATATCGACGATCTCGTCGCACAGGCGGAGCATCTGCTCGATGAGGGCTTCGTCTGGAAAAGACCCTCGGGCTCCGTATATATCCGCCGAAGCTGTGCGCACCCCGAGATCGTATTTATGAATCCCCCCGCGAATATGTTTAACGCCAAGGCGTTTTATAAGCTCTTCTTCACGCTCTACGGTGCAAAACGGGAAATCGACTACTTTGAGACCGATCGACTTCTGACGGGTGACAAGGACGTATTCCTCTCCGACTATCTCTTTGATATCGTCGTGAACTACTGCGTGACCGTACTGCTTGACAGCATCGGCATCAAGCCCGACGTGATGTCGGGCGCGAGCATGGGCGAGATGGCAAATATTCTGAATCATCTGCGTTATGCCGACGGCTCCGCCTGTGACGTATCCGAGGTGCTCTCTCACGTGCAAGAGGCGCTTATGACGATGCTTCGCAGTGACGACGCCCCCTTAAACGACTATCTCGGACGCAAGACGGACGGCTTTACCAAGTTTTACGTCAAGGGAAGCGCCAAGGCAATCACGAAAGCGGCAGAGAAATACGACGGCGTCTTTGTCCCGATCATCGGCTCCGACGAGGATGTGATCCTCGTCGGCGAGCGCGACGCGCTCCGCCGTCTGATCGAGGAAACGGGCTGTGTTGCCAGTGAACTGACGCTTGCAAATTATATCCACACGCCCGTCGTTCTGCCCTTGGCGCAGAGCATCCGCGACGGTCTTGGGGACGCGGGCGTACGCATGGCGCGTACGGATTACAAAATGTTCAGCACGCATTTTTTAAAGCCCATGGACGATACCTCCGCGATGATGGCGGACAATACCGCCGCACTTTTGACCGAGACCGTGGACTACGCCGCCGCCGTAAAGGCACTCTACGCGCAGGGCGCGAGAGTCTTTATCGACCTCAGCACGACGCAGATGTGCGGTACGTGGGCGTCCGCTACGCTGAAAAACCGTAAGGATGCCGTGGTAGCCTCTCTTTACTCTCTCTCCGAGGCGTCGGATATGCTCTTGAATCTGTGCGCGGTGCTGCTCTCGACGAACGTATCCTTTGCCTATGAAAAGCTCCTTTCCAAGCTCACCTTCCGTGAGGGCACGGTGAGAAGGGAAGCACTCGCATCCACGTCCGAAAAGCCGCAGACGGCAGGTGCGGCGATCCCTGGCCGTGAGTTTGCCAAG
>JAFTIJ010000051.1 GCA_017456965.1 Clostridia bacterium
GGGTGGTAGGCGCTTCCGCAGATCCTTCACTACGCTTGCGCTCCGTTCGAGAATGACGGCGCAGGGGGCGCTTGAGCAAAACAATCAGCACGATAAATTGAAATTTATCGGGGAGAGCCAACAAGCTACCCTCGCCGTTATGCCGTGTTTCGTTACGATGACACAAAGCAAAAGACGAGCACGTGGGTGCGGGCACAGCCCGCAAAAAATTTATAAAATAATTGAAAAATATTGCGACCCGAGCGAATGCTTTACGACTATATAGATGAAAGGACGGTGGGCGTGTGGAGGACGAAAAGATTCTGGAGCTGTATGAGAAGAGAGACGAGACGGCGATAGACGAGACGAAGAAAAAATACGGCGCGTATTGCCGCTCGATCGCCTTCGGTATCTTAAGAAACCGAGAGGACGCCGAGGAGTGTGAGCATGACGCGTATCTTGGCGCATGGCACAGCATTCCGCCCGAGCGACCGTGCTCGCTTGCCGTGTATCTTGGCTCGATCACGCGCCGTATCGCGCTTGACCGCTACCGCAGGCAGACGGCGGCGAAGCGCGGCGGCGGTGAGCTTGCGCTCTCGCTCAGTGAGCTGGACGAGTGTATTGCCGACGGATGGAGCATGGACGAGGCGCTGGCAGAGAAGCAGCTCTCGGCGAGCATTTCCGCATTTTTGAATACACTGCGCGCGACGGAGTGCGACGTGTTTCTGCGAAGATATTGGTATTTTGATACCGTCGAGGAGATCTGCGTCCGATACGGCTTTGGCAAGAGTAAGGTGAAATCCATGCTGATGCGCACGAGACAAAAATTACGTATTTACCTTGAGAAGGAGGGATTCCTGGTATGAAATCCGAAAAATTGCAGAATGCGATCGGTGCGGTTGACGAGACACTCGTGCTCCGTGCAGATGAGCAACCGAAAAAACAAAGACATAGGGCATTTCGATGGACGGCGTCCGTTGCCGCCATGCTCGTTGCGGCGATTGCCGTCGGTATTCTGTTTGGCAGGGGAGGTCCGATCAATATGAACGTATACGCGATCCGTGAGGCAAGCTATCCCGAGATGGCGTCCTATCCCGGCGGTGAGTATCTCCCGGGCTTTGACGGACGATACGATGCATGGCGCGACGATCGGATGGCGATCCGCCCGTATTACGGCCGCTCGGCCGAGCTTGCTACGTTCGTACAGAGGACCGTCTCCGAATTCCTGTCGGACGCAGAGGGGGAGAACCTCGTGTATTCTCCGCTGAACGTCTATATGGCACTCGCCATGCTCTCTGAGCTGACCGAGGGGGAGAGCAGGGAACAGATCCTCTCTCTGATCGGGGTCTCGGATATCGAGACGCTTCGCGAGCAGGCGTACGCCGTCTGGCGTGCCAATTATTGCGACGACGGTGCCGTGACGAGTGTCCTCGCCTCCTCGCTCTGGCTGAATGAGAACGTGTCTTATAACGAGGACACCATGCGTCTGCTGACCGAAAATTACTTTGCATCCTCATATCGCGGTGAGATGGGCTCGCGCGATTTCGACCGTGCCCTGCAAACGTGGCTCAACGAGCAGACGGGGGGCTTGCTGGAGGATCAGATCGGGGATATCACGCTCACGCCCGAGACGATCATGGCGCTGGCGACGACGGTGTATTTCCGTGCGAAGTGGGCGGATCGGTTCGCCGAGCAGGATACGGAGCAGGCGATCTTCCACGGCGCAAACGGAGACGTCAGGACGGATTTCATGCACGAGACGAATTTGTGGGGCACGTATTATTGGGGCGAGAGGTTCTCTGCGACGCGCAAGAGCCTTGAGGGCAGTGGGGATATGTGGTTTATCCTCCCCGATGAGGGTGTCGATGCCTGTGAGCTTTTGTCGGATACCGAGGCGCTTTCCTTTATCACCGCGGGTGCCAAGTGGCAGAATCATAAGGGGATGCGCGTCAACCTTTCCGTCCCGAAATTTGACGTCAGCTCCGAGCTGAAGCTTGGGGATAAGCTGCAGGCGCTTGGCGTGACGGATTGCTTCCGATGGGGAGAGGCGGATTTCTCTCCGATGCTGACCGAGGCGCAGGACGTTGTCCTCTCTGACGTCCGACACGGCGCGCGTGTTGCGATCGACGAGGAGGGCGTTACCGCCGCCGCCTATACGGTGATGCTCATGGCGGGCTCTGCAATGCCGCCCGAGGATGAGATCGACTTTATCCTCGACAGACCGTTTCTTTTCGTGCTGACGGGCGAGGATGGCTCGGTGCTTTTCGTCGGTGTCGTCAATCGCGTGTAATCACGGCAAAGCGTCGAGCGCGATATCACATCGTGTTATAGAAAAAAACGCAGAAACGCAAGGGCCTGTACTTTTAAGGCCGGTTTTTTGAAATCTATTAAAGTATATTACCTACCGACAGGAAAAGGACGAAGAGTTGTAAAAAACTCCTCGTCCTCTTTTCTTTGCAAGCACGATTATTCAAATGACGATATGCCCCGCGTTGCTCTGCTCGATCGGGCGTATGTCAGCGCCTGATCGCTCCGTATTTCTTTTCAAAATCCGAGATGACTTCGCGCAGGTGATCCGTAAGATACGAGCGTGCCTTGTCCTTTTCCTCTTCGGTCATACCGTAGTAGGCCTCGGCGACGGCGCCTGCGATCGCGGCGATGGTGTCGCTGTCTCCGCCGATCGAGATGGCGTTTTTGATCGTGTCCTCAAAGCTCTCCGCTTCGAGGAATGCCTGCATGGCTTGCGGAACCGAGCCCTGACAGGTTGCGTCAAAGATGTAATGCGGTCGGATCTCGTCGAGGGTGAAATCGAGCGTATAATACGGCACGATAAAATCGGCGATCTCCTCCTTGGATGCGCTCCGTCTTGCGAGAAAGACGGCACCTGCGGTGACGATGGCACCCTTGATGCCCTCGGGGTGATCGTGTGTGACCTCGGCGCTCGCTTGCGCGTAGAGGAGCGCTTCTTCGAGTGTCTCGGCAAACCAAGCGACGGGGGAGACGCGCATGGCAGAGCCGTTGCCAAAGCTGTGATACGGCGTGCGGCTCTCGCTTTTAAGCCATCGGTGGAAGTAGCCGCCGTAGCCTGCATACGGGTACGTCCTGCCGAACGCGTGCATGGCGTCGATCAGTCTCTCGCGGAAGCCCTCCGTCCCCTCAGCTCTGTCGGTGTCCGTCAGCGCCTTGGCAACGGCGAGCGTCATGACCGTATCGTCCGTAAAGCGGCACGGGCGCTCAAACAGCGTGAAATCCTTCGTGCGGATATTCCGAAATTCATATGCGGATCCCGCGATATCTCCGTAAATTGCTCCGAACATGGTGATATACCTCCTGTGTCATTCGTGTTTATCTTTATGATACACGCATTTCGCGTTTCGTTTGTCAGGGGGGTCAGTCTCGACGCCCCCCTGACAAACGAAGGCTATCGCGTGCCTGACGGCATTTCCGCTCACCCAAACCCACCGTCAAATTTCAATTTATCGAGGAATTTTATAACAAAAGCGTAAGTTACTGAGAGCCTCCATCTGGGAGGGATGTCGAGAACCCCAAGCCGCGCACGGCGGCTTGGGGACCCCGTGGTGGCTCGCGTCAGCGAGACGGAAGGAGAGTGTGTGTATCAAATCATACAGGCTGTATACTATCTTGGATAAACATGCCTATAGTATATACTTATCCCATAATCTCAGCTTGCACCTTTATTACAC
>JAFTIJ010000052.1 GCA_017456965.1 Clostridia bacterium
GGGGCTGTCTCACTAACGAAAATTGCAAAAAAAGCCTCCCCTGTGTAAGGGGAGGTGCCGCGGAACGCGGCGGAGGGGTTGTAAATAACATAAATCTTTTAGACGTACAATCCCTCAGTCGCTATCGCGCCGGCTCCCTTTGCACAAGGGAGCCGTTCTTTTTATACCATAGGAACTTGCGCAAACCGGACCTCGCCGTTAAGCCGCGCCCCGTGGCGCGGAAAGCTACGATAGGCGAGCAGGGGGATGCGGGCACGGCCCCCTTTTATTATACCATAGGAAATTGCTCAGAATGGACCTCGCCGTTTTGCCGTCGCTCGGTACGCGGTACACTACGATAGGCGAGCTGGGGGATGCGGGCACAGCCCGCCCCGCCCCGCCCCTGCGTTATACGTTTCTGGGCTGGCCGATCTTTGTGAGGATCTCCTCCTGGGTCTTGTTCATGTAGAGATCGTCCTCCTCGGAGGTCTCGTGGTCGTAGCCGATCAGGTGGAGGGTGGAGTGTACGGAGAGGAAGGCGAGCTCGCGCTCGATGCTGTGACCGTACTCTGCCGCCTGCTCGCTTGCCTTCTCGACGGAGAGGATGATGTCGCCGAGCAGGACGGCCTCGCCATTGGGGTCGACGTCGCCGATGCCCTCCTCGTCGCCGTCCCACATGGGGAAGGAGAGCACGTCGGTGGGCTTGTCCTTGCCGCGGTATTCGAGATTGAGGCGGTGGATCTCCTCGTTGTCAACGAAGCTGACGGAGACCTCCGCGGGGGACTCGAAGCCCTCGTGCAGGAGCGTCTCGGAGATCGCCTTTTTGATCAGCGCGCGCAGACGCGGCGTGATCTTGTATTTGTCCTGCTGATTGCTGAAATAGACCTTGTTCTTCGGTTTCATTTGTTCGTTTTATCCTTTCCCGCGCCGTTTACGTGAAATTTCTCGTTGCGGACGCGCTTTTCCCGTTCAAATTTTTCGTATGCGAGGATGATGCGCTGGACGAGCTTGTGTCGCACG
Source organism: Clostridia bacterium (assembly GCA_017456965.1). Lineage (GTDB taxonomy): Bacteria > Bacillota > Clostridia > Oscillospirales > CAG-272 > QALR01. Next base: position 1,000 of record JAFTIJ010000052.1, read on the forward strand.
ACGTCGCGCTCCGTGAACTCGTGGATGTGGATATCCTCGATGCCGCGCAGGATCTTCATGGCCTCGACCAGACCGCTTCTGGCGCCCGTGGGCAGGTCTGTCTGCGTGATATCGCCCGTGACGACCGCCTTGGAGTTGAAGCCGAGTCGCGTTAAGAACATCTTCATCTGTTCGGGGGTCGTATTCTGCGCCTCGTCGAGGATGATGAAGCTGTCGTCGAGCGTTCTGCCTCGCATATACGCAAGGGGCGCGATCTCGATCGTGCCGCGCTCCAGATGCTTCTGGTACGCCTCTGCGCCCAGCATCTCAAAGAGCGCGTCGTGGAGCGGACGGAGGTAGGGATCGATCTTGTTTTGCAGGTCACCCGGCAAAAAGCCGAGCTTCTCGCCCGCCTCGACGGCGGGACGTGTCAGGATGATGCGGTTGATCTCCTTGTTGCGCAGTGCCGTGGACGCCGCCGCGACCGCAAGAAAGGTCTTGCCTGTGCCCGCAGGGCCGATGCCGAGGACCACGGTATTCTTCTTGATGGCATCAACGTATTTTTTCTGACCGAGCGTCTTTGCCTTGATGGGCTTGCCCTTGGTCGTGACGCAGATGCAGTCGTCGCCGAAGCGCTCTAACTTCTCGCCGCTTCTCACCATGGAGATCACGTACTCGACGCTCTGGTCGGTGATGTCCGTGCCCATGTCGGTCATGCCCTTGAGATATTCGAGCGCGGCGTGGGCTTGCAGGACCGCATCCGTATTTTCGCCGTGGATGACGATGGCATCCCCGAGCGCTTTGTCCGTCTGTCGGTTGGTGACGGAGACGCCGAAGGCGTTCTCGATGGCGGTGACGTTGCGGTCAAAGTTGCCGAAAAGCGCCGCCGTCTGCTCGGCGGTATCGGTAAACAGTGTTTTTTCGTACATAAATGCTACTCTTCCTTTTTCTTTTTTCGGCGCGGTCACGTCCCTTGGGCGGTATCCGTCCCGATCGGGACCTCTCTCGCGATATCCGTAATGCACTCGATGCGCTGGGTGAGCGTGAGCGCCGTGCCGTCGCAGAGCGTTTCCGTTTGGATGGAGAGGATCTCCGCGTCCGCAAGCTCTGCCTCCCGCCACGTTAAGAGCCGACGCTTTGCTTCCGCGAGCGCCTCGTCCTCTGTCCGTGTGACGGGTATCGTTTCGTATTCGGCGTAGGTCGTTTTCGTGATGAAGATCGGGAGCTTGATCACACCGAAAAGATAGATACGCCTCTCCTCCTCTATTCTATCACAAGTCTCGTCCCAAATGCTATCCTTTCCGAAAAGTTTTAGGCTTTTTGAGAAAAATTTTACGGTGTACGTGCAATGCGTGACGCCCGTATGTACGGTCTGCTCGTCGGTGAGTGGGACGGTGACGCTGTGCGTGCGCGTGACGCGCGCGGTGACGTTGCCGCGGGCGCGGACGGTGCGGTAGCCGAGTGCCGCCGAGTCGATGATGCCGGAGGCGAGGATCTCGCCGCGCTTGACGATCTGCCCTGCGTGAACCTTGGCTACGCCGCCCGTGACCTCCACCGCCACGATCTGCCCGTCCGACGAGGCGACGAGATTGGACGGCGTCTGCAGATCCACGATCTCGGTATTGACGATGCGCTCGCGCATCTCCGTTTTTGCGACGGTCCCTCGCAGATTGATGCTGAAAAAGGAGACGCCGTCCACGGTGAGGGCGATGCGCTGCTCGATTTTCTCGGTATCCAGCGACGGGATGAAGGCACCGGGGTAGAGCCCTTCGCTTGCGAGCGCCTCCAGCATGGCGTGCTCGGAGATCCGTTCGTTTCCCGTGACGGTGACGTCCCAGACGAAAAGGGAAGAGCATAGCATCAAAAGGAGTGCGCAGATCCCGCCGATAAGCAACCCCGCGCGGTCACGGTGACGGCGGATCAGCGCGGCAAAGCCGAGCCTGCGCCGCGTTTCCCCCGCAAAGCGGCGCTCCCTGCGGCGCGCGCAGTACTCACGGAAGTACGGCGGATACATGCGGAGCGAGACCGTTGCGCCCTCGCTTCTCAGCCCGTAAAAGGGAATATCGTATCGGACGAGGAAGTCCAGCGCCGCCCGTGCGCCGCTCTCGTCCAGCGTGATCTCGTACACGCTCCTGAAATACTCGATGACGGACGTCATTTGCCTACCGCCTTTCTTAAAAATTCGATCTGACAGATCTCTCCTCGCAGCATCAGCCTCCGCTCCCCCGCCCAGCAGAGCGTGAGCGCCCGACCGCAGACGCCGACCGCTCCCCTGACCGTCCGTATCGAGACGCGGCAGGGGCTGTAGTCCTCGATACCCGTGACGCCGCAGATCAGCATCTCGCCACGGTCGCAAAGCTCGACCGTCTCACGCGGGGTAGGGGACACGCGCGGGGGCTTGGCTTTCGTTTTTCGTTCGGTTCTCAAAAGGATCCCTCTTTCATACACTTGTTCTATCAAAATATGCGGGAGGTGTCTGCAATACAACAAAAATACGGACGATTTTCGGGCTTTCTCCTTTTTTCTCTCGCCGTTACGGTCATGGCGTGGTCGCTGGCGTGCCCCGCGCGTGCGTCGGCGGCGGTCTTGCGCGCGTGCGAGACGTTTACCACGTCCGTCCTGCCGTCGGTCTTTGCCTTCTCCGTCGCCGCCAAGCTGTGCATCCGCTCAGGGGTATTGCCGAGACTGCCGCTTGGAAGGTTTTTTCGGCACCTCGGTCTCTCCGTCGGCGGGGGCGTGGCGCTTACCGTCGGCTTGCTTGCGGGCTTCCCGACGGGGGCGGCGGTGCTCTCGGAGCTCTGTTCTCGCGGGGAGATCTCCCGCATAGAGGCGGAGCGCCTGCTCCCGCTTTGCAATAACGCGGGCGCGTCCTTCATCGTCGGTACGGTCGGCGTCTCGTTTTTCGGCGCGGCGGAGACGGGTGTCGTATTGCTCCTCTCGCAGACGGCGTCGGTGCTGACGGCGCTCTTGCTCGTCGGCACGTATGGCGCGGACGTACCGTATACAAGACGCCCGACTTGCTCCGTGATCGCATCGCTTACCTCCTCGGTTGCTGACGGCGCGCTTGCTATGCCCGTGATCTGCGGCTATATCGCGGTCTTTGCCGTATTTGGCGAGATGGTCGCGGGCGTGCTCCCGCCGTCGCCCTTGGTCCGTGCGCTGACGCAGGGTGTGCTGGAGCTCTCGGGCGGGATGGCGGCGCTCTCTTGCCTGTCGCTCCCTCGGGTGTACCGTCTTGCCCTTGGCGGGGCAATGCTCGGCTTCGGCGGCGTGTGCGTCTTTTTGCAGGCGGCGGAAAGGGCGACGCCGCAAGGGCTCCGCTGTCATTTTTATTTTCGCACAAAGCTTTTGCAGGCGGCGCTCTGTGCGCTCTACGCGATCCTTTTCGACCGCCTTGGGACGCTCCGTTATGCGTATGGTGCGCAAATCGCCGTTTTTGTTGTGATTTTCACCATAGCAAGCGTAAAAAATAAAATATTTTTCAAAAAAAGTGTGGAAAAAAGGAAAGGAATGCTGTATAATAGAAATGAGAACCCTTGCCCATAAAGGACGACCTCTTTTTTCGCATTGTCGTCGCTTGGGAAAAGAGAGGAGATAGCTATGGCAAAGAATAAAGATAAGTATGGAAAAGACGAAGCGGTCGAGCGCGTTTGCGCCTACTGCGAATTTGCGCTTCCCCTGCCGACGGCGGACGGAGAGGATAGCGACATGATCTGCGAGAAGCGCGGCGTGGTACGCGCGGATCACGTCTGCGGCAAATTCCGCTACGACCTGCTCAAGCGCACGCCGAGCGAGAAGCTCCCCGTGCCCACCGTCGCGGCGGTCACGCTCGACGATTAAGTGAAGATCAAGGAAACGGTTTTTTAGTATTTGGTATATCAATCATTGCACTATGGAAAAAACGAAACATTTCGATCGGGCGATGATCACGCTCGAATTTGATAAGATCCGCGAGATGCTGGCATCCGTCTGCCCGACGGAGGGCTCCAAGGCGCTGGCGAGAGCCATGCGTCCCTCCCGTGCCATCGGCACGGTACGCAGGATGCTCGCGGAGACGGATGCGGCGAAGGCGATGCAGATGACCAAGGGGATGCCCCCCTTCGGCGGCGTCTCCGACATTACCCCCGCCGTGGAGCGCGCGGACAAGGGCGCGGTATTGAATCCCGCCGAGATCCTCGCCGTGGGCAGAATGCTCTCCGCCTCCCGTGCGGTCATGGATTACCGCAAGGAGGATCGCACCGACAAAACGGCGCTGGACGAGTATTTTCTCCGTCTGATCCCCAATAAAAAGTTAGAGGACAAGATCATGCGCTGTATCGTCAGCGACGACATGATCGCAGATACCGCCAGCGACAAGCTCTACGACATCCGACGCAGGATGCGCAGTGAAAATAACCGCATCCGCGACTCCCTGCAGAAGTATATCAGCGGCGGCAACTACTCGAAATATCTGCAGGAGAATATCGTTACCATGCGAGACGGGCGCTACGTTATCCCCGTCAAGCAGGAATTCAAGAACGAGATCAAGGGTCTGGTCCACGACACCTCCGCCTCGGGCGCGACGCTCTTTATCGAGCCGCTCTCCGTCGTCGAGGCCAATAACGAGCTCAGGCTCCTTGAGCGCAAGGAGGCGGACGAGATCGCCCGCCTGCTCTCCGAGCTCTCCGCCGATATCGCGGAGATCGCGGGGACCCTACTCGACAATTATCGACATCTGACGCTCCTTGCCTTTATCTTCGGCAAGAGCCAGCTCTCCTATAAGCTCGACGCGATCGCTCCCGAGATCACCGCGGCGCGCGAGATGAAGCTGGAGCGCGCCAGACATCCGCTCATTGCCGCGGACAAGGTCGTGCCGATCACCGTGTATCTCGGGCACGAGTTTGATACGCTCGTCATCACGGGTCCGAATACGGGCGGTAAGACCGTTACGCTGAAGACCCTCGGCCTGTTTGCGCTGATGACGCAGGCGGGTCTGCATATCCCCGTCGCAGACGGCTCGGTCATGTGCATCTTTGACGATATCCTCGCGGATATCGGAGACGAGCAGAGCATCGAGCAGTCTCTCTCCACCTTCTCCTCCCACATGGTCCACATCGTCGAGATGCTCGCGGGCATCGAGGACCGCTGTCTCGTCCTCTTTGACGAGGTCGGCGCGGGTACGGACCCCGTCGAGGGTGCGGCGCTTGCCGTGTCCATTCTGGAGGCGGTGCGTGAAAAGCGCGCGCTTTGCGCGGCGACCACCCACTACGCAGAGCTGAAATCCTACGCGCTGGATACGGACGGCGTATGCAACGCATCCTGCGAGTTTGACGTGAATACCCTGCGCCCGACCTATAAGCTCATCATCGGTACGCCCGGTAAATCCAATGCCTTTGCCATCTCCCGCAAGCTGGGTCTGCCCGACGCGATCATCGCGCGCGCAGAGTCCTACGTCTCGGGCGAGAACCGCCGCTTTGAGGCGGTGGTCGAGCGTCTGGAGGCGGAGCGCATTGCCATGGAGACCGCCAGAACCGAGGCGGAGATGCTCCTTGCCAAGGCGCGTGCGGAAAAGGCGGAGATGGAGGCCTTCGTCGCCATGCGCGAGCGTGAGGCGGAGAAGGAGCTTGAGAAGGCGAGAGCGACCGCCGTTCGCATGGTCGAGAGCGCCAAGGTATCGAGCGACTATATTTTTGCAGAGCTGGAAAAGGTGAAAAAGGAGCGCGAGAGCGAGAATCTCGCAAAATCGCTGGACGAGGCGCGCCGCAGTATCAAGGTGCATCTGAGGGAGAACAGCGACAATCTCGATCCCGTTGACCCCAAAAAGGTCGAGGGCTACGTGCTCCCGCGTCCGCTGAAAAAGGGCGATGAGGTCATCCTCGTCTCCATCGGTCAGAAGGGCGTACTGCTCGGCGACCCCGACAAGAACGGCAACGTGCAGGTTCAGGCGGGCATCATCAAGACCAAGACCAATATCTCGAACCTCATGCTCATTGACGGCGTGAAGGTGACGTTTACCGATAAAAACGGGAAGAAGGGCCCCGCCAAGAGCGTGGGCGACCGCGCCATTGCCGCCTTCAATCCCGAGATCGACCTGCGCGGCAACTACGGCGACGACGCTTGCTTCCTACTCGACAAGTATCTCGACGACGCAAGACGTGCGGGCATCAAGACCCTGCGTGTGATCCACGGCAAGGGAACGGGCGCACTGCGAAAAGCGGTCACGGACTTCTTACGCCGTGACAACCGCGTCGCCTCGGTGCGCATCGGCTCCTACGGCGAGGGCGACACCGGCGTCTCCATCGTGGAGATGAAATAAGAGCGTAGGTATGACCCCATAGGAATTTATATATTTGAAAGGATATTTTAGATATGAAAAAAATCAAAATGCTCGCCATTGACCTTGGCGCTTCGAGCGGACGCGGCATCGTCGGTACCTTCGACGGCAAGCGCATCACGCTGGAGGAAAACCATCGTTTCCCGAACGAACCCGTTATGGTAGCAGGTCAGTTCACGTGGGATATCCTTCGTATCCTTCACGAGATCAAGACCTCCATCCGTAACTGTGCAAACAGCGAGGATCGCGATATTGCTTCCATCGGTATCGACACCTGGGGCGTTGACTTCGGCTTCCTTGATAAGAAGGGCCACCTGATCGGTAACCCCGTTCACTACCGTGACGTACGCACCGTCGGTATGCCCGCCGCCTCCACGAGCATCGTCTCCGCGGAAGAGGTCTACGGCATCACGGGCATTCAGGTCCTTGAGCTCAACTCTCTCTATCAGCTCCTCGCCGTTCAGAAGGACACCCCCGAGCTCTTTGATATCGCACACGATATGCTCTTCGTTCCCGACCTGCTCAACTACTTCCTCACGGGTGTAAAGCAGACGGAGTACACCATCGCCTCCACGAGCCAGCTTCTCGATGCGAATAAGAGAGACTGGTCCGAGACCCTGATCAAGAAATTCGGCCTGCCCGAGAAGCTCTTCTCCAAGGTCGTTATGCCCGGCGCTACCTGCGGCGAGCTGCTCCCCTCTCTTCAGGAGGAATTCGGCGGCATCTGCCCGAAGGTCGTTTCCGTTTGCGCACACGACACCGGCAGTGCGGTTCTTGCCGTTCCCGCAAAGAGCGAGAAGTTCATCTGGCTCTCCTCCGGCACGTGGTCCATCATGGGCACCGAGACCAAGAACCCCGTCATCAGCGAGAAGTCCAAGGCATATAACTTCACAAACGAGGGCGGCTACGACGGCACCATCCGCTTCTCCAAGAATATCACCGGCCTTTGGGTCGAGCAGGAATCCAAGCGTCAGTGGGAGCGCGAGGGCGAGAAGGTCTCCTTCGCAGAGCTCGCTACCATGGCAGCAGCCTCTGAGCCGCTCCGTTGCTTCATTGATACCGACGACGCACGCTTCGGCGTTCCCGGCAATATCCCGAAGCGCATTGCAGAGTACTGCCGTGAGACGGGTCAGTACGTTCCCCAGACCAAGGGCGAGATCGTCCGTTGCATCCTTGAGAGCCTTGCGATGCGTTACCGCTACACCTGCGAGTGCATCGACGAGATGTGCGGCGAGCGCATCCCCGCGATCAATATCGTCGGCGGCGGCACCAAGGAGGATCAGCTCTCCCAGTTCGCGGCTACCGCTTGCGGCAGACCCGTATACGCAGGTCCCGTTGAGGCAACCGCGCTCGGTAACATCGCCGCTCAGGCAATCGCTATGGGCGAGATCAAGGATATGTGGGAAGCAAGACAGGTTATCGCAGACTCCTTCGAGGTCAAGACCTACGAGCCCGAGATGGATAAGGTTGCCGCTTGGGATGAGGCATACGGCAGATTCCTCAAGCTTATCAAGAAGTAATCCGAAATCCGATACAATATATGAAATGAAAATATAAATACATCACCATATCAGAAAGGAAACTTTACTTATGTCCACCAAAGCATTTGAAATCGCAAAAGAAGCGTATGCGGCTGTCGGCGTTGACGTCGAGGCTGCCATTGCACGTCTGCAGAACGTTCCCGTAGCCGTACACTGCTGGCAGGGCGACGACGTTATCGGCTTTGATAACGACGGCGCGCTCACCGGCGGTATCCAGACCACCGGTAACTACCCCGGCAAGGCAACCACCCCCGAGCAGCTCATGGCGGATATGGACAAGGCGCTCTCTCTTTGCCCCGGCAAGAAGAAGCTCAACGTTCACGCCTGCTACGCGATCTTTGAGGACGGCTTCGTTGACCGCGACAAGCTTGAGCCCAAGCACTTCAAGAAGTGGGTCGAGTTTGCAAAGGAAAGAAACATGGGTATCGACTTCAACCCCACCTTCTTCTCTCACCCCATGCAGAAGGACGGTCTGACCCTCAGCCATCCCGACAAGGAGGTCCGCGACTTCTGGATCGAGCACGGTAAGGCCTGCATCCGCATCTCCCAGTATTTCGCTGAGGAGACCGGCGTTCCCTGCGTTATGAATATCTGGACGGGCGACGGCTTCAAGGATGTTCCCGCTGACCGTATGGGTCCGAGAATGCGCTACAGAGACTCGATCGAGCAGATCCTCTCCGAGCCCTTTGATTTCAACAAGGTAAAACCCTGCGTAGAGTCTAAGGTATTCGGTATCGGTGTTGAGGCATACACCGCAGGCAGCGCAGAGTTCGCTCTCAGCATCGCCGCTATGAATAAGGAAAGATGCCTGCCTCTGATGGATAACGGCCACTATCATCCCACCGAGGTCGTTTCCGATAAGATCCCCGCGCTCCTCTGCTTCTTTGACGAGATCGCTCTCCACGTAACCAGAGGCATCCGTTGGGACTCCGACCACGTCGTTATCCTTGACGACGAGACCAAGGAGATCGCAAAGGAGATCGTCCGTTGCGACGCTCTCGACCGCACCTACATCGCGCTCGACTACTTCGACGCAAGCATTAACCGTCTCTCCGCGTGGGTCGTTGGCTTCAGAAGCTTCCAGAAGGCACTTCTGATGGCTCTCTGCACCCCCAACGCCGCTCTCAAGCAGCTTCAGGACGAAAGCAATTTCACCAAGCTCATGGTTATGCAGGAGGAGGCAAAGATGCTTCCCTTCGGCGCTGTATGGGCTGAGTACTGCGAGCGCTGCGGCGTAGCGGCTGATACCACATGGTTCGATGAGATCATGACCTACGAAAAGGAAGTTCTCTCTGCAAGATAATCGCTTCACGGCATCGCCGTAAGCGTCGGTACGCTCCGCGTTTTTGGATGGATTGCTTCATAACACGACGCCCGTCGTGTGAAACATATCTTGCTTAGCGCGGAGCGTATATCTTTGTTGCCCCACGGGGAACCGATGATTCCATCAAATTTCCATCGTAGGGGCGAACTGTGTTCGTCCGAAAAGCTTGTATTTACGCGGTTTTTTAGCGGGCGAACACAGTTCGCCCCTACGGGTACGGTAATCAATCATCGTTTCCACGGGGCGAAGAGACATCTTATTATATTACGCGACCACCACTTACACTATATCACAGGAGGGATTTGTATGAATTTTGAAATGCTTCATCCGGCAGATCAGATCGTAATGCTGATGAATCGAATTTATTATAACGATATGATGACCGCCGCCGGTGGCAATCTGTCCATCCGTGACGATGACGGCACCATCTGGATCAGTCCGAACGGTGTGGATAAGGGTAAGCTGCGCAGAGAGGATATCATACAGATCCGTCCGGACGGCACGATCGTCGGTCTTTACCGCCCCTCGTCGGAGTACCCGTTCCATCTGGCGATCTATAAGAAGCGCCCCGATATCAAGGCGGTGCTCCACGCGCATCCGCCGGCGCTCGTTACCTTCAGTATGCTGCGCCGCACACCCGATATCTCTCTGATCCCCGATGCGCGATTCCTCTCGGGTAAGCTCTCGATCGCGCCCTACGCCATGCCCGGCAGCTCGGCACTCGGCGACAATATCGCAAAGGAATTTCAGAAGGGTGCCAATACCGTCATTCTGGAGAACCACGGCATCGTTATCGGCTCGGAGACGCTCTTCAGCGCCTTTATGAACTTTGAGATGCTGGAGTTCTGCGCGCGCATCCAGATCAACGCCAAGGCGATCGGCGGCTCTCTGCGTCCGCTCTCCACGGAGCAGATGGAGCTTTTCCGTCAGAAGACACTGCGCGATATGGCGGAGTTCACCAAGCATTCCTATACCACCGAGGAGCTGGCGATCCGCCGCGATATGTGCGAGCTGATCCACCGCGCCTACGGTAAGAAGCTCTTTACGAGCGACCAGGGAACCTTCTCCTGCCGCCTCTCCGACGGTACCTTCATCATCACACCGCATATGAAGGACAGAATGTATCTGGAGCCCGAGGATCTCGTCCTCATCCGTCGCGGTAAGCATGAGGCGGGCAAGATCCCGTCCCGTTCCTATAAGCTGCACGCCGCGATCTATAAGCAGCACCCCGACATTCAGAGCGTGATCATTGCCCATCCGCCGAGCATCATGGCGTTCGCTGTGACGGAGATGGAGATGGACCCCTCGTTCCTTCCCGAGGCATATATCGCGCTTCATAATATTCACAAGTATCCCTTTGGCAGCACGTTCATCGAGCCCGAAACATTGGCAGGTGAGTTCGGTGAGAAAAATCCCGTTGCCATTATTGAGAACGACTGCGTGATCGTTACGGGCAACTCCTTGCTCTCCGCCTTCGATAAGCTGGAGATTTTGGAGTACTGCGCGAAGTCGTTCGTTCAGGCGGCAAGCCTCGGCGGCGAGATCGTCGGCATCAGCCCGATCGAGCTTTACGACGTGGAAAACGCCTTCCGCATTTAAGAGGCGGGTAACACCCGCAGGATAGTGCTCGCCTATCCGGGAAAGCAATGATTCATTCGTAGTATCTTGTAACATTTAAAACTTTACTTTTGCAGATACCTCCTCTGTGCTGTCATCCTCGAACGAAGCGGAGCGAAGTGAAGGATCTGCACACGTGGGCGCTCTCGATCAGATGCGTACTCTTTTCAGAAAATATCCTACGCCAAAAGAAAATCGGATTTATAACTTCTGCCGTGCGCAGATCCTTCACTTCGTGCTAACGCACTCCGTTCGAGGATGACAGGCGCAGAGGGCGCACGGCACAATGCGATTGATAACAAAAGCGAGTGTTGCCGTTAGGCTCCCTCCAGGAGGGAGCTCCCGACGGAGGTCGGGTGAGGGAGAGTGCGTGTATCATATCTTACGGGCTGAATATTATCTTGGGAAATCGTGTCCCTACCGATACAGCAACGAATCGGCATTTCGTCGGGTGGCAATAAACCGATCTCCACATAAAAAGCGGGCTGTGCCCGCAGCCATGTACTCGCCTATCGTAGCTTTCCGCGCCACGGGGCGCGGCAAAACGGCGAGGTCTGTTTTGTGCAATTTCCTATGGTATAAAAAAGCAAGCGTCTCTTGGGCGAGAACGCTTGCTTTTTGCTTTGGGGGCTATGACGTTAAGAGAGCTCCAGCTTCATGTCGCCGTCCTTGACGAGACCGAGCTTGCGCAAAATCATGTCGAAGATCAGCGAGAGCACTGCGGGCAGGATGAAGCAGACGAGGACAAGACCGATCCATTGGAGCGCGGTGACCTCGCCCGTGTAGCCGTAGCTTGGGTCAAACCAGCCGAGGATCATACCGATCGGACCGAGCAGACCGCAGGTGCCCATACCCGAGTTGATGGCGACGCCGTACATCTTGAGGTCAAAAACGCAGACGGCGAGCGGTCCCGTGATTGCGGCGGCGAGTGTGGGTGCGATCCAGATCGCGGGGTTGCGGAAGATATTCGGCACCTGAAGCATACTCGTGCCGATGCCCTGAGAGAGCAGACCGCCCCATTTGTTTTCACGGAAGCTGATGACGGCAAAGCCGATCATCTGCGCACAGCAGCCTGCGACGGCTGCCGCACCCGCGATGGCAAGACCCTCCGTGCCGCCCTCGGCAAGATTGCCCGTCAGAGCGAGCGCACTGCAGATCGCGGCGCTGGAGATGGGGAGCGTCAGCACCATGCCGATGACGACGGAGACGACGATGCTCATGATGAGCGGCGCCTGCGTCATGGCCCAGTCGATCAGCGAGCCGACCCAGCCTGCCGCCGTATTGATGGCGGGCGCGATGAGCATGGCGAGCAGCGCACCGACGAAGATGGTGACAAAGGGGGTGACGATGATATCAATTTTCGTCCGTTTGGAGACGAGCATACCGATCTCTGCGGCAACGATGGCGATGACGAAAACGGCAAGCGGACCGCCCTTGCCACCCAGGCTGTTCGCCGCGTAGCCGACGGCGGCGCAGGAGAAGATGACGAGCGGATGCGCGCCGAGCGCGTGCGCGATGGCGACGCCCATGGCGGGACCCGCCATAGCGGAGGCGTAGGTGCCGATATCGGCAAGGAAATCCAGATGCGGGATCATGCCCAGCGCCTTGAAGATCGTGCCGATCAAAAGCGAGGCAAAGAGACCCTGTGCCATGGCGCTCATGGCAGTGATGAAATAGCGTTTGGCGTACCGCTTGACGACGGCGCCGACAGAAGCTTTTTGTGTTGTATTCATGACGTTACTCTCCATTTGATGTATTGTTGTTAAAGATTATATCACGGCGAATGTGTCTTGTCAATAATCATGACAATTTTTTCGGGGAAACGCCATGTTTTTTATCGAAGTATCTTGCGATTTACGTAAAAATACAGTATAATGTGATTATATTCTAATTTTTATGATGAGGTGATTCTATGAATGGTCGCACAAATTACACCATGCTTCTCGATTTCTACGAGTTGACGATGGCACAGGGCTATTTCCTCTCGGGGCAGAAGGATAAGATCGCGTATTTCGACGTTTTTTTCCGTGACATTCCCGATAACGGCGGCTTTGCCATTGCCGCAGGTCTGGAGGACGTGATCCGTTACGTCAAGGATCTGGAGTTTACCGACGCGGATATTGAGTATCTCAGAGGCAAGAAGCTTTTCTGTGAGGAGTTTCTGGCTTACTTAAAGACCTTCCGCTTTACCGGTGATATCTATGCCGTTCCCGAGGGAACGCCGATCTTCCCCAGAGAGCCGATCATGATCGTTCGCGCCCCCACCATTGAGGCGCAGATCATCGAGACCTTCATTCTTCTGACGCTCAACCATCAGTCGCTCATCGCGACCAAGGCAAACCGCATCGTCCGCGCCGCCGACGGCCGTGCCGTCATGGAGTTCGGTGCGCGTCGTGCACAGGGTGCCGCCGCCGCGATCAACGGCGCACGCGCCGCGTATATCGCAGGCTGTGCCTCGACCTCCAATGCCATTGCCGACCGCGACTATCACGTCAACGCCTCGGGTACGATGGCACACGCGTGGGTTCAGATGTTCGATAACGAGTACGATGCCTTTGCCGCGTACTGCCATACCTACCCCACCTGCGCGACGCTCCTGATCGACACCTATAACGTCATGAAGAGCGGTCTGCCCAACGCCATCCGCGCCTTCAAGGAGATCCTGATCCCGCAGGGCATCCACAATTTCGGCGTGCGTCTGGACTCGGGCGATATCGCTTACCTTACCAAGAAGATCCGCAAGAAGCTGGACGAGGAGGGCCTGCCCGAGTGTAAGATCGTCGTCTCCAACTCTCTTGACGAGTACATCATCCGCGACCTCCTCCGTCAGGGCGCACAGATCGACTCCTTCGGCGTCGGCGAGCGTCTGATCACCGCAAAGAGCCAGCCTGTATTCGGCGGCGTTTACAAGCTCGTTGCCACGGAGGAGAACGGCGAGATCACACCGAAGATCAAGATCAGCGAGAACCCCGAGAAGATCACCAATCCCCACTTCAAGAAGCTCTATCGCGTCTATGATAAGGACAGCAATGAGGCGATCGCCGATCTGCTCTGCATTCACGACGAGGTTATGGACGAGAGTCAGCCGCTGGAGATCTTCCACCCTCAGCACGTATGGAAGAGAAAGACGCTGACCAATTACTATCTGCGTGAGATGCTCGTGCCGATCTTCAAGGACGGCGAGTGTGTTTACGACAGTCTCTCGACCGAGCAGATCCGCGCGTACTGCGCCGATCAGGTAGCACACCTGTGGGACGAAGTCAAGAGATTTGAAAATCCGCATATCTACTACGTAGACCTTTCCCAGAAGCTTTGGGATCTCAAGCAGAACATGCTTCGAGAGGGTCAGAAAAATTAAGGAGATACCATGAAACAATCCAAATGGATCTGGAAGGCGGGGGACTTTGAGCGCTATCACAGCATGCTCCTGCACAACAGACGCACCAAAACGAGTCTTTACTACCCCCCGATGTGGCGCATCGACGGTCCCGACAGAAACGTTCTGTTTTATAAGATCGTCAATCTGGAGGCGCCCGAGACGCTGACCGTATACGCCAACTGCAAGGACGCGAGCTTCCTTGTCAACGGTGTCCGTTACGCCGCAGGCGAGACCGTGACGCTGATGCCCGGTCGCAACTTCATCAAGCTCACTGCCTACAAGGAGAGCGGATTCCCCTCGTTCTATTGCGTCGGCGAGCATTTTGCCTCCGACGAGACGTGGAGGACGGGCTCGTGGGGCGCACGCGATACTTTTGTCGGCACGAACGATATGTATACCGAGCTCTGGGACAATCCCGAGGTCTTTAAGTTCTCTTACGAGCGCATCCGTCCCGTATCCGTTGAGGAGACGGAGGGCGGACGCCTGTACGATTTCGGCAAGGAGTGCTTCGGTAAGCTGATCTTCGAGGATGCCGTTCCCGCCTACGCGGAATTTACCGTGATCTGCGGTGAGTCCCGTGAGGAGGCGATGGACGCGGCGAACGCCATCGTTCACATTCCTGTCAAGTTCGAAAACGGTGCCTTCACCTCGACCTCCGTCGCATTCCGCTACGTATTCGTCCCCGCCGTCGGGGAGTATGCCTTCTCGGCAGACTTTGAGAACCTGCCCCTGCCCGATAAGGGCGAGTTCCGCTCGGATGACGAGCTCATCAACCGCATCTGGGAGGTTGCGGCGTATACGCTCCACCTCAATGCGCGCGAGGGCTTCTTCGACGGTATCAAGCGCGACCGCTGGGTCTGGGGCGGCGACGCATACCAGAGCTATTTCGTCAACTATTATCTGATGAATGACAACGACATCGTGCGCCGTTCACAGCGTATCCTGCGCTGTGCCGAGCCGATGACGGCGCACGTCAATACCATCTCGGACTATACCTTCTATTGGATCTCCGCGATGTGGGAGTATTATTTCCACACGGGCGATCTCGCGTTTATCCGCTCGATGTATGAGACCATGCTCTCCACGATGACCTTTGTGCGCGGCAGACTCGATGCGGACGGGCTCTATGAAAAGCGCAGAGGCGACTGGGTCTTTGTGGATTGGAGCAAGCACTTTGATAAGGACGCGGGTCCCATCTGCGCAGAGCAGATGCTGCTTTGCCACGCCTATGAGTGTATGGCAAAATGTGCGGCACTGATGGAGGACCGTGAGAACGAGGAGCTCTACCTCTCCCTCGCCTCGGATCTGAATGTCAAGATCAACGAGCGCTATTGGGACGAGGAGAAGAGCGCCTTCGTGGATGATTACAAAACGGGAAACCGCAACGTCACAAGACACGCCAATATTTTTGCGCTGCTTTACGCGCTCACGAGCGAGGAGCGCCGCCACCGTATCATCGAGCAAGTGATCAAGAACCCCGAGGTTCCCGCCATCACGACGCCCTACTTCGAGTTCTTTGAGCTCGACGCGATGTGCACGATCGGTGAATATTCGTATATGACCGATATGCTCCACAGCTATTGGGGCGGTATGCTCTCGCACGGCGCGACCACCTTCTGGGAGGAGTATTTCCCCGAGAAGAGCCGTGTAGAGAACTACGCGATGTACGGTCAGCCCTACGACAAGAGCCTCTGCCACGCATGGGGCGCCTCCCCGATCTACCTGCTCGGCAGGTACGCACTGGGTGTCCGCCCGACCTCTCCCGCGTATGCAACCTACGAGGTCAGACCGAATCTGATGTGCTTCGGCACGATCGAGGGCAAGGTCCCCACGCCGAACGGCATCGTCGAGGTCAAGATGAGCCGCGAGAGCGTCACCGTTCTGGCAGACGTGGACGGCGGTACGCTCGTGCTCGGAGACCGCACGTACCCGATTGAGAAAGACGTTCCCCTGACGGTAACGCTCTGATCCGTCAAAGGCGGTCATCACGCACAATACCATATAAAACAAATAACGAACCCGAACAGATCTTAGCGGTCTGTCCGGGTTCGTTTTGTTTTGTATGATGATCACGGGGCATGGCGATACCCGCGGGAGGGGAGACCCTCTCCTATTATGATGTTTTGTCTGAAAATTGACATTCTGAAAAGCCTCTCACTCCGGGAGAGGTGGCACGCGTAAGCGTGACGGAGAGCAGATGTGTCGGGCGCATAC
>JAFTIJ010000005.1 GCA_017456965.1 Clostridia bacterium
ATCGCAATCGCGATTTGTCGGGATAAGTGTTTTGTGTAAACGCCCCCTGCGCTGTCATCCTCGAACAAAACGTAGTGTAGTGAAGGATCTGCGCACGAGTATCGCTCTCGATCAGATGCGTATTCGTTTCAAAAAAACATCTTATATATGACAAAAATCGGATCAATAACGCCTACCGTGCGCACAGTCCGTCATTTGCCGAGGATTTTGTATTTTTTCCCGAGCAGGGCGGAGAGGCGGAGCCTCAGATCCGCGAGCGCCGGGACGTCGTCAAAGCTGTGCTTTGAGACGATATAGCAGGCGTTCATCCTGATATACAGATAAAAATCGTCCGGCGTTTCCACGGCACGCTTCAGCGCGGTGTACGGAACGCGCTCCGAGATCGCCGCCCCCTTGGAGACGACCTCGACCGAAAAGCCGTCGTCCTCAAAAAGGTAGCGGATCGCCGTGATCCCGCGTGCGGCGTACGTGCCTTCGAGTCGCTTACCCCTGCGGGAGAACAGAGCAAACCAAACGAGGATCAAAAGAAGCAGCACGATGCAATAGATCCGAAACTCGGTGCTTCGGATCCAAAACGTCGCGATCAGCAAGAGAAGCACGCCGACCGCGACCATGAGCACGCGCAGCGATCGCAGCGTCCGATTTTGATCCAGATGAAACGTGGCATAGCGGCGCATCGTCGGTGCATCCATCTCGGTGTAATTGGAAATCTGCATGGCAAGCCCTCCTTAACAGCGAATCAGACGCGCGCCAAGCGTGGCGCGGAGCTTTTCTCGCAGAGAGAGAATATCTTTTTCATCGGAAAAGCCGTTCTTCACTACGGAAAAGCATTGCTGGGAATTGTAAAAAACATAAAAGTACCGCTTGAACTCGTAGACCTTGGATATATCCGTATACTTGACAACGATCTCCGATCTGATGCCGTTAACTACAGAGATTGCCTTGATTTCGTCATCGCAAAACACAAATGACGCCGAAACGGAAGCTTTCTTCTCAACGAGCAAAAGAACGGTAAAGAAAAGAAAAATCGCACCGACCCCGATAAGCGCACACCCAAGACAAAGCGAGGGGAGCATGAGCGGCTTGCTCGCAAACGGCGGGATCCCCGTCGCGCGGCAGTATAACACCCCCGCGCCCAATAGCGCAAGCAGGAGCGTGAGCACCATATTCCATAGGCCGAGACGTCGTGTCAAGCGAAACGACGTAAAATACAGCGCGTGCACGCGGTCGCGTCCGGTATAGACTGTTTCATTGCGTATTTCCATCATTCTTCCTCCCGATAGCGCGCGATCGCGCCGCGAATCTGTTCGTAGGTAAAGCCGTAATACCCGAGCTTGGAAACCAGCTTCTTTTTGGTCTCGGGGTCGGTGGGGTCGATACCGAGGCGGCGAAGCCTTGCAAGACAGATCTCCTCAAAATCGAGCTCGGTCTCCGCCAGCGCCGCGCGGATCACGTCCTCGGGAAAGCCCTTGGCGTAGAGTGCGCTTTTGATGCGGTTCGGTCCGTAGAGACTGCGTTTTGCCATGTTCTCCACGGCGAGCTCCGCGTCGCTCTGCTCGTCGATATAGCCGTGACCGACGAGATATGCTGACGCCTCGCGCGCGATCTCATCGGAAAAGCCCTTTTGCACGAGCTTACGCTTCATCGTGCGCGCCGTATTGCGAGAGAACGCAAGCAGAGACAGCCCCTTTTTGATCGCGGCGGTCAGCTTCATGAAATGCAGCACGCGCTCACAGGTCTCTCGGTCGATCGCAAACGCCTCGCGGCGAAGCCCGAAGCCAAGCTCCGAGAGCATCGCCGCCGTGATACTGCCGCGAATGCGCTGACTTTTTTCACCGCTCACGATATCGAGCGTGAGCAACGCCTCCGCGCCGTCAGCGGCGGCGCGGATCTCGGTGACGGTAATCTCCATCAATCGTCGCTCTCGATGTCGATGAGGCGGATGTCGAAGTCATCGCCCTCGTCACCGTCGTCGCCGTCATCCTCGTCGAGAGAGTACGCTTCACTTGCCCCTAAGTCGAGCTCGTCGCCCTGCGCCTTGATCTTGTTCTCAAGCTCCTTCATCAGCTCCTCGTTTGCGGCGATCGCCTTTCTCGCGTTGTCCTTACCCTGTGCGAGCTTCTCGCCGTTATAGGAGAACCACGAGCCGCTCTTCTGCACAAGGCCGAGCTCGATGGCGATATCCACGATCTCACCCGCCTTGGAGATACCCTTGCCGTAAAGGATATCAAACTCCGCAACGCGGAAGGGAGGCGCGACCTTATTCTTGACGACCTTACACTTGACGCGGCTGCCGTAGACCTCGTCGCCCTGCTTGAGGTTCTCGACCTTTCGTACGTCGATACGGACAGAGGCGTAGAACTTGAGCGCACGACCGCCGGGAGTGGTCTCGGGGTTGCCGTACATCACGCCGACCTTCTCACGGAGCTGGTTGATAAAGATCACGACGCAGTTGGTCTTGGAGATGGAGCCCGAGAGCTTACGGAGCGCCTGGCTCATCAGTCTTGCCTGCAGACCGACGTGGTTGGAGCCCATCTCGCCGTCGATCTCCTGCTGGGGAACGAGGGCGGCAACGGAGTCCACGACGACGACGTCGATCGCACCCGAGCGAACGAGCGCATCGGTGATCTCCAGCGCCTGCTCACCGCTGTCGGGCTGGGAAACGAGCAGGTTGTCGATATTGACGCCGAGCGCCTTGGCGTATACGGGATCGAGCGCGTGCTCCGCGTCGATAAACGCCGCCTCGCCGCCGAGCTTCTGCACCTCAGCCGCGATGTGGAGCGCAACGGTGGTCTTACCCGAGGATTCGGGACCGTAGATCTCGACGATTCTGCCGCGCGGAACGCCGCCGATGCCGAGTGCGAGGTCGAGGGTCAGCGAGCCCGTCGGGATGCCCTCGACGTTCATGTGGGCGTTTTCGCCGAGCTTCATGATCGTGCCCTTGCCAAATTCCTTCTCGATCTGAGAGAGCGCGGTCGCCAGCGCCTTTTTCTTATCCTCTGCCGAGATGGGGGCGACCACGGCGTTCTTTTTCTTCTTTTCTGCCATACTGTTTTCTATCCAATCCTTTCAAAATAATCCTTAAAGCTCATCAATATCCGTCAGATGGAAGCTCTCTGCGGGGGCGGAATCGACGGCGATGCTCTCCTGTCTTGCCTCCTCGGCGGCGACAGCCTCGATCTCGGCGTCCTCCTCGTCCTCGGGGCGAACGGCGGTGAAGCTGATGATACGCGCACCCTCGGCAAGTCTCATGATGATAACGCCCGAGGTATTGTTGCCCTCGTAAACGGGGATGCCGCTGACGGGCGTACGGATCATCGTACCGTCGTCGGTGATGATCATGATATCGTCGCGCTCACCGACGGCGGCGATACCCGCAAGCGCACCTGTCTTTTCGCTGGTCTTCTGACAGATGACGCCCTTGGTGCCGCGATTGCGCGCGTTGTAGATATCAAACTCGTTTCTCTTACCAAAGCCGTTTTCGGTCAGGGTGATCAGCTTTTTGTCGTCGTCCACGATCGCCGCGCCGACGACGTAATCGCCCTCGTTCATCTTGATACCGCGCACACCTCTTGCGGTTCTGCCCATGACACGCGCGTCGCTCTCGTGGAAGCGGACCGCACGGCCGTCGTGGGTTGCGATCATGATCTCGTCGTCACCCGTCGTGTGCTTGACGAATACCAGCTCGTCACCCTCGTCGAGGTTGATGGCGATCTTACCGCCCTTGCGCTGATACTCAAAATCCTTGACGTCGGCACGCTTGACGACGCCGTTTTTCGTGATCATGATAAAGTACTCATCCTCCTCAAAGCCCGCGACGGAGATGATGGAGGTGATCTTCTCATTCTCGTTCAGATCCACGATATTCACGATATTCGTGCCCTTGGCGGTACGGGATGCCTCGGGGATCATGTACGCCTTCTTCATATATACTCTGCCCATATTGGTAAAGAGCAGGAGATTGCTGTGGGAGTGTACGACCATGACGTCCTTGACGAAGTCCTCCTCCTTGGTGGACATACCGATGATGCCCTTGCCGCCGCGCTTCTGCGCCGAGTAGGTGCTGGCGGGAGCGCGCTTGATATAGCCGGCGTTGGTCATGGTGATGACGCACTGGTGACGGTCGATCAGGTCCTCGTCGATGATATCGTCGATCGCACCCGCGATCTCCGTGCGTCTGCCGTCGGCAAATTTCTCCTTGATCGCGAGCAGATCCTGCTCGATGATCTCCTTGACCTTCTCCTCGTTTACGAGGACCTCCTCAAGCTCACGGATGAGCGCAAGCTTTGCGGCGAGCTCCTCCTCGATCTTCATTCTTTCCAAGCCCGCGAGGCTGCCGAGGGTCATATCGACGATCGCCTGCGCCTGGATCTGCGTCAGACCGAAGCGGGCGACGAGCGCCTCTCTTGCGTCCTGCTTCGACGCGCTGCTGCGGATGGTCTGAATGATCTCGTCGATCGCGTCGAGCGCGAGCTTCAAGCCCTCCAAAATATGGACGCGCGCGCGCGTTTTCTCCAGATCGTAGCGGGTTCTGCGGCGGATGACGTCCTCCTGATGCTGAATATAGTGATAGAGGATCTCACGCAGACCGAGCACCTTCGGCTCACCGCCGACGAGGGCGATCATATTGACCGCGCAGGTGTCCTGGAGCTGGGTGTATTTATAGAGCTGGTTCAGGATGACCTGACCGTTTGCGTCGCGGCGGTACTCGATGACGATCTTCATACCCGCCTTGCCCGACTCGTCGCGAAGCGCCGTGATGCCCTCAATACGCTTATCCTTGACAAGATCGGCGATGGAC
>JAFTIJ010000053.1 GCA_017456965.1 Clostridia bacterium
CTTGTGCCCGCCTTGGCCGACGGGAAGCCCGTGGAGGGCCAGTCGATGAAATCGCTTGCCGTGAAATCGCCGTCGTCATCCACGTTCTCCAGGATCTGTCGGACGGTACCGACGATATACTCCCTCTGCTCGGTAAGATAGTGTCGTTTCCCCGTATAGAAGCACCACTCGTCCAGATTGACGAGCCACCAGAGCGAGTAGGTCGCAATACCGTTCATCCACGTCGGGAGCTTCGTATTCATCGCCGTCAGCGCAAGACCGCCGTAGATCTGCGGGACGTCACCGAACACGTATTTCGTCGTTTTCATTTCGGGGGCAAGGTCACCGATCCAGACCAGACGGTCGCGCTTGATGCCGTCCCAGATCTCATTCTGCAAGCAGAGATGACAGGTATACGCCGCCGTGTCGTAAATGCGGTTCAGGGTTTCATCACTGCTCTCAAAGCTGCCGATATACTCGTAGGGCTGATAGATGGCATACGCCTGAATGGTCTTGATATTGATCTTCGCGGGCATCAGAAATTCGAGATAGACGAAGCGGAAGCCCGTCATGCCGTACTCGCTTACCGTCCAGCTTCTGCTGACAAAGGTAAAGTCGCGCATACTGTGGTCGTTTCCCGCATTCTTCTCCCCGATATGTGAGAGCGCCTCGTTTGCGGACTCGCCGAACGAGACGCGCACCGTCGTCTCCTCTCCGTCGCGGATACGGAAAAGAGACAGGCAGATACCGCCGTGGAGCTCCGTTCCGAAGTCGAGCAGGATGCCTGCAGGCTCGTCTGCCGTAGAGACGAGTGTCGTCACCTCGGGCTCATGCGTACCGAGCTGACGGTTCTTATAATGCAGGAGGCGGTCCGTTCCGCGCCACTCTCCGCGCGTCATCAGTATTTTTTTCGGTGCAAGATATCTTTTGACACGGGTATCCGTATCATCAAAATGAATATGTTTCAGCATAATATCCTCCTTACGCCTTCGGTGCAACCCAATCGCGGATCGGCTCGGGCGTGCCAAACGGTAAGCGGAAGAATCTCTCGTCCGCCTTGGCACCTCTTGTTTTCATGCAAATAATATTAACGAGCATCTGTACGTCATCCACGTGATGATAATGGACACCCGGGCGGAAATACCACCGGAGATGATCCTCGGCACCAAGAAAACGGAAGACCTCACCCGCAGCCTCCGTCGTCAGATACGAGCCGACGGGATTTGCCCAGATATCGCCTGCCGCCTCCGAAACGAAGAGCGTACGCGGTGCGACCATTGCCTTCAGAAAATGCGCGTCAAAGGGAAGCTCCTCCTCACGCTCGGCGTAGGCGGGGAGTTCGGGTCCCATCCAGAAGCCAAAGTTTCGCAGAAGATCGGCGAGCGTCTCGCTTCGACCCTCCTCACGCCCGAGATACGACGCCTTCATGTGGACGCGGTAGCATCCGCATGCGCCCGCACAGGTCTCGTTCGGATTGACGATGGCGGCACGCTCGTCAATCGCGCCTGCAAGCGCCGCGGTCTTACCGCCGCGCGAGTGACCCGTGAAGGCCACGCAGGACATATCCGAAAGACCGAGGAGCGCCAGCGCATCCACGCAACGCGAGTAGCCCCACGCCCACGCGCCGAGCGCACCGAAGGTATATTCGGGATAGACCTCGTAGAGCGGTCCCTTTCTCCTGCCCTCGTGCTGAACGTCGTTTGCAAGCTCCGTGCGGTCAAAGAGCGCCCACTGGATGCCCTCGTTCAGCGCGGTATCCAGAAACGCGCGGTCCATCGCGTACTCAAAGCAGAGGTCGCCGTCCACGATCACGGGCGGCTTTTTCCCGTCCAGAACCTGCTCCTGCTCTTTTGTGGGGCGATGCAGACACATACGAAAGCTGACCGTGCGCTCCTTCGTGCCTGCGGTGATGCGATAGACGTTTCTCTTGCCCCGCCCGGGTACGTAAAGCGCCTCTACGTGGAATACCTCGGGGGCGGGAGGCATCGTGCCGTACTGCAATTCGATCGCGGAGCGATAGATCTCCGCTCTTCTTTTTGTCCACGCCTCACGCGAGTCAACTCGCGTGCCGTCGTCAAACAAAAACGGATCGGGAAGCTTGCCGAGCACACGGTACTCCGTCACGTCCAGCATCGTTTCATCAATATAACTCATATTCCGTCCTCCCTCGGCTTTTATTCATAGCGGAACATCTTCATAATATTGTAAGCGCTTCGGATATCCGCGCCCATATCGACGGGATGCGCCGCCTCCAGGCTGATGCGGGCGTCGTAGCCAATGGCGTGAAGTGCGTCCGCCCACACGCGGCACGCCTCACGGTCAGCCTCGGTCGGTACGCATCGGTCGGGATTGGGACGCGCGAGATGCGCGTGAAGCAAACGCTTCCCCGCCCTTTTAAGGCAGTCAAGCGACTCGCCGTTGGAATAGGAATGGAAAAAGTCGATCATCGCAGAAACGTTGTCGCATCCCGTACGCGCCGAGATCGCGAGCGCCTCGTCCACGGTATGGATAAAGTTCGTCTCCGCAAAGCGGAGGGGCTCGATCACGAGCTGCATCCGATAACCCTGTGCCATCTCACCGAGCAGTCGCAAAACGGAAACGAAGCGCTCCTCCGCCTCCGCCCTTGCCATCCCCTCGGGGATGGATCTCGATCGGCCCGAGCCGATGACGGCGATCTCTGCTCCCAGCTCCTTCACACGGTAAAAGCCACGGTCGGCGTACTCACGCACGTACGCCTCTGTCTCGGCAACGCTCTTCTCGTAAAGCATGAAGCTCCCTGTAAAAAAGCCGTTGACCGCCTCCACGGGCACGCCCGCCCGCTTCTGCGCCTCGCAAAGCCCTCGGTACTCGTCCCGATCAGCAAGCGCGATCCCCGCAAAATAGCCCTCTGCGTAATCGTAGCCGATCTCCTTCAGCATTCCCCAATGCTCTGCCGAGCTTCTTGCACCAATTCTCATATAAATTCCTCCGTTTATATTCAAATATCGCTTTTTATGCACAAAGAGACGCCTTTTTGCAAAAGCGTCTCTTCGATATACGTGATTTACTGAACCACAAGCTCACTTACGCCGATAAAGTCACCGTTACCGCCTGCGGTACCGATCACACGGACGCCATCACAGTCCACGCTCTGCGCGAGAGTAAAGGTATAGGTCTCGTAGCTTGCGCCGAAGTCACTCTGCGCGTTACCGCTCGGATACGCGGGGGAGACCGTCGTCTCGACTGTCTGCCACTTGCCGTCACGGAGCACCTCAACGCGGACGTCGCCGTCCTTGAACCAACCGCCGTCGGTATAATGGAGTCCCTCGGTAAAGACGAGCGCGCTTACCGTACGCGTTTCGCGGAACTGATAGCCGAAGAACTCGTCGTCTGCTACGACAAGACCGTTGTAGGTATCGTAGCTCTTTGCACCGGATACACCGTCATACAGGATCGCGAGATCCTTGGCACCGCTGCCCGTGGGCGCCGCCTGACTCGTGATCGCGATCGGCGTATCGGCGTTATCAAACGTCTCGGACGCCGTCACGCCGTGATAATGCGGGATCACCTCGCCGACGCTGATATACGGAATATTGCTTTCAGGTAATCCATTGCCCGAGGTAGCACCGGGCTTACCGATCAGACGGACGCCCTCGCAGGTAACCTCCTTAAAGGAGAAGCGGTACGCGTCAAAGGCATCGCCCTGCTCCTCCACGCTGTTGCCGGGGTACTCGTAAAGCGCCTCGGTATCAACGGCAATCCACTCGCCGTCAATGAGCACCTCAACTCTCGGAGTCTCGACAAACCAGCCGCCGCGCTTATTCTGAACGCCCTCCACGAATTTCACACCGTTGATGGCGAAGGGGCGTACGAATCGGATTCCGACCCAGACGTCGTCACCCTTGACCGCGGGCTCAACGGAAAACTGAAGCGTTCTTGCGGTAGTCAATTCGACATAGGGAACCTCTCCGTCACAAACCATCGGGTTGTCGCCTGCGGAGGTAATGCCCGTGCCGTAGGGAACGGAGGAGATCGTCACGGTCTTTTCGCCCGTGACCACACTGCCGTTGACACCCGTAAAGGTATATTTCAAGGTATACGTGCCCGTCTTGGCGTAGCTGTAGGTACCGCCGCCGTACATGGTGAAGCCGTCACCCATGTCGATCTCTGCGGACTTCAGTGCCTCGGTACCCGTCGCACCCGCGATCACGCTGACGCGACCATTCGGGAGCATCTTCAGAATGACGTCCGCACCAAAATCGTCTTCCCACTGCTCATACGGCACGGGTGCGTAGGACTTTGTGGTCTTGAGCGTCCATACGCCGTCCTTCTCACTTGCGCCGTAGGCAGCGATCACTTCCTTGGCAAGCTCCATATTGATCCCCGCCACGTCATTCAGCGAGTAATCCGTCGTTTCAAATTTCGTCGCGGAATAATCCACCGCGCTCTTGTAGATCTCATCAATACCGGATGCGCCGTAGTAATTGCCGAGGATCGAGGCGGCGCTGGAGGGGTTACAGTCGCTGTCCTGACCGCAACGGCAGGAGATCTCGACGGTCTTGGCGAAGTCGCCCTCACCCCAAAGTAATCCAATAATAATATACGCGGAATTGAGCTTGGCGTCGATATTCAGCATCGGCTTCGGAGAGTTCGGTCCGAAGTCAGGGCATTTGTCGCTCTTGCCACAGATATTTTCTACGGTCTGCCACGCCTGCTCCCACGTCTTGCCCGCGTTATAATCACGGACGACGGCGTCCATCAAAGAGCGGAACTCCGTGCCCTCGGGGATCACGGAAACGCCCGCCTCCACGATCGACTCCACAGAGTCTGCGGTATACGCCGCGGCGTGCATGGCGCTGACGAAAACACCGCCGTAGATGCCGTCACCGTAGCCGATCATGTGTCCGATCTCAAAGGCGCGCGCCGCCGCCTCGTTGACAAGACCCGGGTACATCGAGCCGAGGAAGTCGCACTCGATCTGCCAGTCGATATCGTCTGCATGCTTATTGATGAGATAGTGTCCCGCGTCGTACCACTCGTAGCCCTGACGCAGATTGGTTCTCGCGGCGGCGTTGGCATGCCAGAGATTAAAGGAGGTATCCGCAAAGCACTCACCCATATATTGGGGGCTGCAGAATGCACCGTACACCTTCATGGCATTGAGAAACGGGATCTCAACGTATACGTCGTCCTGCGCGTAGGCATTCTTGATCATCGCGGGGTCCCACGCAGAGAGTCTGGTCGCGGGCATGATCGAGCCTGCGGCGGCAAACTCCGTATTGGCGGTCCACGCCACACCGATCATCTGACCGAGCCATCCGCCCATCAGCTTATCGTAGAGCTCGTCCTCGGACATTTCTTTTTCATTGTAGCCTGCGGGGTCGGGCGTCGGCTCGCCGTACGCCGTCGTGGTCGGCTCGGTTGCCGTCGTCGTCTCGACAGGCGCGTCCGTCGTCGTCTCGACAGGAATCGCGGTCGTCTCGGTCGGCGCATCACCCTGTGTCGTCGTGATCGGCGCCTGCGTTGTCGTGCCGGGCTGATCGCCCGCAGTCGTCTCCGCAGGCGGCGTACCGTTACAGCCCGTAAAGAGCATGGCGGCGGCCGTCAGAAGACAGCAAAGCTTTAAGATCGTTTTTCTCATAATCAGTGCCTCCTTGGTGGATATAATAAGTTACTATCGTTATGCTATCACATATTTCACAAAAAGTCAATGTTTACTCGCCAAAAAATCGTTCAATTTATTTATATACCGAACGAAAAAAATTTCTTTTTCGCGGATAAAATTCGGGAAATATTCACAAAACAACTTGACATATCAAAAAAAAGAGTGTAAACTGTTGAAATATAACGTGTGGCGAATTTTCACAAGCACAATTTCTTTCAGGAGGTTTCATTTATGAAATTTATCAAAATCATCTCGCTTCTCCTCACACTCGCGCTTTGCCTCGGTACGCTCGCAGGCTGTGGCGGCGCAAACTACACCGCTGAAAACACCGAGATCATCATCGGCGTATCCGGTCCTCTGACGGGCAGCACCGCTATGTACGGCAATGCAGTTAAAAACTCCGCTCAGCTCGCAATCGACGAGATCAACGCGGCAGGCGGCCTCGGCGGCATCAAGTTCAAGCTCATCGCTATGGACGATATGAACGACGCTACCAAGATCTCCACCAACTACTCCTCTCTCTTCGAGGGCGGTATGCAGGTATCTCTCGGTACGGTAACCAGCACCCCCGGTCTTGAGTTCAAGAACCTCTCCGCTGACGACAACGTATTCTTCCTCACCCCCTCCGCATCCAACGACGACATCCCCGCAAACTCCAACGGCTATCAGATGTGCTTCGCTGACGGTAACCAGGGTAAGGTCTCCGCTGAATTCGTAAACGAGAACTACGCGGGACAGACCATCGGCGTATTCTATAAGTCCGACGAGGCTTACTCCAAGGGCATCTTCGATCAGTTCAAGGCAAATCTCGACTCCTCCATCACTATCGTCGAGACCAGCTTCACCGATGCCAACGCATCCGACTTCTCCACCCAGATCGACACGCTGAAGTCCTGCGGCTTCATCTTCATGCCCATCTACTACACGCCCGCTTCCCTTTTCATGATGCAGGCTAAGGACGTCATCGCTCCCACCGCGGTCTACTACGGCTGCGACGGCTTCGACGGCATTGATAACATCGACGGCTTTGACATCACCACGATCCCTCAGGAAGTCACCATGCTCTCTCACTTCAACTCCAAGGCAACCGACGGCGCCGCTAAGGAGTTCATCGACAAGTACGTTACCAAGTACGGCAAGGAGACCCTCAACCAGTTCGGTGCATCCGCTTACGACTGCATCTATGCTCTCTACGGCGCAATGCAGAAGGCTATCAGCGAGGGCAAGGATATCTCCGTTACCATCTCCGCATCCGACCTCTGCGACATCCTGATGGAGCAGTTTGAGGGCGGCTACACTCTGACCGGCGGCGTTACCGGTGAGAGCATCAGCTGGGAATCCACCGGCTACGTCAACAAGGGCGCAATCAAGTACGTAATCAAGGAAGCTAACTGATCTCACTTATTCGGCATTTCACGATTTTTCCGAGCACTGCACATGTCGATTTCCAAGCGATGTGTGCAGTGCTTTGCTTTTTCAAAGAAATTTCTACAGATAGGGTTCGTATTATGGAATTGATTTTATCAACAATTATCAACGGCCTCAGCCTCGGCGGGATCTACGCAATGATCGCGCTGGGCTACACCATGGTATACGGTATTGCCAAAATGCTGAACTTCGCACACGGCGATATTATCATGGTCGGTGCCTACGTCATTTACGTCTTTATGGCGTTCAACAGTCCCCTGCTTGCGATCGTCGCGGCAGTCATCTTCTGTATCCTGCTCGGTGTCTGCATTGAGAAGATCGCATACAAACCTCTTCGCGGTGCTTCTCCTCTCGCCGTTTTGATCACCGCGATCGGCGTCAGCTACTTGCTCCAGAGTCTGGCACAGATCGTCTTCGGCTCCGCCAATAAGATGGTCGTGGTCTACGACTTCGGCACGATCAGCTTCCTCGGTGCAAACGTGCAGATCTCCTCGCTCGTCACCCTTGCCGTGGCCGTCGTCGTCATGGTCGCCCTCACGCTCTTCGTGAAATACACCCGCACGGGACGTGCCATGATCGCCGTCTCCGAGGATAAGGGCGCGGCTCAGCTCATGGGCATCAACGTCAACCGCATCATCACCGTCACCTTTGCCATCGGCTCGGCACTGGCGGCACTCGCAGGTCTTTTCTTCATCTTCAAGGCACCCAGCATCTCCAGCACGCTCGGCGCAATGCCCGGCATCAAGGCGTTTACCGCGGCGGTTATCGGCGGTATCGGCTCAATCCCCGGCGCCATGCTCGGCGGCTTACTGCTCGGCATCATCGAGAGCATCTCCTATAAGATCACCGTGATCGCCCCCTATACCGACGCGATCGAGTTCTCGATCTTAATCATCATCCTCTTGGTCAGACCGACCGGCTTTCTCGGTAAGAAACGGAGGGAAAAGGTATGAATATCAAAAAATTCAAGCTTCACCATTATATCAACTATATCGTCATCGGCATCTTCACCCTTGTGCTCAGTCTGATGTCGATCGTAGGCGGCGCTTTGGACAGCTCGCTTCTCTTCCTGCTTGAGAAGATCGCGATCAGCATCATCCTCGCGGTCTCCCTGTCTCTGGTCGTCGGCTTCCTGGGTGAGCTCTCCCTCGGTCACGCGGGCTTTATGTGCGTGGGCGCGTATATCGGCGGTAAGATCGCCGCGCTCCTTGCCCCCTCGCTCGGTAACGGCATCCTCACCTTCCTCATTGCGCTCGTCATCGGTGCAGGCGTTGCGGCGCTCTGCGGTGTGATCATTGGCATCCCCGCCCTGAGACTGCGCGGTGACTATCTCGCGATCGTCACGCTCGCCTTCGGTGAGATCGTCAAGTCCCTCTTCCAGAATACCTCTGACGAGACCTTCGGCGGTGCGCTCGGCCTCAATACCCCCCGCTATGATAAGCGCTATCTTTTCATTATCGCTTTCCTTCTGGTTCTTTTGACCCTTGCGATCATCCAGAATCTTATCCGCTCCAAGCACGGCAGAGCCGTCACCGCGATCCGTGATAACGAGATCGCCGCACGCGCGACGGGTATCAACGTGACCAAGTACAAGCTGATCACCTTTACCCTCTCCGCCGCCTTTGCAGGTATCGCTGGCGTGCTTTACAGCTATAGCAACTACACCGTGCAGAGCGCGAAATTCGGCTACAACTACTCGATCGAGATCCTCGTCATGGTCGTGCTCGGCGGCATGGGACGAATCAACGGCTCCATCATCGCCGCAACGCTCGTCACCTTCCTCAACACCAAGCTCGCAACCGTTCTGACGGGTGACCTCGCGGTACTGCAGAACCTCTTCTACGCAATCATCCTCATCCTCATCGTTATCTATAACAACGCACCCGCCCTCAAGAGCTTCCGCGACCAGTACGGTCCCTCCGCACTTCTCAAAAAGCTCTCCAAGCATCACGACCCGTCCAAGGTCAAGGATGACACCATGAAGTGGGACGTCGTTCCTACCAAGATCGACATGAACGAGATCATCTCGGTCGATATGCTCCCGCCCGAAATGATCGACCAGACGGGAAAAGGAGATACAAAATAATGGCAGAATACATTCTTGAAACCA
>JAFTIJ010000054.1 GCA_017456965.1 Clostridia bacterium
ACTGTGCGGTGATGATCTCGGCGTACTCTGCGGGCACGCCCTCGTCCGTTACGATCAGGACCTTGCGGTCGAGCTTCATGTGCTCGGCAGAGCGGCGGATCGCACCGGGCTCTAAAATAATCTCGTAGCTGTCGGCTCCGAGTTCCATTCGTAAAATCATGGCGTCCTCCTTACGTAAGATTTGCGGGGTAGCGGAAGCTGCCGAGCATACGGAGCCTGTCGCAGTAGGGCTCCATCTCCCGCATCATGGCGGCGCCGCGTTCACCTGCGAGATCTCCCTCCGCCTCAACGTAGAAATAATATTGCCAAAGGAGCTCCTTCATGGGGCGGCTTCTGAGGCATCTCATGTTATAGCCGTATTTACCGATGACGCTTACGACCTGTGCCAGCGCACCCGCCTCGTTTCTTACCGTGAACATTAAGATGGAGTGCTTGCCGAAGGCGTCACCGTCGGAGACGGCCGCACGGGTCAGTACGGCAAAGCGCGTCGTGTTGACGCCTTGTTCGTTGATGCTCTTCTCAAGAATCTCAAGACCGTAGAGCTCTGCGGTCTCCACGCTTGCGATCGCCGCGAGCTTGTGAGACGCCTGCTCCGCGACGTATTTTGCGGCGCGTGCGGTATTCTCAAACTGCGTCTGACGGAAGCCGTGATCGTGAATATAGGCGCCGCACTGAGAGAGCGCCTGCGGGTGGCTGATGACCTCCTCGACGTCGGAGAGCTTGGTCCCCGGGATCGCCATCAGATTGTGCGTCACGGAGAGGTCGTAGATGCCGGAGACGCAAAGCGGACCCGAGAACATCATATCCATGACCTGACCGACCTCGCCCGCGGTGCTGTTTTCGATCGGGAGAACGGCGCAGTCGCAGTCACCGTTTACAACGGACTGATACGCCGTGCGGAAGTCGGGGAAGGGGACGCGTACGCATTGCTTGAAGATCTTGCCTGCGGCAATGAAGGCGAAGGCACCCTCCACACCCGAGAAGGCAACGCGCATGCCGTTCGAGAGCTTTGCCTGAAACTGACGGGAGACCTTCATGGTATTCTGCAGAAAATCGACGTAATAGGAGCGGAGCTCGTCATCCTTGATATAGGAGGCGTTTCTCCGGATGAGCGATGCCTCGCGATCGGCGTCGTATATCGGGAGTCCATGCTCGATCTTGTACTCGGAGACGAGACGGACGGCGTTCATTCTTCTCTCAAAGAGCGCGGCGATCTCCTTGTCCACGCTGCTGATTTCTTCTCTTGCTCTGATCAGTTTATCCATAATGATTTCAAACGTCCTTTATGATACTAAATGGTAGTCCTTTGCCAACAGGCGGAAGGCGGGCAGGGAGCGCTCGATCTGCTCCGTGGTGACGCAGTACGCGATCCGTACGTAGCCGGGGAATCCGAAGTCGTCGCTCGGTACGAGCAGGAGCTCGTATTTCTTTGCCGTCTCGCAGAAGGCGTAGGCGTCGGGCTCGGGTGACTTCATGAAGAGGTAGAAGGCGCCGTCGGGGTTCGCGCAGGTGAAGCCGTACTCGGTAAGCGC
Organism: Clostridia bacterium; assembly: GCA_017456965.1. Lineage (GTDB taxonomy): Bacteria > Bacillota > Clostridia > Oscillospirales > CAG-272 > QALR01. The sequence continues at coordinate 1,533 of JAFTIJ010000054.1, forward strand.
ACCGTAAAGCAGGTCGCGGTTACGCTGATAGACCGAGGTGTCTGCCGTTTTGCCGAGACAGTACGGGATCATGAACTGAAAGAGGGCGGGTGCGCAAACGAAGCCGAGTGCCCGTCCCGCGCCGAGCACGGCGGCGTAAACGGAAGATGCATTCCGCATTTTGGGGGAAACGAGAATATATCCGATACGCTCTCCGGGGAGGGAGAGCGATTTGCTGAAGGAGTAGCAGACGACGGTATCGTCGTAATAGCGCGTCAGATACGGGACGCTGACGTCTCCGTATATGAGATCGCGGTACGGCTCGTCCGAGATCAGATAGATCGGGTGACCGAAGGTCTCCTCGGCTTTTCTCAGAATATCGCAAAGACGGAGGATCGACTGCTCGGAGAGCACGACTCCCGTCGGATTGTTGGGGGAGTTGACGATGACGGCCTTGGTCTCGGGACGGACCGCCTTCTCTAGTGCATCAAAGTCGATCTGGAAATCCGGCTCGGTGCAGGGCACGACCGTAAGACGGGCTCCCGCCTTCTCGGCAAAAACTCTGTACTCGGGGAAGAAGGGGGCGAGGACGACGATCTCCTCGTCCTTTTCATCGTTCAGAATGGCGTTCATGGAGATCGTCAGTGCCGCTGCCGCACCGACGGTCAGGTAGATCAGGTTGGGATCCGCTCCCGCGTCATAGGTCGCATTCAGGTGATCTGCGATGGCGCGGCGCACCGCGGGGTCGCCCTGTGCGCTGGTGTAGCCATGGAGCTTGACGGGGTCTGCTTCCGTAAGCAGACGGAGCAACGCCCCCTTGACATCCTCGGGCGCGGCGACGCTCGGGTTACCGATGCTGTAGTCAAAGACGCGGTCCTCACCGATCTCCGCCTTTCTCCCTTTTGCGTATTCAAAAATCTCACGGATGACGGATTTCTTGACGCCGAGCGCCTCCATCTTTTTCGATACCATGGCTTTCAGTCCTCTCTTTTTCAGATTAACACTGTTAACCTCGTTTTTATGGATGTATTATACAATGCTTTCCGAAAAAAGTCAATGCTTTTTCACGTTTTTATGCAAATATTTTGAAATCTCTTGCTTTTTACAGGAAAGGGATGTAAAATAATATCATAACCTTTCATCAAAGAGGAGGATCATCATGGAGGAGACTTATCAGAACGATCCCTTGCGGGATCGCCTGATCATCGCGGGCTTGGACGAGATCGCCCAGCACGGTATCGCGGGCTTCTCGCTCCGACGCGTTTCCGCGGCCTGCGGCACGTCCTGTGCGGCACCCTACAAGCACTTTAAGAATAAAGAGGAGCTGATCGTCGAGATCATCCGCTTTGCCAATCGACAGTGGGAGCTCTTGCGCGATCAGGTCGTCGCCGTTGCGGGGCAGGATCCGCTCTCGCAGATCGTCGAGGCGTGCATTGCCTATACGCGCTTCTGGATCGCCAATCCCAATTACCATTTCGCGTTGAATGACGTCGCGGAGGAGAGAGCATATCCTGCGGCTGAGTCCCCCCGCTCCATTACGGGGCTGATCCGTACGTATTGCACCCAAAACGGTGATTCCGAAGAGCTGACGGAGCGTAAGATCTACGCAATCAAGGCGACGATCTACGGCATGACCGCCATGCTCGACCGAGGGGAGCTTGTCGGCACACCCGTCGTCTACGACCACATCCGTGCCATCGTGCGGACGATGCTCCTTTATACCTCGTAAGTATTGTTGATATGATAAAGCGGAAAAGCCTCCGTCAAACGAATTGCCGTTTGACGGAGGCTTTTGACTTGGCGTTTTTTTCTTTGTCAGTTGCCGCACTCGATGCTGATCGCGGTGAAGAGACCGAGCAGATCCTGCACGGAGGTGTTCTTTTTCTCCTCGCCCTTTCGGTCAAGGACGATGCCGCCCTTGTGCATCATGAGAATGCGGTTGCCGTACTCCACGGCGTAGCGCAGATTGTGGGTGACCATCATGGCGGTCAGATGCTTTTCCTTTACGATCCGATCCGTGATCTCCATGATCAGCTCCGCGGTCTTGGGGTCCAGTGCCGCCGTGTGCTCATCGAGGATCAGAAAGTCAATGGGCGTCATCGTCGTCATGATCAGCGCCATCGCCTGACGCTGACCGCCCGAGAGTGCACCCGCGCGCACGTCCATCTTGTCCTCAAGACCGAGACCGAGTGAGGCGAGCATCTCGCGATACGCCGCCGTGCGTGCTTTGTTTATCCCTCGGGAGAGGCCGAAGCGACCGCCCTTGTGATCGGCGAGCGCCATATTTTCCGTGATGGTAAGGCTTGGGCAGGTGCCCATGGCGGGGTCCTGATAGACGCGCCCGATGCGCTCGTATCGATGGTGCTCGGGTACGCCGACCATGCTTTTGCCGCCGATGAGGATGTCTCCGCGCTCGATGGGGATCGAGCCGCAGATGATATTCAGCATCGAGGTCTTGCCGCTTCCGTTTGAACCGACGATGGAGAGAAATTCTCCGTCTGCGACCGTCAGCGAAAAGTCATCGAAGAGCGTTGTTTCCGTTACCTCGCCGCGATTGTATATTTTTTGTACGTGCTTCAGCTCAAGCATGAGGCTCTGCCTCCTTTCCCGATTTTTTTACACGGTTTTTCTTTCGCTCGCTGAGGATCAGGGCGAGGGTGAAGAGGATCGCCATGATCAGCTTATTGTAGGCGCTCGGTACGCCGAGACGCTGGGCGACCGTAAGGCACGCCTGATAGAGGATCGCACCGAGGATCACCTTCGTCGTCGGCTTCATGCGGTGTACCCGTGAGAACAGGGAAATGCCGATAATCAGGGAGGCGAGACCGATGACGACCGTGCCGATACCCATGCTCTGGTTGACGTTGCCCGAGATCTCCGTGTAGAGCGCGCCCGAGACGGCGGCAAAGGCGTTTCCGATGCCGAGCCCGAGGATCTTGCTGTCACCCGCGTGCTTTGCCTGCGTGGTGACGAATCGGGCGTTA
>JAFTIJ010000055.1 GCA_017456965.1 Clostridia bacterium
CGTTCCATCTGTGTAAAAAATCACCAGTGGACGATCCGTTGGTTCTGCGTCGGTCTGCATCTTTGCAGCACAAACATCAAAGCGCACCGTGTACTGTGTATTTTCTTTAAATGCAATCGGAGCAAATTGACGGTTCGCATTTGTAATAAAACGGTAACAATTCCTGCCGTCTTTTACCACCTCTGTAGCCCAAGAGCCATAAACCGCAGAAGCGGGGAACAAGCTTCTTCCTTCGCTCTCCACCGCCGTGACCTTTGCGTCGCGCAGACCTTCAAAATACGGTTCGTAAGGAAGGGCGGTTTCGCCCTCATTAAGCATGAAATCTTTAATAGTAAATGTGTTCTCGTCATTATGAATAAACGAAACCCTTACAGCCGTTTTATTCGTTTCGGAAACAAACGTGTAATTTCCGACAGCATTAAAATATCTATTCCCATATGCGTCTTCCGTGCCATCGGAATACTTGAAGATAACATATGTCGCTTTGTTTGTCGTTTGATTTGTTACAGTTAAGCTTACAGTATACTGCATATTTGCTTTACCGATCAAAGACAATGATGCTCTTCCCATTTTTGCAGAAGAGACAGTATAACTTCCATCGCTGTTCTTAACGCCGTTGGATAATTCTACAAAACGATTTTCGTCAAATAAGTTTCTGCTCTTGTAACTCATACCGCCGATCTCCGCAACCGCCGCAAAGGGGAGCGCATCCTCGGGAACACTTCTCTGATACGTGATTTCACTGTCACTCAGAAACATCTCGTCCGAGAGACGGCGCTCAAGATTTGTGATGCGCTTATGATTTGCGGAAACCCGTGCGGCATTCTCGGCGATCCTGCCGTCAAAGCTTCGGTATCCCTGCTCACGCACGCTTTCCGCTTCTGCGCGGAGCGCCTCGGCGTCCTTGCGCGCGGTCTCGGAGGTCATTCTTTCCGTCTCGGCGCTCGTTCGCGCGGACTCGGCACGCACGCGTGCCGTCTCCGCATTTCCCCTCCCGACTTCCGCCGAGGCTCTCGTTTTCTCCGCGCTTTCACGGGCACGTTCTTCGGACAAGCGCAAATTTTCTGCTTGAATACGTGCCGTTTCCGACTCCTGACGAAGCTCCTCCGCAAGCAGACGCGCCGTTTCTGAGGACACACGGCTTTTTTCTCCGTCAAGTCTCTCCGTCTCCGATGCAAGACGTACGGTTTCCGCCCCCGCTCTCGCCGTCTCCGCCGTAAGACGCTCGGCTTCTGCGGCGGCACGGTCTTCCTCCGCACGCAAGCGTAGCGCCTCTTTTTCGATTCGTACCGACTCCGAGGCGTCTCTGATACGCTCGGCGTCCAGACGCGCCTGCTCTGTAGCAAGACGCACCGATTCTGCCGCAAGGCGCTCGGACTCTGCCGTCTCACGCGCCGATTCCGCCGACGATCGCGCGACCTCCGCCGATGCGCGTTTCTCTTCCGCAAGCACTCTTGACGCCTCCGAGAGCATCATGGCATCGATCGCGTTCTTTTCATTCTCCGACACCGTAACGTCACCGTATACCACGCGCGCATCCACGACGAGACAGAAGCGCGGGCTCGCCAAAAGCGTGCCGTCAGCACCGTAGATCAGAAGCTGACACTCCACGACACCCTCCGCGCTTGCCGTATGCTCGGTAAAATCATACCGAACGCGTACGCCGTCCTCGATGATGCAATGGTTGTAAAGCGTCGTTCCATCCGCTTTTTGTCCCGAAAAGACCGCCAGCGTCCCTACGTCGAGCAAAAACGGTGCCCCACCGCTCACGAGCGTCATCATCAGGCTTCGCGCCGTATCTCCGAGCATAACGGGCAGAAATACCTGCTTGTGCCGTTGCGTAACGTCCAGCGTCATACTGTAAACAGAATGCTTCATATCAGCTCTCCTTTCCGTATCGACGACGATACTTTTCCGCTTGTGTACGGTCGAGCTTTTCACACGCAACGCACAGCTCCAGGAACTCGTCCATTCCCTCCCAGTTCTGTTGCGTGCGATACTCCTTCAGCTCGTTCAGGATTGCAGAGGGAGACAGACCTTCCACGCGCTCGGCAAGCAGCTCCAGGCGGATCTTCTCGCGATATTCCTCGTCCTGCTGTTTTTTCTCATCCTCATAGCGCATTTCCTCCATGCGTCTCTCCTCCTCGTATCGACGCTTTTCTTCTTCAAATTCCTTCTGCCATTGCGCATCCTCGATCTCGTTGCGATGGGCGTCATAAGCAAAGCCCTTTTCATCGGCATAGCGCTCGTACGCGGCGTCACGACCGTCCGCATAGCGACCGTAGTCCTCGCTTTTTTCCTCCTGATAGCGCGAGAGAAGCGTCTCCGTCTCCTTCTGCCAATCGTCAAGGGCATCACGGTACTGACCGTAGGATGCCGCCTCGCGATCGGAAAGCATGGCATACGCCTCATAGAGTGCATCCCCCTCGTCGCGATATCGACCGTAGGCCATCTCGTATAGTGCGGGGATCACGTTACCAAGCTCCGAGAGTGCGCCCTGATACGCCTGTGTACCGACCGATTGCGCCCACGTACTGCCGTAGCCACCGTTCATTGCCGCGGCTTCTCCCATCGCGTCACGCATCGCCGTCTTGCCAAGGGTCGTATAGTGATCCTTATACTGCTGATAGAGCGCGTCCGCATTGACATCATAGGTAAATTCCTCTCTGTTCAGGATGCGATCCATAACGGACGAGAGCTCGGTAAGATACGGCGAGGTATACGATTCGGGTCTTTTCCCAAGACCCGCCGTCAGCGCCTCGCGTGCCGCCCTGACCTCCTCGCTCTCCTCGTAGGGATCATAGGCAAAGTCGGAGAATTGAAAGTCGCCGTAATGCAGATCCACGTCGCCCTCCGCATCCTCCTTGGGCATCCATCCCGTATCCTTCAGGGTATCGGACGCACCCGAGCCGGTCTCCGTGATCTGTGCCTTCAGCGCAAATGCATCCTTGATTTTTTTCATTAACGTATTTTTCAAGAGCTACCTCCTTTTTCAGTTCATACGGTATTCCGCATAACCCTCAAGATAAACGGGGTCAGCAGAGGAACCGTAAATATGATCGACGGTGATCTTCCCGTTGGGAGCGACCCCGATCACGGCAATTCCTCCGCCAAAGGGGCAGATTCCGTATCGCATCGCCACGGGGCGTACCTCCTCGGGGAGCGTCACGTCAAGCGGCAAGGCAAGCTCGTCTTCACTCAGGACGATCGCAAAGCGGAGCAAACACACGCCGTCGATCTTGCGCCAATCCACTCCATCACCCGCCGCGTGCCAACCGCTGTCGCTCATGACAAACCACGCCCCGCGCTCCTCACCGCAGACAAGGCGGAGCCCTCGGAAGCGTCCCGTAATATCGACGTACTCCTGTAAGAGCCTACCATCCGTACCGTCTGCGTAGGATACCGTCACTCTGCCCGCCTTGGCAAACGGCGCGTTTTCAAGGCTTTGCGCCGCCCGATCCGAGACCGCATAGGTTCCGGGCGCCACGCAATCATTCAAGTCCGCCTCCTCACCAAGCACGAAGGTACAGGCACCAAGCCCGACTACCCTGCCGCGCACGTCCCACGAGGGATCGATCTCAAGACAATTCTCCGTCTCCGCGTATTTACCGAAGGCGGCCTTATTGCCGCCGCGTCCGAGGTGAAGCGCTACGATATCGGTCGGCACCGTCACAAGCACCGTCCCGACAGAGCCGAGTGAATCGACTGCCTCCAGCCTGATCGTATAGCTCTTTCTGACAGACGAAACGATCCCCTCCAGAATATCGTCGCCCCCGACCTCCCGCCTCTCCGAAAAAACAGACTCGCCGCCTTCACGGTACGAGAGATAAAAGCGGAGCGAATTTTTTTCGACGCCATCTACCGCCACCGAGTGACATCTGCCGACGAAACGCAGACGGAGGAATAACCCGTCTGCACAGAGTCTCCCCTCCCCGTCACATCTTGCGCATACGATCTCGCTTTCACCCTCCGCGGACCGTAGGATCGGCGCGGCGTACGGGATTACCGACACCGTATGCGCGATCTCTCTTGCCATTCCGCGGGAGTCGGTCACGATTGCCCGCAGCGTCACCTCGCCGTCACAAACAAGCGCGTCGGAGAGGTATGGCGTCATGTAATCCACGCCGTCCACGCGCAAAACCACGGAGCGGATCTTTGCGCCAAGCATTGCACGCACGTCCGAGATCTCAGCCCGAACCCCTGTCACCCCCTGTATCCAGAGCCCATCAAAATCGGAGCTTGGATTCTGCGGGGAAAAGCTCACCGCAAAGGACGGCATCGTCACGTCGTCCTGCGGGACCGTCACCGTAAAGACCGCCGCGTGCTCACCCGCAAGGATCGACCCCGCACCGTCACGGAAGGTAGAGAGCGTCACCGTCATCTCTCCTGCCGTGCGATCGGTCAGCGCAGTCGCCGCCTCATAGGGGATCACGAAGGACGTATCCGTATACGGTGCCGTCGTATTCGGGCAAATCAGAGCCGACGCCCCCTGCCACTCGCCAAGCGAAAAATGCAAACGGTAGGTAAACGTCTCCGCTTGCGGCACCCACGTTACGGGCACGCTTCTTCCGATCAGCGTATCGGGTACCGACCCCGGTGAGGATGCCGCGGGGATCTTGTCAAGCACCGCGACACCCTTGCAATCCGTCTCGGAGAATATCGTTTGCTCCTCATAACGAAGACCGCCGCTTGCCCCAAGTGAGAGCGACGCCTCGCCGTTTTCATCGTGCGCAACGGTAAAGACGGCAGTAAAGACCTTCTGCCATCCGCCGCCGAGAATGAGATAACAGCTCTTACCGACGTTGTTGATCATAAAATGTCCGTTTCCCTCATGGTAGTCCGCGCTGATTGAGCGGTAGCTGAGCGTGACCGTAACCTCGCTTGTCCCTGTCAGAATGTCAGCCTTTGAGGACCATACCAGCCTTGCCGTAATATCCACACGCTCCGTTTTTCCGTATATGATTCCATTTGCCATAGCATCCTCCCTTCTGACAGACGGCGGTCATTGCCAGCGGAAGGCAAGCCCGTCTGCCGTTTCGATCGCGTAACTGCCAAGCGTCAGCGTCCCGCTCACCTGCGCGCTCGTGATATACAATTTGTAGTCGCTGATATAGGCAACCTCCGAGCCGTTTCTGTCGTAAAAGGAAAGCCTCTCTGCCGTAAATCTTGCGTATTTATCAAAGACCTCCTCACCTTCGATCACAGTACGCTGACCGACCTCCAGCCCGTACACGGCGCTTCCGTCCTCACGGTAGCAAAGCAGTCCCGAGCGGATATAGGCGTCCGACCTCGTCAGCCTGCTCTGTACGGAATCCAGCGCAGCGTCCAGCGTACTGACGTGCGAAAAAACGCTCTCCAGCGCCGTCGCGTTCGCCGTGAGCTCCTGTGCCGTTTTCTCCGTATAGGTGCCGAACGCCGATTGTGCAACGTACGCCCCCTCCAAGCGATGCGCGATCTGATCGGTGTAGGCGTCCACGATATCTGCGGAGCGGATGATGAGGGATTTCAGCTCCCCCAGCGCCTTTGCTCCGTCCGCAAGCGACCCACGATCGGGGCCGTACTCAATCGCATCACCTTGATCCCGACCGTCCAGGGCCGCCTGCAGCTCCCCGACGAGCCCAAAAAGATAGCTCTTGATCTGCGCGAGCTGCTCCCGCTCTCCCGTTGCCGTAATTTTGGGATACCGAAGCGATACCGCCATCTCACGCACCTCCCTTTACAAGTGTTTTGCGGATCGAGTAGAGCTTAGCATCCCCCTCGCCCGAGAGACGAAGCGCAAAATGGTCGCACCGACGGGGGCGGATCGGGACGGTAAAGCTGCCGATCCTGCCGCCCGTGACCGCAAACAGCGGTTGCCAGACACCCGAGGAGTCGTATTGGATATCAATACGGACGCGCGTGCCGACGGCAAGCCCCATACAAAGCTCCAATCGGGAGACGCGCTGTTTCTCAGGCTCCTCCATACCGATCCGCCCCGTTTCCGCATACCACGGGATCGGAGAGCGATCACGGCGTCCGCTTCCGTTCACCGTATGAACTCTGCCCTCCCCGTCAAGAAAATACATCTCACCGAGCGACGCGCAGAACGCACGTGCCGCCGTTTCGTCCTCCCTGTGCCAGAGGCCGCGCGCGGCGTCGTACACAAGGAGCGCATTCTCCTCCCCCGCAAGCGACAGATAGTATCTTGCGCCAAGCGCGCCCGCGGCGGCCGTCCGACACGTAAGAGCACCGAGTGCCTCGGAGATCTCCACGGGCAGAGAGCCGTCATACGCGCACACCCCGCTTCGACTGACGTAGTAGAGCACCTCGTTCACCGTTGCAAGACTTTTGGCACAACCTCCTCTGACACCGCGGCAAGCAGTCGTCTGCACGCGAAAGGCAGACGGCATATTGCCGTAAACCTTATGCATACACCCCTCCTTAAAAAATGTCGGGTAGCCAAGATAGGTAACAGCCCCCGTAAAGGCGCCGTCCGAGCCGACGGCGACGGCGTAGGAGTCCGTGCTGATCCCCTCAAAGCACTCCCAATTTTTAAAATCGCCCAGTCGGGATGCGTATAGCATATTGACGACCGTACCGTCACGGTCAGGTCCGTAGCGACACCCCCAAAGACGGTTCTCCGATTCGATCAGGAAGTCCAGCGCAGGCATTCTTCTCTCCACCGTCACAGGCTCCGACTGCAATGCATACTCATCCGTCACGCCGCGGATCACGATGTAGTCGTCACCGCACGCGCAGATGACCGCCGACGCGTTGAGATCGGCAAGCGCCGTCGGGGTCACCCCCGAGATCCTGACGCCGTCATGTACGGAGAACGGCACGCCGATTCCGGGCGAGGAGATCCGTACGTAGGTCGAGACAACGGCAGACCATATGCCGCTATCGGCAGAGAACCGCTTCAGCGTATGCACCTGACCCGAGGTATCCATCCAGAGCGCACCGCTCTCGGGCTCGGGCGGCGCGTAAGCGCCGACCGTCACGTCCTCCATTGCCTCGCCGTCTGCCGTGCAGAGAGAGAAGCTCACCGTCTCCGTCGTCGTAACGGTGGCCTCGATCGCACCGTAATCGTTAAGGTCGGCTGTATTGACGTATTTTTTATCGGGCATCACGATCACGTACGCACCCATGGAAACGAGCGTTTTTTCTCCCTCTGACGAGAGACGGAGCGGCACGCGGTAGCCGCCGATCACGAGCGCCTCCCCCTCGGTATAGCAAAGCCCGTCCTTGTCCGCAAGCCCCGTGACCTTGCCCCGTATATCAAGCATCCCGCGCGCAGGTCTTGTCGCTAATACGGGATAGTGCAAGGACGTCAGATTCTTCATATCGCAAAACGTCCCCTCGGGGATCACGTCTCTGCGATCCAGACCGCCGAACACGCGAAGGAGCTCGCTGCGTTCCTTCTGTGCTTTCAATGCGGGATATTCCATCACATCTCCTCCTTACGTCCATTCAGTCAAAAAAATCGAAACGCCTTCCCGATCGGTAAGACCCGTCTGTTATAGTGCCGCTCAAAGGCGGTGTACGCCTCGTTAAAGAGCACGGAGGAATTATTGTATTTCGTATAATCCTCGTTTGCGTAATCGACCTGCATCTCCAGGTAACGCAAATATACCTCGTCGTACGGAGGCGGCACCAACAGCACTGTCATCGGATCGGCGTTTTCATCATAGACGGGAGCTAAGATCGCCTCACCGCCCTCATGCATATCCAGAATTTCGTTTTTGATCCTCCCGTCCAGCGTCGTAAGCCATCTGCGCTTCTCCGTGTCGGTAAACGCATTCGGCTTCAACGTATCCAGTCGGGCGATCGCCTCAGCAAGCGTCATCCTTCTATCGGGAGGGAAACGGACAGCCGTCTCCCTCCCCCTCCTTTCCTCAGACAGTTCCGAAGAAGAGTCCGTTTTCCAGCGCCTCGTCGCGATGGCGCAGGACCTCGGCAACACAGAGCGGCACCTCTACGTCCACGCCTCGCTTGACGATCCACGTTCTCATATTGACGGAAACGAAAACGTCCTCCTCGTCCTTTTTCAGTCGGGGAATACGGACCATGACCGTCTCCTCCGCCGTACCGTGATTCTTATTCATATCAGACATCGTTATTCTCCCTTCTTATCGTGATCTGCTTAATTGGCGTCCGTGGTCGCGGAGAAGCGCTTGGAGCAGGATTCCACGCGCACGAGATAATTGGGCACTAAGATCTCTGCCGTCTTGATCGCCTTCCAGCCGACGGAGCTTCTCTGATCCAAAGGATCGGAGGTACCGCCGCTGCCCTTCTGCTTGACGATCGTCTCAAGGCCACCGCCCGTGACCTCGGTCACACCGTACGCGCCGTCACCGAGAAAGAGCGAGGAGAAGACTGCCAGCCCCGAGGGACAGCCCGTGCCCTTATATACCTTCGCCTCGGTCGTCTGGACGAAGCGCACGCCCGCGATCTCGCCGATCTCACCCTCAAAGAGATTTTCGGGTGCGGCGTACTTGTGCGCCTCCACCCAATCCTTATCGCTCATCAGATCATACGCCACGTAGGGGTGGATGATCGCAACGTACTTGCCGTCGATCGTGGGCGCATTCTGCGCGCGAAGCTTGGCGACGACCTGCTTCACCACGTCTACGGTAAGCTGTGCCGTCTCGTTCAGCGCGGCGCGCGAGGTCACCTCCGTCTCCGTGCCATCTGCCGCGATCTTGGGGCAATAGGTCACGTTCGTACCGCTCTGGAGGACGTTGCGCACAACGGTGTCGAGCGTAAGCCCCGCCTGCCTGCCGAGGAGCTTCGTCGCCTCCAATACGGTGTTGTCGAGTGCGGTCAGCTCCAGCATATCCGTCTGCGTGATGAAGTCACCGTACTGAGAGACGGTCGCCGTCACGGTGCTGACCTCCAGATTCTTGCCGCTCGGCGTTACACCCTCCGTAAGAGGCGCGGTCGCCTTGGCAAGGGGTGCGAATTTGCGGAACTCGATCACCTTACCGCCATTTTGCGGAATGGGTCGCTTCTGACCGAACTGGTCGTGCACGAGATTGGCACTCGCCTCATCAATGAGCGCCAGATCGTAAAAGGTCTTCATCTCCGCAGAGAGCGCAGAGGCGCCCGTGTTGTTCTGAGACTGTGCCTGCGGATCGTAAGCAAAAAGCTGCAGATCCATCGTTTCGTTTTTCGTTCTCATCATGTTTGATCTCCTTTTCTTTATTTATTATGAACGCATTTTCGCGTCATTTTCTTTGTTAGTCACTCTGTCAGAATCGGATCTTTTCCCCTCTGGCAACGCGACGGATGATATCGCGACGCTCCTGCCTTGTCATAGAGGCAACGTCGCTTTGCACCAGTGCCGCACCGCCCCCGGCAGCGCCGTTCTCGGTCGGTGCGCCGCCCGCGAGCATCTTGTTCATCAGTTTTTTCTCCACGGCTCTTGCCGCGTACTGCATCGCCATCGGCAGGATCTCGTCCTTATGACAGGCAAGATATGCCGTCCCGACGTCCACGCCTGACACGAGCATCCGGCGGAAGGTCGGGTTTTGGGTCTCACGCTCAAGATCCAGCGTGGGATAGATCGCCCTCGCCTCCTTGGCCTGGCGTACCCACGCGGCATAGCGCCCCTCGGCCTCTCCCATTTTTGTCTCCTTGGATACCTCAGCCTGCGAGGTATCTTCCGTGGAGTGCTCGCTCTCCGATGCAGGCGCCTGCGACGCCTCGGCAAAGATCTGCAAAAAATCCATCTCATTATCTTTCATTTCTCGTTTCCTCCTTCTTCCGCATTCAGCGGCCTCATGATCTGAATATGATCGGGATATCGTCTCGCCAAGAGAAAGAGTCCGTCCGCGATTACCGAGAGCGCCTCGCAAAGTCGCCTGTGCTCCTCTGCCGTACGGCATCGACAAAGCAGTGCCGCATAGCCCGTGCGGAGCACGCTCTGCGGCTCGTCGGAGAGCGACAGGCGCATGGCGGTATAGACCGCCGTCTGCGCGAGCACCGACACCGCCGCACAGATCGTGTCGTAGCCCTTGGGCGCGGCGCATGCGTGCCCCTCGATATAAAGCCCGACGCGCCGATCCCGCTTGTCCCAGAGTACCGTGATCATAGCACCCTCCTTATCCGACGCTCGCCGCCATGGCAGTACGCTCACGCGCCTTTTTCGTTACGGCAGGCTCCCCCGCCACCGCCTCATCCGTCACCGTCGGCTTGACCGTGTCGGGCGAGGGCGCGTCCAAAGCGGGCTTATTGCCGTAAACGAGTGCCGACAGCTTGGCAAGCTCGCCCTTCAGTGCCTCCAGCTCCCGATAGAGTCCTCCGTTTTTCAGCACCCTCTCCATCACGAAATTCTTGCGGTCAAAGTCCATCATTTCAAGACACGCACTCGCCTGATCCGCAAGACGCGGATCAAAGAAGCCACGCTCAAAGAAATTCAGCGCCATCTCGTTCTGGCTGAGTCTGGAATACGGGCTTTTCTTCTGTGCTGACACCTCGATATCAAAGAGCGGCACGCGATATCCCATATCCACGCCCATCTCCATTCCCTGTGATTGGGGGCGAAGTCCCGCGTTACTGTAGCTTACGTAGCGCGCCGTGCCCTTCTCGCCGACGATACGGAAGCATCGCGGCAGATCGTAGAATTCACGCATCAGCTCGATCACCATGAGACAAAGCTTGCGGTATGCACGATAGGATGCTCTTGCAATATTACGGGAGTCCTTGCTCGCCGCCTCCTGGAGCGCGGCGATCGCAGAGGCGGCGGTCACGCCGCCGGACGTACCGCCGAGCGTGACGTCTCTTGTACCCGTCGTCTGCTTCAGCTCCTCGACCTTGTTATTGACGACGGAGACGTAAATATCGTTCAGTCCCTTCGTCTGCACGGGCAGGATCGAGTCCTGACCGAGCCCCGCATCCACGTGAATGAAATCACGGGAGAGATCCGCATACTCCTCCTCATTCACCGCGCCGTCACTTCGGATAAAATAGCGTGGCGCGGCACCCGCGAGCATATTCTTGAGGATCGCCTGATTGCCCTTATCAATATACGTCTGCGCGTTCTTTCCGATATCGATATAGCCGAAGCCCGCAGGCGAGCCCTCGACCGTAAAGAGCGGATCAAACACAAACGGATAGAGCCCGTGGCGGTACCAGCCGCTCGCGGCCATGGCGGGATCGTTCTCGGAGGCAAACAGCACCGTATCTCCGACGTATTTCACGTAATGCAAAAGCGTTTTCCCGCCGACGCGCTTTTTATAGTACCAATCGACGACGGCACTCTTCTCCGAGGTATCCACCGTATCGTCGTAAACGTATTTTTTCACGTCCGCAAGCCCCGTCCCGAGCTTTCCCTCAAGAAAGGGATAGTCCGCAAGCAAAATATCGTTATCATAAAGCTCCACGTGAAAGAGATTGCGGGAGCGCTGAATATCCGTGATCCCGGGCTCCCAGAAAAGATTGATCACGTCGATCTTCACGACGGAAATATCGCCGAGCCCGCCGTGCTTGCCTCTGTCCCAGAAGCAGCCGTAGATCCCCGTGCCCGTCTTGAGCTTATTGCGCTGGATCGCGGAATAGGTCTCCTCAAAATCACATTGATCGAGGATCACGGGCAGCACCGAGCCAAGGAGCTCCGCCTCCCCGCGGTCACTCTCCTCGCGTGGCAAAATATTCGGCATCGGGAAATTATCCATCGCATCCGCGTGCTTATTCGCAAGGCAGTGAAAGAGCCACGCCGACGTCGGCTCAAGCTCCCCCCGTCCGCCGCGTATATATTCCCAGTGGCGGAGCTTATACCATTGCTCGTTCTCAACGACACGCCGCTCCAAATTGCTCTTCCCCGCCTTGTATCTTTGCAGAATTCGCGAGGCGTTTTCCACCTCTTTTTTTCCGATCGGCAGTGCACTCACCGCCGTTTGCGCTGCTACATTAAGCATCATATCTCACTCTCCTGTCATGTCTTGGTAATCGGGCTGAATTCCGTTTTTGCCCGTGCCGCGTACCCCGAAACGTCCTCACGTCTCACGTCGAGAAAGAGGGAGAGCGCGTCGGGAGCGCGTCCGTCAGGGCGCTTGGCCTCGCGGGGCGCGATCGGGCGTGCCATGCAAAAATATCTGGTCTCGTCCGCAATGTGATCCTCCCCCTCGGTATCGAGATCCTCCGCCCGCCTCTCGTCATAGATCAGCGTGGGTACGGTACGGATAAAGCCGCGGCAATTCTTAAAAACGTACATCATCGGATATCCCTCTTCGTCAAAGGAGAGGCGATAATGCATCTGCATCCACCCGGGCAAGCGCTGATTGTCTCCGGGTGAGAAATACACCCTCGCGCGCATCGCCGTATCCGCAATGGATTCTCCACCGTCGTGTGCAAAGATCGCGGGATCGGCGACGCCTCGGATGTGCTTTCCCTTCAGCCATCTGTGCTCCTGCTCCGTTTTTCGAATCTCCTCGAATACGCGTTGCGCCGTCCACCGCACGCCCTCGTTCGGCGTTCCCGTACAGCCGTAGAGCTCAAGGATCCGATACGCGACCCCCTCGTGATCGACCGCCCACCATCCGCAGGAAAAGGGACGGTTATAACCCCAGTCAAAGGAGCGGTAAATGTGGAAGCTCTCGGGGATCTCAAAGGGATCGATCACGTGCGTCCAGCGCCTGTCGGCGTAGTGCGCAGGATCGTCTCGCCACTCGGAGAAGAATTGCCCCGTATAGCTGTCCCAATCGCCGTAGAGGAGCGCACGCCGCTCCGCCTCGGGTAAGGAGCCGAGGCGCGTAAGATAGCCGGGGTCGTTTTGGAGCAGGATATCGTTATCGAAAACCGTCGAGGGCACAAAGATCCTCGATCGGTATTCCTCTCGCACACGCCCGTCGGGGCACTCGATAGGTATCCTCTCACGGATGGTCGTCATCGGCGGTGCAGCGGTAATGAAGCGATCCTTGACCCAGCCGTGACCGATCCCCCCGGGATTGGCCGTCGCACGGATATAGCACCTCGTCCCGGGTCCGTTCGGACGGTTTCGCGATCGCAGATAATCGTACTCCTCCTTAGTGAAGTGCGTCAGCTCATCAAAGGCGATAAAATCGTACGCCTGCCCCTGGTAATTGGTCTTATCCGCCGTGTGCTGCATCGTACCGAAGACGATCTTCGCCCCGCCGGGGAAGCGCCACGTACGTGAGGAGGCAAGATAGCGAGCCTCGGGAAAGGCCCTCGGATAATATCGGTGCGATTTCTCGATCAGCTCGGAGAGCTGCGGTGCGGTACGGCGCAGGATCAGCGCCTTGTAGTGCGGCAGATGGACCTGCCGCGTCGCCTCGATGATCAGCGCGTCGGATTTGCCGCCGCCCGCCGCACCGCCGTACAGCGCCTCATCCTCACCTCTCGCCATAAACATTGCTTGCTTTTTCTGCGGTCTCCAGATCACGTTCGGCTCGACAGAGAACAAATGTTCGTTTTTATTCATAAAACATCCCCCATTCTTTATCCGATCGACGCCCTCACCGACCCTCCGTCTGCGGCGGCATGACCAACACGCCACAGCGGGACGTCTCGGGCGTATCGCGTTCGCTTGTCCTGTCCTCACGGATCTTGTGCAGCTCATGGACGGTGGCGGTCAGCTCCTTGAGCGACTTCACGTCGCAGATATCGACCGCGTCGATCGCCTCACCAAGCTTATCGCAGAGCCTGTCGATCAGCCCCACCATCGCCGTCTCGCGTTTTACCGCCGAGCGCTTGCGTGTAGGCCTCTTTTCCTGTTCTGTGCTGAAGGTTTCCGTCGTATCATACCTCCTTATTCATCGTATTTACGATAGAGCATTTCCGCAACACGGCACCGTCTATGACCCACCATGGAGAAGCAATGCCGCTTACAGTAGCCGATGCGCTCCGTGTTGGAGGGAAAGCTCAGCTTCGTCTGCGAGGCGTCCGTAACCCCCTCGCAGGTAACCTCGTGCCCCCCTGCCGTACGGTAGAAGGGGCACACCACGTACCTGATTTCTGAATTTGCCATAAAAACCTCCTTATCCTTGCGGATGGTTTCCATCCGCAAATTTTTGTTTTCAAGAAACGAACATTTATTTGTTTTTCGTGTATAGTATACAAGAAATTTCCATCCCTGTCAACTCCGCAGAATGTGAACATTTGTGAAATTATATGAAACAGCACGGTATTTTTCTCTTTACAACCACCCAAAACCGTGCTACAATGGTCTTGATTTCAATATAAGGAGCCGAAAACGATGCAACATATCACCATTTTTGATCGGGCGCGCTTCACCGTGATCGGGTCGGGGCTCATCCGATGTGAATACGAGCCGCGCGGAGAATTCTGTGACGCGGATACTCCGTTTGCCGTGAACCGAACCCATGACGGATGTCGCTTCACAGTCACACGTGGAGAGTCGTGCCTCACGATCGAGACCGACGCGATCCGTCTTGAATATCGCGGCGGCGATTTTTCCAAGGAGACGCTATACGGCGAGCTCCTCGGTAAACCGTGGTATTTCGGCAAGCCGAGCGAGCGCAATCTCGGCGGCACGTTGCCGACGCTCGACGGCGTGGATGGAGAGCGAGCGCTTCCTGACGGTCTGATCTCACGAGACGGCTGGTTTGTGATCGACGACAGCGGCACACCGCCCATCACAAACGACGAGCTCGGCAAAACCAGACGCGGGCGGGATATCTATCTTTTCGCCTACGGGTCAGATTACAAAAGAGCGCTCCGTATGCTCTTTTACGTTGCGGGCAAGCCTGCTATGCCGCGCCGCTATGCGCTGGGCGCATGGTATTCCCGTTGGTGGGCGTATACCGACGAGGCGCTTTTGGATATCGTAAGAGAATACGAGGAGCACGACTTTCCTCTCGACGTGCTCGTGATCGATATGGATTGGCACCATCACGATTGGACAGATCGCGACACCCCCTCGTGCCGTGCGCACCGCGCAACGACGGGCTACGGTCACGCGGGCAATCTCGGCTGGACGGGCTATAGCTGGAACCGTCGTCTGATCCGCGATCCCGAGGCGCTCCTTCGCGCCCTGCACGAAAAGGGCGTCGCCGTCACACTCAACGATCATCCCCACGACGGCGTCCGCGTGCACGAGGATGCCTATCCCGAGTTCATGCGCCGCTTGGGTCTTCCCGCGGACATCGGCTACGAGGCGGAGTTTGACGCTTCGAGCAAGAAATATATGAGTGCCTTTTTCGCAAGCATCCACACCCCGCTTGAAAAGCAGGGCGTAGATTTCTGGTGGCTGGATTGGCAGCAGGACCACCTGAAGCCCTTTGTCAAGGGTACGACCCTTCGCCACCTCCCATGGCTCAATCATTGCTACTACCGCCAATCGGAGCGCGACGGCAAGCGCGGTCTCTCGTTCAGCCGCTGGGGCGGCTTCGGCGATCACAGACACCCGATCTATTTCTCGGGCGATACGAAGGCGACGTGGCCGTGCCTTGCGTTCGAGGTCATGTTTACCGCCACGTCAGCAAACGTCGGTCTTTTCTATTGGGGACACGACACGGGCGGCTTTTTCGGTGAGCCGAACGCAGAGCTCTACGTCCGATGGACGCAGTTCTCCGCGCTCAGCGCCTGTCTGCGCGCCCACTCCGAGCGCCACGCCGCACTCGACCGACGCCCGTGGCTTTGGGGCGACAAGGAGACGGCGATCATGCGAGAGAGCTATCATCTTCGCTCCCGTCTGATGCCCTATATTTATTCTCTCGCGTACCGTGCGTATGAAGAGGGTCTGCCGATGATCATGCCCCTCTATTACGAGCACCCCGATACAGAGGAGGCATACGGGCACGACGGCGAGTATTTCTTCGGGGAGCTGATTCTCACAGTTCCCGTCACCGAGCCGCTCGCGGGGCGTACGGCGGTCGATACCGAGATCTGGATCGCAGACGGCGAGTGGTACGATTGGTTCACGGGCAAGCGCTACGGCGCGGGCACGCACACCGTCCCCTGCCCTCTTGACCGCTTCCCGCTCCTTATCAGAGGCGGCACGCCGCTCCCCATGCAGGCGTATACGCCGCGCATGACCGCGCGCACCCCCGAGACGCTGATTCTTCGTTGCTATCCCGGTGAGCACGGTAGCTTCACACTCTACGAGGATGACGGCGTCACACGCGCCTTTGAGAGAGGCGCCTATATGAAAACGCATCTTTCCTACCGCAAGGAAGGCGAGCATATCACCGTCTCTATGCTTCCCGAGGGGCAAGGATATGAGGGAATGCCGAGCGTGCGTCGCTATCGCGTCGAGCTGATGCACACCGCCGCCCATACCGACGACCCCACCCTGACCGTCACCGTGCTCGATGATATGACCGTCATCGAGACGCCGCCCGTCTCCGCCAACACCCCCGTTTGCATCACGGTAAGCACACGTTGACCGTGACGCTTACCATCCCCCTTTCACCATATTCAGATCGGAGGTCTTATGAAGCATCTGGCACCCAATTACTGCAAGGAATTTCAATGCATCGCCGACCGATGCCGGCATAGCTGCTGTATCGGCTGGGAGATCGACGTCGACGAGGACTCGCTCCGCTATTATGAGAGCGTCGATCATCCGTTTGGCAAAAAGCTTGCGGCCAATATCGAGCGAGACGGCGAGCAAGCACACTTCCGCCTCGTCGGTGAGCAGGAGCGATGCCCGTTTTTACAGCCAAACGGACTTTGTGAGATGATTCTCACACTCGGTGAGGAGAGCCTTTGCGATATCTGTCGCGAGCATCCCCGTTATTATCTTTATCTTGCCAACCGGGAGGAGATGGGGCTCGGTCTCTGTTGCGAGGAGGCGGCAAGACTGATCCTGTCACAGACAGAGGATACCGTCATGGAGCTTATCGACGATGACGGTGAGACGGAGCCCACCGATGCGTGGGAGCGTGACCTCGTCGCCGCACGTGCGCGGATATTTGCCAAGCTCCAAACGAGAACCGATCCGCTACACGCGCGTATCAACGCGCTATTATCCGAGTATGGCGCCGTTTTCCCCGACTTATCCCCTGCCGAGTGGTGCGATAAGCTCTCTGCCCTTGAGATCCTCGATCCTGCGTGGGATCGCACGCTCGACATGCTCCGCACGCTTGAGAATACCCATGACACCGAGTGGCAGATGCCGTTTGAGAAGCTCTTGCTCTATCTCCTTTACCGCCACACCGCCGCGGCAGAGGATCTTCGGGATCTGCGCGCACGCATCGCCTTCGCCTGCCTCGGCTACCACGTCGTGCGATGGCTCAGCGCGGCAAAAAAGCAAGCTGACCGTTCAATTGACCTATCGGATATCGTAGGGCTTGCCCGACGATACTCCTCCGAGATCGAGTATTCCGAGGACAATACCGAGTCGCTCCTGTCCTTTTTACGCTTGCATCAACCCGATACCACTTGATTTTTTCGCGCAATCGTGGTAGAATGTGGTTATCAATTACTTTTACGGAGGTTTGCATCATGCTGCTCAGGCGAAGACGGCGAGCAAGCTACGAGATCGATATGACACGCGGTCCCTTGCTCCCGAAGATCATTTCCTTTTCCTTTTCTTTGATCTTGACGAACGTACTCCAGCTGCTCTATAATGCGGCGGACCTGATCGTCGTAGGTCAGTTCTCGGGGAGTCCGAACGCGGTCGGCGCGATCGGCGCGACAAACGCGCTGACCAACCTGATCGTCAACCTCTTCATCGGCCTGTCCGTCGGCGTCAGTGTTCTGGTCGCACGCGGCTACGGCAAGAGTGACCGCTCGTATGTCGAGCGTGTCGTACATACCGCGATCACGGTTGCCTTGATCTCGGGCGCTGTCATCACGGCGTTCGGTCTGATCTTCTCCACGACCATTCTCGGGTGGATGGGAACGTCGGAGGCCATCATCGGTCAATCCTCCCTGTATCTGATGATCTATTTCATCGGCGCCCCCTTTAATATGGTATACAATTTCGGTGCCTCGATTTTGAGAGCGACGGGTGATACCAAGCGCCCCTTCTACTTTCTCGCGGTCTCGGGACTTGCCAATATCGTTCTCAATCTGATCTTTGTCTGTCTCTTCCACATGGACGTTGCGGGCGTCGCCATCGGAACGGTCGCATCTCAGGTTATTTCCGCCGTTCTGGTCGTGCTTTGTCTTCTCAAGCAAAACGGAATGTGCCGTCTCAGCTTCCGCAAGCTCCGCATTGATATGGGCGTCATGGCGGAGATGATCCGCATCGGTCTGCCCGCAAGCATTCAGTCCTGCGTTTTCAGCATCTCCAATATCCTGATCCAGTCCTCGATCAACTCCTTTGATATCGCCTTCGTTGCCGAGGGTCGTGCGCCCTACGCGACGGGCAGTGCGGCGGCGGCGAGCATTGAGGCGTTCGTACTGATGTCGATGAGCGCGCTCTATCAGGCGTCTCTCAACTTTACGGGTCAGAACTCCGCGGCGGGACAGTACAAGCGCGTCAGAAAAACGCTCTGGCAGTGTCTTGCCTGCGTTGCGGTGGTCGGTATCGTCATGGGTGGTATTTGTATTCTCTTCGGCAAGCAGCTGATTGCGATCTACACGCCGGGCGACGCCGAGGCGATCGCCGTCGGCTACCGCCGTATGCAGATCCTTTGCTCTCTGTATTTCCTCTGCGGCATCATGGACGTCACCGTCGGTCAGCTCCGAGGGCTCGGCCACTCGTTCGTTCCGATGTGCGTTTCCATCGTCGGTATCTGCGTATTCCGCGTATTCTGGATCTATACGATCTTCGCGGCGGTCCACACGTGGGAGATGCTCTTGATCTCCTACCCGATCACGTGGGTACTGACGGGCGCCGTGCAATTCATCTGCTACTATTTCATCCAGAAGAAATTCCCCAAGGAGGATCAGCCTCTTCCCTCTCCCGCTTGATCTGCGCATAGATTTGTGTATCCAACAAAACGGCGTCGTATTCCGATCGGAGTACGACGCCGTTTTTGACGGATAAGAAAATGCTCACATCCGCGCCCCAAGCGTAAACACGCGGTAAAAGAGCTTACGCATCAGGTCAAAGGGGATCACGGAGAACGCAACGAGGAGGATATCACATAGCACCTCCCACGCAAGCGCGTGTGCGCGGAACATGGTCCCGCCGAAGAAGACGAGCAGAAGCTGAACGACCGATATCGTAAGCATCACGGGCAAAAAGCCTCTGTTTTTCATGAGATACGCCGTCAGCCGCAGGCGGCTCGTTCTCGCGTTGAAGGCGTTGAAGATCCCACAAAACACGAAAAGCGTGAAAAACGCCGTCATATAGCCAACAAAATCCGTCTCATAGCCAAAGCGCTCACGGAAAAAGGGATGCGTCAGAAAGGCGGTGAGCAGCGCCACAGTATAGCCTCCCGTCACCAAGATCTGTCCGAGCATCCCGCCCGTGATGATGGGCTCATGGCGGGATTTCGGCTTCTCCTCCATATAGCTTTTCTGCGGCGACTCTCCCGCAAAGGCAAGCCCCGCCAGCGTATCCATGATGATATTGATCCATAGCATCTGCGTCACCGTAACGGGCATTTCGATCCCGACAAAGGGGCCGATAAGAGAAACGCAGACCGCGCAGAAATTCATCGTAAGCTGAAAAACGATGAATTTTCGTATACTGTGAAAGATCGTGCGCCCGTAGAGGATCGCCCTCGTGATCGAGGCAAAGCGGTCGTCGAGGATCACGATATCCCCCGCCTCCTTGGCAAGTTCCGTTCCGCTCCCCATGGCAAAGCCGACGTCTGCGCGCTTGAGCGCCGTGGCGTCGTTGACGCCATCCCCCGTCATACCGACGACCAGCCCCCGCGCCTGTGCCAAGCGCACCAGGCGGCTCTTGTCCGTCGGCAGTGCTCTTGCCACCACACGCAGTCTCGGCAAAAGCGCCGTGAGCGCCTCGTCACTCATCTCGGCAAGCTCCGAGCCCGTCAGCACGCACTCCTGCGCGCCACCCGATAAGATCCCCGCGCTTTTGGCAATGGCGACCGCCGTCTCGCGGTTATCTCCCGTCACCATCACGGTCTGTATCCCCGCACGCTTGACGCTTGCCACGGCGGCGGCGGCCTCGGGGCGAAGCGAATCGCGGATACCGATCAGCGCGATAAAGGTAAGACGCGCCATACGCGAGTCAAAATCTCTGTCCGCAGTCGCGATCATCAATACGCGCATCGCGTCCCCCGTCATCTCGCGTAGCATATCCCGCACGCGCTCGGGCACGCCGGGCACGATCCTGCCATCCTTATCGTAGTGGGAAACGCAACGGGAGAGCAAGATCTCGGGCGCGCCCTTGACGAGCACAAGATTCCCCTCGGAGAGTCTGACCCACGAGTATTTCTTACTGCTGTCAAAGGGTACGCTTTTTTCTTTCCCGAGTTGGGCGACCCGATCGTAGAGAGGAGCGGCGAAGCGCACCAAAGCGCGTTCGGTGCTGTGCCCGCCGACGACAGTACCGTCCGACGCAAGCTCTGCCGCCCCGTTACAGACGCAGGAGCGGGCGATCAAGAGCGAGAGCCGCTCTCTTTCCCCGATCTCGTCAAGCGTACTGAAAACGAAATCCGCCGTGCAGACCTTCTCCACCGTCATATTTCCGCGCGTCAGCGTTCCAGTTTTGTCCGTAAATAAAAGGTTGATGCTCCCTGCCGTCTCGATGCCGATCAGCTTGCGCACCATCACCCCCGCCCGTTGCATCCGTCTCATATTGGACGAGAGCACGATCGTGATCATCATCGGCAGTCCCTCGGGGACAGCGACCACGATCACGGAGATCGCGATCAAAAGTGCGTGAACGAGATTCTCTGCCATCATCGGCAGATTCCGAAGCTCTGCCATGATTTCCGCGCGAACGTACGCGTTCTCCATTACCACGGCGTGAAAGAGATCCGCAAACGCGATCAAAAGCGCCGCCGTATATCCAAGACGGCTGATCTGACGCGCCAGACGCGAGAGCCTGACCTTCATGGGGCTGTCAACGGCGTCGCCCTGCAGCTCTCCCGCGAGCTTGCCGTAGAGCGTCCCGTCGCCGACCCGCTCCACGAGCATGACGCCCTCTCCCTCGGTCACGATCGCACCGCGCGAGAGTCCGTCCTGTCCCGAGGCGCACTTTTCCACCTCCGTGCTCTCCCCGTTCAGCGCCGACTCGTCCACATGGATCGCTCCCGACACGAGGATGCCGTCCGCGGGGATCTTCTCGCCTGCGGCGAGCACGACGAGATCTCCTACGACGACCTCGCCGATCGGGATCTCCACAAGCCGTCCCGCGCGCCTCACACGGCAGGAAAGACGCTCCGCCTCTGCCTGTAAACGCAAGAAAGCACTCTCACTCCCATACTCCGACAAGGTCGATACGAACGTGGAGAGAAAGACGGCGATCGCGATCCCCACCGTCTCAAAGATCTCGCCCGTCCTCAGCATAAACGCGACGTTGACTCCAAGCGCCAGAAGCAATATGCGGATGATCGGATCCCCGAAGCTCTCCGCGTATTTTCGCAAAAATGATTTTCTCTTTTTCCCCGTAAACAGATTGGATCCGTTTTGTTCACGCGAGGCGCGCACCTGCACCTCGTCAAGTCCCGTCATCGCGGGAAAATGTTTTGTGGAGCTTGTCATACCGCTCTCCCTTCCTTTTCGCTTTTTTCTGTATTCATATTCAGCGCAAGGTGGATATATACCAACGCAAGTACCACCGCTGACAACAAAAAAATTAAAAATCACTCTTTACAATCCGAAGCGATAATGCTATAATAAGAATCTACGAAAAAACGGTTTTCCCGGAAACGGAGGGTTCACATTGTATCCAATTATCAGCAAGCGCTATCTGAATGAAGCGAAAAGTGTTATGGAGATGGTCGTCAAGGCCCCCTTGGTTGCGAAAAAATGTCTCGCAGGGCAGTTCATCATCTTCCGAGTCAGTGAATACGGCGAGCGTGTCCCGCTCACCATTGCAGACTACGACCGAGAGGCGGGCACGGTCACCATTATGTTCCAGCCCGTCGGCTCATCTACAAAAATGCTCGCGGAAAAGGAAGCGGGCGACAGCATTCTCGACTTTGCGGGTCCTCTCGGCAAGCCGTCCGAGACCGAGGGCTTCCGTCGCGTCGCCGTCGTCGGCGGCGGTGTCGGATGTGCGATCGCCTATCCCGTTGCCAAGGCACTCCACACGGCAGGGGCTAAGGTCGATATGATCGCGGGCTTCCGCACGAAGGAGATCGTGATCCTTGAAAACGAGATGCGCAGTCATTGCGACGCGCTCTACGTCACGACCGACGACGGAAGCTACGGTGAGCACGGCTTTACCACGACCAAATTAAAATCGCTCATTGAGGCAGGCGCAGATTACGACGAGGTCATCGCCATCGGACCTCCCATCATGATGAAGCTCATAAGCGAGGTCACGCGCCCCTACGGCATCCGCACCGTCGTATCGCTGAATCCGATCATGATTGACGGTACGGGCATGTGCGGCGGTTGCCGCGTCACGGTTGGCGGCAAGACGAAGTTCGCCTGCGTGGATGGTCCCGAGTTTGACGGTCACGAGGTCGATTGGGACGAGCTGATGGCAAGAAACAATTTCTATAAAGACGAGGAGCGCGAGCATGCGTGCCGTCTGACGGGAGGTAAGCGTCATGGCTAATATGGATCCGAAGAAAACGCCCGTACCCGAGCAGGATCCCAAGGTACGGAGCGCAAACTTTGAGGAGGTCACCCTCGGCTATACCGAGGAGCAGGCGATCGCGGAGGCAAAACGATGCCTGAACTGCAAAAACGCCCTCTGCCGCAAGGGATGCCCCGTCAGCGTCCGCATCCCCGAGTTTATTTCCGCCGTTGCCGAAGGGCACTTTGAGGAGGCGTACGAGATCATCACCTCCACCAATCTTCTCCCCGCCGTCTGCGGCAGAGTCTGCCCGCAGGAGAAGCAGTGCGAGGGCAAGTGCATCCGCGGCATCAAGGGCGAGTCCGTCGGCATCGGCGCGCTGGAGCGCTTCGTTGCGGATCATCACAGGGCGCACTCGTCTAACAAGCCCTCTCCCGCCACCCCGAACGGTCACAAGGTCGCCGTCGTCGGCTCGGGTCCCTCGGGGCTCACCTGTGCGGGGAGCCTCGCGCGTCTGGGCTACGACGTCACCGTATACGAGGCGTTTCATAAGGCGGGCGGCGTGCTGGTCTACGGCATCCCCGAGTTCCGTCTGCCCAAGCAGATCGTACGCGAGGAGATCGAGAACTTAGAGGCCATGGGCGTCAAGATCGTCACCAACGCCATCGTCGGGCGCTCCTTCTCGATCGACGAGCTGTTTGAGGATGGCTACGAGGCCGTCTTTATCGGTAGCGGCGCGGGACTGCCTCAGTTTATGAATATCCCGGGCGAGAATCTCCTCGGCGTTTATTCCGCCAACGAGTATCTGACCCGCATCAATCTGATGAAGGCATATCTCGACGAATACGAGACACCGATCAAGCGCGCGAAAAGCGTCGCTGTCGTCGGCGGCGGCAACGTCGCCATGGACGCCGCAAGATGCGCCAAGCGTATGGGTGCGGAGAACGTCTACGTCGTATACCGACGCGGCATGGAGGAGCTCCCCGCCAGACGCGAGGAGGTACACCACGCAATCGACGAGGGCATCGAGTTCCGTCTTCTGAATAACCCCACGCGCATTCTCGGGGATGAGAACGGACGCGTCGAGGCGATCGAGTGCATCGAGATGGCACTCGGTGAGCCCGACGCCTCGGGACGCCGCCGTCCCGTTGCCAAGGAGGGCTCGGAGTTTACCCTCGACGTTGACGCTGTGATCATCTCCATCGGCACACTCCCCAATCCCCTGATCAAATCCACGACCGAGGGACTTGATACCAACGCCAAGGGATGCATCGTCGCCGATGAAAACGGTGCTACCTCCCGCGCAGGTGTATTTGCGGGCGGTGATGCCGTCACGGGCGCTGCCACCGTCATCCTCGCCATGGAGGCAGGCAAAAAATCCGCCGCCGCCATCGACGACTATATCCGCGCCAAGAGCACGTCACAAAAGAACTAAAACCAAACGCTGATTCAAAAAAGCGGGCTGTGCCCGCATCCGTAAGCTCGCCTATCTTAGCTTTCCGCGCAGACAGGCACGGCAAAACGGCGAGGTCGATTTTGCGCAATTTCCTATAGGTCAAAAAAGCGGGCCGTGCCCGCACCCCCCGGCTCGCCTATCTTAGCTTTCCGTGCAGACAAGCACGGCAAAACGGCGAGGTTGATTTCGAGCAATTTCCTATGGTACAAAAAAGAGAGAACGAAACGGTTTCCGACCGCAACGTTCTCTCTTTTTCCGTCA